>DATDGW010000605.1:0-2846 GCA_036521895.1 Candidatus Sulfotelmatobacter sp. | reverse complement strand
CCCGGCTCAACGATTCGCCTCATCGTAAACCCGAGGCGCACCATTTTTCAAGACTCCTGCTCCTTAATTTCTCTCGGATCTCCGATGTCGCTTGCTTCACGCACGCGATAGCGTCCGCCGCAAAGCGGCTTCGTTCAAGTCGGCTTCGGGGAGATTGGAATCCATTAATCTGTTTCCCGCGAAGCCCGTTTGCGACCAAGTTCTCAAGAAACATGCCGGCCAAGGGCGCATGCCAATTGACAGCAACCTTCGCTCATAACTCGCGAGAATTCGCCTCGAATTGCTCTACTGGCTGGGCGCGTCAATAGTGATCGAGATGGCAGCGGAAATAGGTCCTCCACGGAGGCTGAACACCCGAAATAGGCCTGGATCGTGAAGCGGATTCGTACCGCCCACGTAACCTTCTTTGCAGCCCATCACCATATCAGCAACGAAATTTTGGAGGGTCCAGAAGTCGGATGCCATGGGGTTTCCGGCAGCATCTCGGAACGACGGATGTTGGGAGTCCTTAAGATGACCAAGCTTGCCATTCAGCGTCTCGGCCTTGATGACGCGGCACCCGACCTTCAGTTCGGGCACCTTTTCGTTGCCACTTGCAGCGGGAAGTTCGGCACTGAATGGAAGGGTTACAGGGTTGTAGAGGAGATAGTGAACTGGGATTCCGTGTTCTTCGGAATATTTGAGAATGCCCTCGTACTGGTTGTCCCGATATGCAAGAGCACGATACTTCGACTCCTCAGAGAAGTTGAAGGTGCGGGGCTTGATTTGGGACCTGTACTCGCTGTCCGAGGCCAGCAGTCGACCGAAGCCCGTTTCATAGTCCATCGGGTGCATGTCAACGGCGTTCTCGATCTCGTCAGGATACAGCCGCTTGGATTGAAGTAGGGCGATTTTCGTTCCGAGCATCTCACCTTTGCGACGGAAGACGACGAGGATTCCTAGGTCCGCTATTTCCCAATGCCCCCAGTAGCGACCGCCGAGAAAGTGGGTGTCGAGGTTCACTATCCAATCCGACGGAAACCTGAACGGCGCCCCGAACTCTGAAAGGTGAGCAATTAGGGAATGGTCGAGCGTCGTTTCAAAGATATTCGCGATTCGCGAAAGAGTCGCTGAACTCCTTGCATTCACCTGGGAGAAAACATTACGAACCCAGTCAACGATACCCGACGGAATGTCTAAAGGCGAAGGCATTTGGGTTATTGTATCCGCTCACACTGCTCGACCTAGTTCAGGCACGCATGCCGGGCCAGAAGTCTTAGGGCTGTATCGGAAGCGCCCCAGCGTGAAAGGCAGCTCCGATTTGATGTGTGGGGGTGCTTTCGATACAGCGACTTGAAGGAAGCCGCTGGGACGGCGCACCCTATGGGATTTGAATGACCTTGAGGTGGGAGTAAAAGGTCGGGGAGTGCAGGTCGAATTGTGAAGGATTTAAGCGTCTGAAGGTTTTCTTGAGTGATGCGGGTAGAGTGGGCGCGAAATGGCTTGTGCAAGAGGCGGGCACAACCTGATTCGGATCGAATAAGACGCAGGAACCTGGTTGGTGTCGAAACACGCGGATGGTTCGAGCTCGCGGATGTGGGTTCATACAGGGCATGGATGGTTTAGGGCGGAGAACGAAGCTGGATCTGAGCAACCGTAAGCATCTCGATCACTCTCATGGGGCCGCCACAGAGAGGACACGTCCAGAAAGAGAGAGTGCCGGCGTCGTTGGGAACAGGCTGCGTGCTCGACTGCGATTGCGGGGTTGAGTCCAGCAATTGCGAACAGAGCGGCAGTAGGGTTGCGCGGTGGCGGTTGGCCAGAAAGCCAAAGTTGCGAATACGGACGAAACGCCGAGGCAGCACGTGGAGGAGGAATCGCCGCAAGAACTCTTCGACCGGCATGGTGATTAAACGCTTCTTGTTTTTGTGAGCAGAATCCCTCCAGCGAAAAGTGATCTTGTCTTCAGCCAAGGCAACGAGCCGGTGATTGGATAGGGCAACCCGGTGGGTGTAAGCCCCAAGATAGCGAAGAACATGCTCGAGGCCGCCGAAGGGGCGCTTGGCATACACCACCCAGTCGTTGCGGAAGAGTTGCCGGAGCCAGGCCGAGAAGATCTTGGGTTGAGCCAGCAGCTTCAGAGTTCCATGAAAACCGAGCTTGTCTTCTTGGAAGGCGCGCTTCAGAGCCTGGACAAACTTGCCGCGAAAGACGCGGCTCAATACCTTGACGGGAAGAAAGAAGGAACGATTGGATTGGATCCAGCGTCTGTGATCCGCTGACAGACCTCCCGCGGGCAGCACGCAATGAACATGGGGATGATGTTGGAGTTTCTGATTCCAGGTGTGCAGGACGCTGAAGAACCCGATCTGGGCACCGAGATGCCTGGGGTCACGGGCTACTTCGAGCAGAGTTTCAGCGCTGGTTCGGAACAGCAAGTCATAGACGACCTTTTTGTTTTGCAGGGCCAGCGGCGCCAGATCTCGCGGCAAGGTGAAGACCACATGCACGTAGGGAGTGGGCAGTAACTCTTGGCGGCGCGCCTGCAGCCAACGGTGACGGGCATTGCCCTGACATTTTGGACAATGACGATTGCGGCACGAGTTGTACGAGATGGCGGAATATCCGCAACTGGAGCACTGATCGCGGTGTCCACCGAGCGCGGCGGTCCGGCAGCGTTCGATGGCCTGCAGCACCTTCAGATGATGCCAGGTAATCCAACTGTGGCTGTGGTCGATGAAGGGCTGTCCAGCGGTGCGGATGACATCGGCCATCTCCAAGAGAGGCCGGCTCACTTAAGGCTTCTGCTGTGTCTGGCGTTTCTCTTTTCCGGGCGACAGGACCAGTGCGTCCAATGGGCTTGCCGT
>DATDGW010000604.1:0-24645 GCA_036521895.1 Candidatus Sulfotelmatobacter sp. | reverse complement strand
TATTCGGTGCAGGGCTCGGACTGGCGCTGGTCGATCAGGGCTGGACTCTGCACTCGGGGCCAGGCATTTTTCATCTACAACGGGGGATGGAGGAGTTGAATCCGTTCTCCGTGATGGAACAGTTGATGTCGGGCAAGCTGACGGCGCAGGACTGGATTGCACGCTGCAACGCGCTTGGCATTGGACAGTTGAGGATCGGTGCTGCTCCGGCGCGACAGGTCGACCGGCTCTATCCCACGGCTGCGTCTTAGGGAGCTTCGAGCTTCGAGCTTCGAGCTGCCATCTGCAATCTGCGGGCGGTTCGCGTACACTCTTTTTCGCGGGCCGACCTCTGTGGCCTGATCGGGCATGTCTTCCATTACCGCACTACTGTTCACGCAAAACGATGCTCTGCGGCTTGGGCGCGCACTGGAAACACTGTACGCCTGCGATGAGATTCTGGTAGTGGACCATGGTTCGGAGGATGCGACGGTGCGGGTGGCCCGGGATTACGGCGCTAAGGTTGTGGGTGCGCGACCTGGGCCGTCTCCGGCGGACTATGTTCGATCCTGCATTTCAACATCTGCTATTCCCGGGTGGATTTTGTGCCTCGATCCGCACGAGTCGCTGACCGAGAAGCTGGCGGCGAGCCTGTTTGAGTGGAAATCGGAATCAGTTCGTGGCGAGGCTGCAGCGGCTCCAGCGTTTTCTGTTTTTCTGCGCGAGGAGACCGCGGAGGGATGGGTGGAAGTTCCAGCGGCGCAGACTCGGCTGGTGCCGCTGAATTGGAATTTGTGGAAGGGCACGCTGCCTGTGCTGGAGCCTGCGGCGATTGTGCTGGAGGGGGAGTTGCTGCGGTTCGTTTTTCCGTGACCGGCGATCGTCCCGGAGAAGGGCACGGTTTCGTCGACTGCGTTTGGGCCGAGATCCCTCGCCCCGCTGGAGAGAACGGGTGGAGCTTCGGGAAGACGCCCCGGTGATAGTGCCGAAGTGATGGTGTCGGTCCCGATTCCCTACCCAGATTCCGCGCGGTACAAGCGTTCGACTTATGCCTTTGGCTCCCGGAACCCGATTGGGGCCCTACGAGATCACTGCGCCGCTCGGCGCGGGCGGCATGGGAGAGGTCTACAAGGCGCGGGACACGCGATTGAATCGCACGGTCGCCATCAAGGTTTCCAACGAGCAGTTCTCCGAGCGCTTCGAGCGCGAGGCACAAGCTGTCGCCTCCCTAAACCATTCCAATGTGTGCACCCTGCATGATGTCGGGCCGAACTACCTGGTGATGGAGTACATCGAGGGCGTGCCTCTGAAGGGACCATTGCCCCTTTTTCAGGCGCTGAAGTATGGTGCACAGATTTGCGATGCGCTGGACGCAGCGCACAGGAAGGGCATCACGCATCGCGACCTGAAGCCGGCGAATATTCTGGTCACGAAAACCGGAATCAAGCTGCTCGATTTCGGACTCGCGAAGATCGGACAGGGGAACAATCCGCCGAGCGACGCCACACTGACCATGGCGCTCACCGGCAAGAACGAGATCGTGGGCACGCTGTACTACATGTCGCCCGAGCAACTGCAGTCCCAAGCCACCGGCCAGGAGGTAGATGCGCGCAGCGACATCTTTTCGTTTGGCCTTGTGTTCTACGAAATGCTGACTGGGAAGCGCGCGTTTGACGGCTCTTCCCCAGCCACGGTCATAGCCGCCATCATGGAGCGTCCGGCTCCTTCGATTGGCGCGGTCGCGCCGCCAGCATTGCATCGAGTGCTGAAGAAATGTTTAGAGAAGGATCCCGAGAACCGCTGGCAGAGCGCACGCGATCTGAAAACCGAGCTGGACTGGATCGCGCAAGAGCCCAGTGAGGTCAGCGCCGCTCCAGCCTCTGTCGGACGCCGGCAGCCGGTGCCGTGGATTGCGGTGGGCGTGCTGGCGCTCGTCGCGGCAATTGCATCGTGGATAGCGTACCGGTCCACGGGGCCGGCAGAATTGAAGCCGCTGGTGCGGCTGGACGTGGACCTGGGTCGTGATGTCTTTTTGAATGCGTTGGGCGGTTCCGACATCATCCTTTCGCGTGACGGCACGCGGATCGCGTACCTTTCCCGGAACCACCTTTTCACTCGCAACCTGGAGCAAGCAAGCGCGACCGAACTACCGATCACGGCGGGAGCGACCAGCCCGTTCTTTTCTCCGGATGGGCAGTGGATTGGTTTTATCGCGGGCGGCAAGCTGAGAAAGATCTCGGTGGAGGGCGGCGCCGAGACCGTGTTGTGCGACGCGGCATCCTCTTACACCGGCGCCGACTGGGGCGAGGACGGCAACATTGTCGCCAGTTTGCGCGTCTCTGGTGGTCTTTCACGAGTTTCCTCCGCTGGCGGCAGTCCCACCCCGGTCACCGAGTTGGAGGGAGAAGAACGGACGCATCGCTGGCCGCAGATCCTGCCCGGCGGAAAAGCGATCCTGTTCACCGCCGAAAATTCCACCATACGTTTTGATGACGCCCGTATTGATGTCGTGACGCTAGCCGACCGCCACAGGAAAACCCTGCAGCGCGGGGGAACTTACGGACGTTACCTAGCGGCGTCTGGCAGAAGAGGCTACCTCACTTATATCAACCGAGGAACGATGTTCGCGGTTCCTTTCGACCCGGAGAAGCTGGAGACCGCTGGCTCACCCATTCCCGTATTGCAGCAGGTATCTTATTCCGCGATGTTTGGCTCGGCCAAGATGAGCTTTTCGCGCAGCGGGATGCTGGTGTACAGGAGCCGCGAGATCGACGCCTCGCGGGTGGTGATCCAATGGATGAATGCGGACGGTATATCGCAAGCGCTGCTCGACAAGCCTGGTCTTTTCGTGAATCCCCACTTCTCTCCCGACGGCGAACGACTCGCGGTGGCGAACGACGACGCGAAATCCGGGATATGGATCTACGACATTCGGCGCGACACGTTGTCGCCGTTGACCGGCGAAAAGAACGGAACTCACCCGGTGTGGACACCCGACGGGCGGTACATTGTTTATCAGGCGCCGGGCGGTATCTCGTTCGCGCGCGCTGATGGGGGCAGTCGGCCCGAGCTTCTGACCGAGAGCAAGGAATTTCAATACCCCTCTGCCTTCTCGCCCGATGGCAAACAGCTCGCCTTTTATCAAGTTGGGCCACAAGGGTTCGAACTTTGGACCGTACCCGTGGAACGCGAAGGAGAGAAATTGAAGGCGGAGAAACCGGAAATGTTCGAACGCACGAATTTTGGGAACCGAGGTGCGAGCTTCTCCCCTGACGGACGCTGGCTCGCATACAGTTCCAACGAGTCGGGCGGTTCCCAGGTTTATGTGCGCGCGTTTCCCGACACAGGCGGCCACTGGCAAGTGTCGAGCAACGGCGGAACGTCGCCCATCTTTTCTCGAAACGGTAAGGATCTGTTTTTCTTTGATATCCCTGACGATCGGATTATGGTGACCAGCTACTCGGCCAAAGGCGACTCGTTCGTGGCGGAAAAGCCGCGTGCGTGGTCGCCGCAGAGTGTAGCTCTGACGCTGAGCGGCGCGGTTGGAGCCCAGTATGACGTTGCTCCCGATGGCAAGCGCATCGCTGCCGCCACCTACGCCGGGGGCTCAAGCCAACAGGACGCGGGCCACGTGATCTTCCTCGAAAACTTCGTCGACGAGTTGCAGCGCAAGGTACCGCTGAACCCGCATTGATCGAAGGATGCGCGACACTGGTTCCACAACCTGGAGCATCCCCGGGGAAGGTGGCGCAGTGTTTCGGGTTAGGGACCACTCCGCCACCGGAGAACGGAGCGGCGCCTGGGACGGGCCGAATCAGTTCCCCGGCATCTTATCGTGTGCGCCAATGAGCGGCCTACTTGCCGCCTCCGAACCTGAAATTGACACCTCCCGAATACCGGAAGTTATTCTGAGACGAGTTGTTGAACTGGTTGGTGAAGCGCGTCATCATGTAATCGATCTCAACCGGCCGAACCTCAAAAGACTTATTGACCGGAATGTCGAAGCCCCCACCGACCGCCAGGGCAAAGGCATCTCCAGCGGGTGATCCCGAAGTGGTGCATGAACCCGCGCAAGCTTTGGTCAGGTTGGCATACACGTTGCTGTGAGCGCCGCCCAGGAGGATGTGGACGAAGGGCTCGAATTTTGGGGCACGGATTTTCACCTGGGGACCGAAGAGGTAGGTAAAGAGGTTGCCTTGCGCCTTGAAAATCCCTCCAGCTGGATTCGTCCAGGTGACGGTGTTGCTGCCATATCCCTGGAGATCCATTTTGATTCCGAAGTATTCGTTGATGTACACGACGAGCGCGCCACCCCCGCCATTCAGACTCAGGCTCTGGGTGCCGCGAGCGACCGGGTAGAAGCGGGCGTAAGAGTAATCGGCTGCGACCTCGGCTCGTGAGAAGTCCTGGGACCACGAGTCGACTCCCACTAACAAAACAGCGCAAAATACGACTAGGTGAGTAACCTTCATGATTGTTTACTCCTTGGGCATGCGTAGGTGCAGGGCCACTTACAGCATGCTGCTTCTAATCGCCTAGGGTGCACGATCGCCGAAGCAGTTGAAACTGGCAAAAATGACAGTGCAAGAGCGGGAGAAACAAAGGGGGAAAGGGCACGACCAGGCTGGGTGTTGAGTCCGTTTACGCGGACGGAGCTGTGGCGCACACACCTCGGCTTGCTGGCGAAACTTTCCTGTTGTTTTCCCAAAGGACATGTGGCAGTCTTTCTGTTGGAAACCCAGATGACCGCTCTATGAAACCAAAAACCGACGTTCTGCAAGGCACCTTGGCGTTGATGGTGCTCAAGACTCTCGATGTCCTGGGACCGCTGCACGGCTACGGAATCGCGCGACGCATAGAGCAGATCAGCGGAGACCTGCTGGCCGTGAATCAAGGGACTCTGTATCCCGTGCTGTTAAAGCTCGAGCAAGAAGGTGTGATCGAATCCGCGTGGGGGGCCTCAGAGAATAACCGCAGGGCGCGCTTCTATCAGCTGACACGCCAGGGACGCAAGCAACTCCAAGTCGAAACCCAGGATTGGCAACAAATGGCTGCGATCATCGGCCGGTTTTTCAAAGCCAAAGCAGAGGATTTGTCATGAGATCTCTGAGACGATTCTTCACTCGTCTGTTCAACACGGCGTCAGGACGGTTGCATGACGAAGGATTCCGGGAGGAGATTGAGGAACATATCGCTCTTGGAACGGCTGAAAATCTTCGCGCTGGTCTATCGCCCGTTGAGGCACGACGCCAGGCCATCCTGAAGTTTGGCGGCATTGAAGCCATCAAGGACGACTACCGAGCCGAGGGCGGACTGCCATTAATCGAGAATTTGATGCAGGACGTGCGCTTCAGCATTCGCGTCTTGCGCAAGTCTCCCGGCTTCACCCTGACCGCGGTTTTGACGTTGGCCATGGCCATCGGAGCAAACGCCATAGTCTTTGGCGTGTTGGATGCGCTCATACTGCACCCACTGAATGTGCCTCAGGAGCAGAGCCTCTACGCAATCCAGCACGGGAGCGATCACAACCCGGCGCAGTCCTATCCCGACTACCTCGATCTGCGCGATCGCAATCACAGTTTCGATGGCCTGGCAGCTTACAGCATCGATCAGGCAGGGTTGGACACCGGCGAGAATCCATCCCGCGCCTGGGTCTATGAAGTAAGCGGGAACTACTTCGACGTGTTAGGCATTCAGCCGTATCTTGGCCGTTTCTTCCACAGCTCCGATGAGCATGGTCCTAACAGCGCCCCGTATATCGTGCTTCCATACGCATATTGGCACAGCCATTTTCAAGGCGATCATAGCGTGGTGGGCCGGGTGGTTCAGTTGAACAAGCATCCGTTTACTGTTCTCGGCGTAGCGCCACCCGAATTCCACGGGACGATCGTGTTTCTTTCTCCTGATCTGTTTGTACCGCTGGTCAACCAGGAGCAGGTGGAGGGATGGAACGGACTGGACGCACGTGGGAAGCGCTGGGTTCATCTGGCCATGGGACATCTCAAGGCGGGAACGACCCCGGCACAGGCGCTTGCTGACCTGAACAGGATTGGCGCGTATCTGGAAAAGACTTATCCCAAGGACGATTCCCAGATGAACTTTTCCTTGGCCCGTCCCGGCCTGTATGGCGATGCCCTTGGCCGTCCCGTACGGGCATTCCTAGCAGGGTTGATGCTGCTTTCGGGATTAATTCTGCTGGCCGCATGCGCCAACCTGGGCAGCCTGTTCGCCGCGCGTGCCGCTGACCGTTCTCGCCAAGTTGCCCTTCGGCTCGCGCTCGGATCGAGCCGTAGTCGCGTCTTGCGCCAAGTATTTACCGAAGCCGTGCTGATTTCCCTGATCGGGGGCGCCGTCGGACTATGGGGCAGCATAGTGCTGTTGCACGGGTTGAGCGTATGGTGCCCGTCTTCCCAATATCCCTTTCATGTACCCCTGAACCCTGGAGCGAATGTTTATGCAGTAGCTTTGCTTTTAGCCTTAGCCAGCGGGTTCCTATTTGGCGCAGTCCCAGTGCGGGAGATACTTCGCACCAGCCCATACGAGATCATCAAGGTGGGGTCAGGCGGCAGGGCTGGACGGCGGATTACCCTGCGCGACCTGTTGCTGGCGGGACAAATTGCCATTTGTGGCGTGCTGGTCACGTCTTCGATGGTGGCAGTACGAGGCCTGGTGCGCTCGCTGCACAGCAACTTCGGTTTTGAACCGCAGAACGTTATCTTGGCGGATACAGATCTCAGTATGGCAGGTTACAGCAGCGACCGAATACCCCCAATGCAAAGGCGCATCATCGACGCTCTGGATGCGATTCCGGGTGTCCAGTCTGTGGGATTGGTGGACTGGGCGCCATTGTCCGGGGGGACGAAAGACTCGAGGGTCTTTACCGACGAGACCACAGATTTCACGCCGGCGAATGCCGCTTCTGTAGCCGTGATGTTGAGCATATCTCCCGAATACTTCCGCGCTGCGGGCACCGTGCTGTTATCTGGCAGAACCTTCACATGGCACGATGACAAAGATGCGCCCCGGGTGGCCGTGATCAACCAGGAGTTTGCGCGCACGATCTTTGGCTCTGTAGAGAATGCAATGGGCAGGTTTTACAAAACGCAGGAGGGAGAGCGCATTCAAGTGGTGGGCATTTCGGAAGCTGGAAAATATGACAATCTCACCGAAGACCCACAGCCGGCCATGTTCGTGCCCATCCTGCAATGGCAATCGAGTGAGACCTATCTGGTGGTGCGCTCAGACCGGGATCCGCAACAACTGGCGGCAGCCATGAGGAGCACCTTGCGCGACCTGGATGCTGGGCTGCCATTCTTCATTCAAACTTGGAGCCAACAACTGAACGGCGTTGCTCTGCTTCCTTCTCGTCTGGCGACGTTGTCATTGGGCGTGCTGGGCGTAATGGGCGCGATGCTGGCTATCACCGGCATCTTTGGCATGGCCGCACATTCAGTAAGCAAGCGGTTGAAGGAATTGGGAATTCGCGTCGCGCTCGGCGCCCAGAGTAGGGAGGTGTTACAGGCAGCGCTGGGACGCGCTTTCAAACTGCTGGCCATTGGTTCGGTGGCCGGATTGCTCTTGGGAATATTGGCGAGCCGGGTGCTCGCTTCCATCGTTTATCACGCGTCGCCCCGCGATCCGCTAGTCCTGGCTGCTGTTGTCCTGGCCATGTCATTGCTAGGGCTGCTAGCAACGTGGATTCCCGCGCAGCGCGCGCTGTCGGTTGATCCTCTGATATTGCTCCGCGAAGAGTGAATCCGGCTTATCGAAAGGCTGATCGTCGGACTCGAAGGTTCGATCGAGCCTTAAGCGCTGATAGGTCGGGCACTGGTTGAGGTGACCCCGCCACAGCCGCCTTAACGACTCCTGTGAGGTGCGCCCGATTCACCGGGAAAGGAATGAAGTTCTTCGCGATTGGTCGGCAAAAAAAGGAAGGCGTTGCGGCCGCCTATTGAGCGGACATCGATTCCATTGGGTAACATGGCCGTGGCGCGGGTTGACCGATCGACGGGGTTCTGAATGCTTAGGCGGATTTCAGCAGGATCCGATCCAGTGCATTGGGGCACGCCTAGAATTCTCCGTTGCCGTCAGGATCGTCGCTTTCTGCGCAGGAAGATAATCTCGTCATTCCGCCCCAGTGGTGCAACAGCTTTTCTCCCTCGCTCTGGATCTCACCGATGGTCCGTGGGCGCCGATTGCCGGAATCGGGAAATAAGAGATACAGAATTCCGTCAGACTGACCGCCGTGGCGTGCATCGGACGAGACGCCCAGGGCATCGGCCAGCGCGACAGAGCCTTCCCCTAAGGTCCCAATGTCGGCATAGATAGCGAAGGACGATTTGCCGTTCCGAAGGTTCATGACGACTGCGAAATCTCCCAACCGCGCGCCTGCGCGTTCCGCTACGTCTTGCGGCAACACTACATAAGGAATTCTTGATGCGTTCACGTAGGCAGTTGGGTCAGTGAACTTCTTGCTTTCGTCTGACAGCGAGGTGCAGGAGATGTAGTAACCGGGGAAAGGATCGTTCTCTTGCTGAATCAACGGATTGCCATGTCGATCAGTAATGATGCCATTCCAACGGGCTGGCACTCCAGCATTTGCCAGTTCATCAAGCCCCGTATCGTCGGAATTGTAGGCATTCGGAGCGCCATCCGCATCGATCGCCATACCCGAGACGAAAAAGAATGCCTGGCTGTCCGGCAATCGCCAAACCGGCACCTTATGAAAATGCTGTTCGTCTCGGCTACCTCGATCTACAAAGTCCAGCAGCATCGATCTTGCACTGCTGCAACCTTCCTCCTGTCTGAGGGTCCCAGGTTCGTCGGCGTTCGTCCCTGCGCCCTCGAAGATGCCAGGCAACCCGGCGTTCCAACGCACGGCGTAATGGCTCAACTGTAGAAGCGTGAACTGAGCCTCTCCAAAGGTTTCCCCCGTCTGCGCGAAGCCCGGCGCGCACAGGAACCCGAAGAATAGGGCCGTATGTATGAGTGGTTTCCCCATCCAATCGTTCCTCCAAAACCGTAGGTTTCCCGAACAAACTTGATTACCTACGTTTGAGGTCCAGAACTCAGCCTACGGTGCTCGGGCCGCCGCTAGACCTGTCAGAAGTTACAGTTGGGCCGGCTATGGAGAGACTGGGAGTGAACAGTTGGCGACAGATCGCTCTAACTATTGGAGTGATTCCCGCAATGGAGCTCGACCTTCGATTCGGGTTCCTCGGGTCGGCACGGACCAAACCTCGAGTACTCCGCCGATTGAACGCAGTCTTTCCTTCATGCGGATGAGAGCGAAGCTGGTTGTAACCTTGGTCTGCCCGGGATGCAAGCCTACGCCATCGTCTGATACCCGGAGCATCAGTTCCCTCGCGCTAGCGATCAGTTCGACGCTGACGTGGATAGCGTGACCGGGTTTGGCAACGTTGCCGAGCGCGTCTCGCAGAACGCGGAAGAAGGTGCGCGCGAGATCTTTGCCGATTTTCTCCGGGACGACGTCCGTGCAGCTGCACTCGACTGCGATCGCATGGCGACTGGCGAATTCCCGACATAGCCCTCGGATAGCGAGAGGAAGCCCTAACACATCAAGGTTGGCGGGATAGAGGTCTTGCGAAACTCGGATGATGTCGTCGACGGTTTCTGCCGTATTCCGCCAGAGTTCTTCGAGGCGTAGCTGGGCCTGTTGGGTCGACTCCAGGGCCAATCCCTGGATTTCGACCGCGACGAGACATAACTTCTGACAAATGTGATCCCGCAATTCCCTGGCAATGCCGGCATTTTCCTCGTCCTGCGCCTGGATTAATCGGGCACACGTACTGTAATCGTCGATCGTTCGGCTTTCCGGTTCATCAGCCCCAATGACCTGCCAATTGCGCTCGGTGATGTCTTCCACGGTGCCACAGAGCCGGAGAATATCGCCTTTGGCATCGCGCACTGCCTCTCCGTTACCCATCACTCGTCTTCGGGTACCGTCGGGCCGGCGCATTTGCAATTCGAGTTCGTAAGGTTGTCCCGTTCGTAGAACCCGCAATGTAGCGCCGATGAGTCGGTGCCAGCTGTCGGAAGTGTAGAAGCAGGAATGTTCTTTGAAGGAAGGCAAAGTTGTTTCCGGATCACGACCGGCGATGTGGTAGAGCTGTTCGGACCAGGTCGTTACGTCGGTCTTGATGTCCCACTGCCAACTGGCCTTCTCAGAGTCGAGCTGAACCTGAGTTTGGGACTCGAGTTCGCTAGCATGGTGTGGCGTGCAATGGTTTCTCCGGCGGTTCGCGCGTGCTTCCATTGACTCAGCTCCTGGCGGAGAGGTGCATTCGGACGAAGGAAAGCGGGACTTACTCTTTGTCGCGGGGATGTATTGATCCAGACGAAGAGTTGTCTTTGTATACAACGGCTGATCGGAATGGGGGAGTGCTCAGAATGAGTCGTCGACGAGCCGAGGAGGTTGATGGCGAGTCGTCGCGGAAACAGCCGCATGCGTGGATTGTACGCTAGGCTTGCAGGCAGCACGTCACTTGAACTCGATGTTGCCTACACGTTTACAGAAGCTCAGTTGACGTAACGTCGCCGTTTCACTCTCGCCAAATCCCGGACTCAGGGGTCACAACTGCGTGTGATCCTAGTCACATTCCCCGCTCCGCCCCACGCCTAGACTTCTCTGTTGTGGCGTTTTGGGCCACGTAGGCCCGAGGAGAGACGAAATGCGGGTAACCAAATTCATCGGTCTTGCCGTCATTCTGGTGGTGATCTCAACCTTTGCTGTGGCCCAGGCGGCCCCGGCGCAGACTGCTCCCACCGTGAAGCATGTTCCGATCACTAACGCCCCATCGAACTCGGGCAAAGAGGCGTTTAACAGCTACTGCGCCGTTTGCCATGGAAAAGACGGCAAGGGCAACGGTCCGGCAGCGTCGGCGATGAAGACTCCGCCGGCCGACCTGACAGTTCTGCCAAAGAACAGCGGTGGGTGGAAAGTATCCGGCAGCGCTCGTGGCGGCAGTGATCAAGGGTCAGGCCACGACACCATCCCACGCGGCCAGAATATGCCCGTGTGGGGACCGCTGTTCTCGACGAGCATCGGTCTCGGTCACGAGGGTCAGGTGCAGCAGAGGATCACGAATCTGGTCACGTGTATCGAAGAACCTCAGGCGAAGTAGGCTGGGCTTCGCGAAGCGAATTATGGCTCAAGGGCGCGGGTGGCGCGCTCCGGGGGGCTAGCCGTTCCTCGCAAATTGCCATCGTGCGCGAAGGGCCATCATTCCCCCCGGCGGCATTGGCACTGACCGGCGACTGCATAGTCCCTTCGGGCCGCAAAAGGGCGTGGGCCTCAGGATGACAGGTCTTCTTTGAGTCGAGTCAATCTGACGATTGCAATCGCGCTTGGGATCTCGACCCCAAGGAACCTGCTGTCATTTCCCGCCTTGAGGCCGTAACCCACCAGTGGTCAATGTCTTACTGACCCTTGGCCGTTCGGCCAGTGACTTCAGTACCTTAGTCCTCGCTACGTGATCGACTTATAATCCAACCAAGAACTGAGAAACTCAGCGTTCTTCAGCAGACGCTCGCTCGCGAACGTGCGAGTGGCGCCTGGGAGATATTCAGAGACCACGTGGATCCGTTCCTGGCATCGTCGGTTTTTCTGTTTGGGCTGGCCCTCGGCAGCTTTCTGAACGTGTGTATCTATCGGCTGCCGCTGGGGCTATCGGTAGTGACGCCGCGGTCAGCGTGCCCGAAGTGCAAGCAGCCGATCGCCTTCTACGACAACATTCCGGTGTTGAGCTGGATGATTCTGGGTGGGCGTTGCCGGAACTGCAAGATTCGGATTTCGCCGCGGTATTGGATGATCGAATTGCTGACCGCGCTGTTGTTTCTCGCGTGCTACTGGCATTTCGGGCTGACGCTTTCAGCGCTGAAATACTGCGTGTTCGCGTTTCTGTTGCTGGGACTGATTTTCACGGATGCGGAAACCAAGCTGCTGCCGGACGCGATGACGCTGCCCGGGCTGGCGCTGGGCGTGGTGTTCAGCCTGGTGGTGCCGATGAATGATCTGGCTTCGCAGTTTTTGCCGGGGATGATGAGTCTGCCGTTCAGCGGCGATATTTCGGCGCGGTTGCTGTCACTGCTCGATTCCCTGCTGGGGGCTGCGCTGGGCGCATCGTTCATTTACGGAGCAGGAGCGATTTATTTGCGCTGGCGCGGCACGGAAGGCATGGGTTTTGGCGACGTGAAACTCATGGCCATGGTGGGCGCGTTTCTGGGAATGAAGCTGACGATCTTTACGGTGTTTACGGCGTCGCTGGTGGGATCGATCTTTGGGTTAACCACGGTTTTTGTCGTGTGGCTGAAGCGCACGCACCGCTTTATGAAACGACTGGCGAATGCGCAAGCGGCGCGCCGCCGGGGATGGCAGTCGGCGCAGGTGGTCTACCGCAATTATCAGATGCCGTTTGGCGTTTTTCTGGGAAGCATGGCGTTGCTCGCATTCTTTTTCGGCAACCAGGTTCTGCACTGGTACGGAGGGCTCTGGTGAGGATTCTGGCCAACCCGGTTGTGCTGCGCGCGATTGTGGTGTTGGTGTGCGCGACGTTCGCGTTCCTGATGGGCTTGTTCTGCATCCGCGCGCTGCGGAAAACCATTGCGGAGGAGAGTGATTTTTCTGCCGAGCCTACGCCTTCGCTAGAGATGCTGCCGCTGCACCTGTACAACACGGTGATCCAGCAACTGAAGCAGCAGAAGCACGAACTGCAGGTGCAATCGAAGGCGGAGCAGAAGCGGGCGCGGATCAGCGAGAACTTCAGCCACGCGGTGCTGGCGAATCTTTCGTGCGGCGTGCTGGTGTTCGGAACGAACGGGCTGGTGAGGACGGCGAATCCGGCGGCCAAGGCGATTCTGGGTTTTGCGTCAACCACAGGAATGGGCGCGGAAGACATTTTCCGCGACGCGGTGGTGAGTCCGGCGAAGTGGCGGACGGCGAGCAGCGTGGCGGAGGAAAGCTGTGCCGAGCCGATCTGCCTGGCGGACGAAGTCAGCTCGGTGCTGCGCGAAGACAGTAAGCGGCGGGAAGTTGAAGCGGAGTACGCGACGCCCGGGGGCGAAAAACGATTCATCGCGGTCACGGTGTCTCCGGTGCCCGGGGCGGAGGGCGGACTGCTCGGCGTGACATGCCTGATCAACGACCTGAGCGAACTGGAACAGATTCGTCGCCAGCAGGAATTGCATGGCGAGGTCTCGGCCGAGATGGCGCTGCACTTGCGAACTTCCTTGACGACGATTTCCGGCTTCGCGCAGCAGCTGGCCAACAGCCGGGATGCAGAACAGTCGCTGCAGCTGGCGAACGATATTGCGCACGAGGCTGCGCAACTGGATCGGAGCATTGGAGGATTTTTGACCACCAAGCGGGCGGCGCAGGGAGTGGCCGCGAGCAGCTCGGCGGATTGAGTTCGGATCGACAGGAAGGGGTGGCCTGAATTGCTGGGCCGGCCCGGCAAGAGAGACTTCGCGTAGGAGAAAAGGTGGGAATCATGAAACACATCGCGTGCAGTGGAATGGGACTCGTGCTACTTCTCGGCTTGACTGGCCTTCCAGCCGGCGCCCAGAACCAGACTCCGTCGACCTCGCAGACTACTTCTCCGGGCCCGTCACTGGGTGACTATGCGCGGCAGGTTCGCAAAGATCCGGGCGGCACGTCGAAGCCGAAGGTGTACGACAACGATAACCTGCCGCGGGAAGACAAGCTCTCGGTGGTAGGCCAGACGACCGCGACCACCACCGCCAACGCAGCGACAGCGACGGACAGCACGGCTCCGGCAGAGGCCAAGCCCAGCAGCGACAGTAACAAGGCTGCGACCCCAGAGAAAGCTCCGTCGGGGGCCCCCACGACACCGGCTGAGGACGACGCGAACAAGGCAGCTGCCGACAAGCAGTGGGCCGACAAGATCACAGCGCAGAAGGATCAGATTGATTTGCTGACGCGTGAGTTGGACGTGCTACAGCGCGAATACCAGATTCGCGCCGCGGCGATGTATGCGGATGTGGGCAACCGCATGCGCAACTCCGCCGATTGGGACAAACAGGACACACAGTACAAGCAGCAGATTGCCGACAAGCAGAAGGCGGTGGATGACGCGAAGCAGAAGCTTGAGGATCTACAGGAAGAGGCGCGCAAGGCTGGGGCGCCGGCTTCGGTTCGCGAGTAGGGGAGTAACGGCAGGATTTTCGAGCGTCGGAGTGTAAGGCTCCGGCGCTCGATTTTGTTTTGGGTGCGCTGGCGGGACGCCGACGCTACTTTTTCGGCGCTACTCAGCTATGCCCTTTTTCATGTGGCGGATTTGTTTTAGGTGGTGGAGGCCGTGGACCAGGTGGAACTTTCTCCATTGTCCGGGCGTCAAGGGGCCTAGGGTGGGATGGTCGAGTAGCTTGCGGCGGGCGCCCAGATTTTTCTCACACTGCGCCATGATGTCGTCCATTTCGGCGATCTTGGGTCCGATTTCGGCCAGTACTTTTTCGGCCGGCAATCCGCGTGGACGGGCGATTGGCGGTGCTTCCCTGCCCGAGGGGAGATATCCCAACCCCACGACCACGAATGTGCGCCCACGCTGCGTCCAGGATTGGGTCGTGGCCGGCGGCTTTCCGGCTTCGGCCACGCGCTGAAATCCCTTGATGGTTCCCGTGTAGGTTAAGTAGAGATGCTCGAGGAGCTCGGCGACGCGCCACTTACCGGGAGGATGCGCGGCCAGTTGTTCAGGCGTGAGTCCGGCGACCACCGAGGCGATTTCCTTTTGCAATCGTTGAAGACGAGGGTCCACGGCGGTTACTTACCTTTTTCGATCTTTCAGTTAAAATGTTGCGACCACAAAAACTCATCCAAAGTTATCACAGGAAGGAAGTCATGAAGACGGCCAGGCTTGCCCCCATGGAGTGCCCTGCAACAGCAGAGCAGATGTTGGGACTTCGAAATCAGAATCGCCGGACCGCCGGGCGCCACTCGGGCGCATTGCTTGCCGCATTCGCCATTGGATTGCTCGCACTGCTCAGCGCATGCTCATCGGATTCGAAACCTGCGGAAGAGGCGAAGCCTGAGGTCAAAGGCCCGGAGTTGATCACCGCACGGTCCGCGTTCCAGAAGCTTTATGTGGCGGCGCGCGGCTGGAATCAGGATGCGAAGCCATATCGCATTGAGTCCACGGCGACCAGCGACGGCAAGGGTCAGGACGGTAAGTGGGCGGTGTGGCGGTGCAGCTTCGCTTCGGCGGCGGCGCGCTCGGAAAAATCCTATACATGGTCGGGCAGCGCGGCAGACGGGGCGCCGGCGCGCGGAGTGAATCCGGGGATCGAAGACAGTTACAGTCCATCGAACTCTTCGACCCAGGTGTTCGACATGGCGTTCCTCAAGATCGACTCAGACCAGGCTTTTGCCACGGCGCAGAAACACGGCGGCGACAAGGTTCTGGAGAAGGCACCCGACACGCCGGTCATCTATGTTTGCGACTGGAATCACAATACGAATGAGTTGACGTGGCACGTCATCTATGGCGCCCAGCGTGAGGGTGCGAAGCTGACGGTGGCGGTGAACGCTTCCACGGGCGAATTCATCCGCGTGGAGAAGTAGGTCTCGTTCCGCGCGTGACTACCGAGGTCCGATTGGAGAGAATGAAGAGAGTTGAGGCGGGAGTTTGCGTTACTGGTTCGCGTCTTCTGCCTGGTTGATCTCGGTCTGGATTTGGGAAAAGAAGCGGTGCAGGGCCGCAGAGGAGGCGACGGCGCGCTCTAGAGCGCGGCGCTCGCCAAAAGCAACGATGTCCTGCGGGGAATACTGGAGACGAACACGGTCGGCGGCGCAATGCGCGCTCAACAGTTCCACGGCCGCGGCAGCCAGCTCCGCGCGAAGGCGGCCAATATCAATTTGTCTCCTGGTTCCGGATGGCATCGACAACTCCTCAACGAACTTGCGGGGTAGCGCACGAGTGGGTCCAGCGAACCGCATGGGAGGACTGCCTTTCGCGGTTCGGCAGGGACCCACCCTGCGAGGTCATCAGTTCGCTACAGTACATATAGTATACGGCGTTAGTTATACGCAGTTCAAGTAATTATTTTCCAGTTCTGGAGGCGAAGTGCCCCGGCATCCCAACCCTGATTTGGAACAGCGCATTCTCGGCGCGGCCTCGCGACTGTGGGCGCGAGGAGGCGAAAAGGGGCTCACCATGCGCGCCGTGGCAAAGGCGGCCGGCACCACCACGCCCACGGTGTATGAACGCTACCGGGACCGCGACGACATTCTGCGCGCCCTGCGCCTGCAGACGCGCCGCGAATTGTTTGCGGCCTTGAGCCGCACCCGCACCCTGCGGGAGGCCTTCCATGCGCACCTGGAATTCGCCTTAGAACATAGTCACGCCTACGAAGTTTTGTTTGACGGGGTGGCCCGCCCTCCTTCCCTGCACGAGCCCTGGCCCTCGTTCAATCTGATGCGCGAGCGCGTCGCGAAACGCATGGGAGGAGATCCCCGGCAGCAAACGCGGGTGATGCTCGCCGTTTGGTGCCTGATGCACGGCACGGCCATGCTGATTATCCGCGGCGGATTCGAAGGAGTGCTGCGCACCCAGACGATCCATGCGTGCATGGACGCGTTCGACGGGATCCTCGATTCGGCGGCGCGATCGAAGGGCCTTGTTCAGTCAGGGCCGAAGTGGCCATCCAATCTGATTTTGGGCAAGGGCAAACAGAGCCGAGTGGGAAATGGAGACAAGGAGCGTCACAGGGAAAGGCCGAAAGTCAGGAAACCCCCGAGATGAAGGAGGCCAGGCTCGCGAGTAGGTGCGGGCGCGACGGCAGCCACAGTTTCAAATCGACTCCGGGATTTTACCGCTTGGGCTTCGCGTCAGCGGCAACACCCTTCAGCCGCTGGATGGCTTTCTGGGCTTCTTCCGACTGCGGTCCGTGGGGCAGGAGTGTCAAATAATTTTCGTATTCCTTGCGGGCGTCGTCGGGCTGATCCATTTTCTCCAGGCAAACGGCCAGGCGGAACGTAGCGACCGCGTCATTCGGTTTGTAGAGCAACGCTTCGCGGTAGCGGTCGGCGGCGGCGCGGTAGTTCTTGCGCTCCTTGAAGTAGTAGTCTCCCACCTCAATATCTTTGGCAGCCTTGTGAGGATTCCAGGGATGGAACTCGCTGACGCCGGCGCTGCCGGGGGCACCTTCCACGTCCATCAGAATATCGGAACTCACGGGGTGAGCCTTTTCGTCGTCGGGCGGAGGGCTGAGGTCGATCGGAGTATCTTTGCTGGAACTCTCACCGTCTTCGATGTCGTTGGCACTGATGCGGTCGGAGCGCGGGGGGGCGAGCGTGGGATTGTGCGGGGCGGGCGGTTTGGAAGCGGGCGACGATGCGGAGTCCGGCGTCTGCGCATTCGACGGCGCAGAATTCGAAGGAGTGGAGTTCTGCGCCCATACAACGACGCTGCTTGTGAGCATTGCGACCAACAGCCAACTGCGCATAGAAACTATTTTACCGCGTTGCGTGATCACTGAGCATGGGTCGCGCGGAAGGACTGCAGGCACTTGCGCGCGGTTTCGAGTTCCGGGTAGCGGCTTCCCTCTTGTTCGACGAGGTAATACTCGACTCCTCCCACACTCTCGGCGGCCTGGAAGATTCCCTTCCAATCCGCCTTCCCTTCCCCGAACAAGGTTTTGTAGCCGACGCCGGGATCGGGAGACCAGTCCTTACAATGGATGGAGCGAATGCGTCCCGGGTTGGCTCGGATCCAGGCGATCGGATCGGCGCCGGCTTCCAGACAAGTGCCGACGTCTAACTGCAGCATCACCGAAGCCTTGGTGTTTTTGGCGATGATCTCGATGGGACGCTGTCCCGGAGCGCCAGTAAACTCGGCCTGATGGTTGTGATATCCGGGCTTGAGGCCAGATGGCTCGAGGGTTTCGGCGGCGGAATTCAGTTTGTCGGCAATCGCCTTCCAGCCGTCGGCGCCAGACTTCGGGTCGGACCAGGCCAGGACAACGTACTTGGTTCCGAGAATCAGGTTGAGGTCGCGGGCATGGTTGATGTTTTTCGGGTCGAGGTAGTCCGCGTTGTTGTGAGTGGAGTAGCAGCGCATGCCGAGGTCGTCGAGCAACTGGCGTGTCTGCTTGGCTTGCGGCTCGGTCCATTCGAAGTATGGTGCGTAGAACTCGACGGCCTGATATCCCATTTGAGCGATCGCACGCAGGGTGCTTTCGCGATCCTGCTTGAGGGCGTCGCGGACGGAGTAGAGTTCGAGGCCGACGGGAATCGGTGTGGTTGCACCCGAGGCGAGGCCGCGGAGAGCGAACGGCAATGCAGCTGACATCGCAAGAAACGACCGGCGGGAGAGAGAGGTCATGGCTTGCAATCCTACTGAGCCAATGGCGAAAGGCCAAGCGAAACAGTGCAGAAAAAAAGCAGGCCGCTCAGGGGGAGGCATTGAGCGGCCTGGTTGGCGAAGTCCTCCGGGGAGGAGGGTAAACTTTTTGTCGTCTTACATCGACGACGGATTGTTCTGGCCCGTGCTCGGCGCCGGCTTGGTGCTATCGCCCACGGTGTTGGTCATGAGGCGCACATCGACGCGACGGTTGTCGGCGCGACCGGTAGAGGTCTTGTTCGACTCCACGGGCTTGTCCTTGCCGAGCCCGATCACGTAGATCTTGTGCGCGGGCACGTTGTACTTGGTCGCCAAGTACTGGATGACCGAGTTGGCGCGGCGCTGGCTGAGGTCGTAGTTATAGTCGGCCGGGCCAACGGAGTCGGTGCCACCTTCGAGCGCGATGATGTAGCCCTTGGTCGAGGCAAAGCTGGCCGCGAGCTGATCGAGCGCTTGCGTGGCCGCCGGCGTCAGGTTGTCTTTGTTGAAGCCGAACTTCACGGAGGTCTCGGCGACGGCGTGATAGTTGTCGAGGTTGGCGACGGTGTTGGTCAGCACGCCCACGCGGCCGTTGGCGGCATCGGCCATCTGCTGGGCCGAGGCTGCGGTCTGTCCGGCGGTCTGCGCCTTCTGCTCAACCTGGTCGGTTTTAGCGTTGACGGCGGCGATGCCTGCCTGGGCGCGCGCGTCGACGTCTTTAATGTCCTTGGTGTTCTTCGCGGTCAGATCGTCGAGTTCGTTGGTCTTGTTGATGAGCGGGGTGGTCTGCTGTTTGACGTAGTTCTTGCTGGCGCAACCTACGGTGGCCACCATGCTGGCTGCCAGGCAAATCACTAACGAAGTGCGATTCATAGGGTAAGGCTCCTTGGTTTCAATCTTGTACATATCTTGTGGCGCTTTCCGGGTTGCCCCGTGCGCCGAACTTCTAAATCTTTGAGGCCCTGGGAGTGACTCGATATCGCTTACAAGTTCCGCCTCTGCTTGTGCACGGCAGATGCCAGTTTTCTGGGCCCGGAACGTTCGGGGTAAGTATATACGTTTTCAACGGTTTGCGGAAATTTAATGCAGGGGTCGGACCGCCTTACCAGGGGCAAGGGAACGCAAAGGGCACACATGGAGTGGAAATTTTATATGGTCGGGCTCAAGTTGAGGATGGCGGCATATTACTGGCGAAAGCCCTTTGCGCGATGAGGTCGGACGCTAGTGGGGCGGCCGTCCCGGCAGCTGTCGTGGCGGCGCCCCGCCGCCACTGCTTTCGGTGATCCAAGATTGCTAGTTTTTCCGTTCGAGAACGGTGCGCGGGTGGAACGCTCCCGCGACAGCCGGCGAGACGCCGGCGCTAGTGGCTACCGCAGTATCGCTTTGCGATCTGCGGTTGGGAACTCGCGTTTACGCCACGCGTTCGCCATTCGAGTGGTGTGAGAACATAAAATACAGAGACTGTCCCGCTGATGGATCTTCTGCAGAAAATCCGCACCATTCCCACCGAGCCCGGCGTGTATCTGTACAAGAACGCCGAAGGCGATGTGATTTATGTGGGGAAGGCGAAGAACCTGCGCAGCCGCGTGGCCAGCTACTTTCATGAAGGGCGCTGGGAAGACGCCAAGACGGGGACGCTGGTGCGAGAGGCGGTTGACGTCGACTACATCGTGGTCGCGAACAACAAGGAAGCGCTGGCGCTGGAGAATAATCTGATCAAGCAGCGCAAGCCGCGGTTCAACATCCTGCTGCGGGATGACAAGACTTATCCTTATGTGAAGTTGACGCTGGGCGAGCGCTGGCCGCGAGTGTATGTCACCCGGCGGCTGCGCAGGGATGGGAGCGCGTATTACGGGCCGTACTTCCCCGCCAATCTGGCGTACCGGATTGTCGATCTGATCCACCGTAATTTTCTGATTCCTTCGTGCAAAGTGGACCTGACGCGGTTTCATCCGCGCCCGTGTTTGCAGTACTACATCAAGCGCTGCCTCGGGCCATGCGTGCAGGAGTTGACCACGCCGGAGGTTTATCAGGAGGCGGTGCGCGACGTAAAGCTGTTTCTGGAAGGGCGGCCGACGGACTTGAGCCGGTCGCTGCACGCGCGCATGGAGCAGGCCGCGGCGGAGCAGGAGTACGAGCGGGCGGCGCGGTATCGCGATCTGATTTCTACTGTCGAGCAACTTCAGGAGCGGCAGCGCATCGCGGCAGCGGAAGGCGACGATGCCGATGTTTTTGGATATCACTACGAGAATGGCATGCTGGCGGTGAATCTGTTTCACATGCGCGGCGGGAAGATGGTGGATCGGCGGGAGTTTTTCTGGGAGGAGCTGCCGGAGTTTCCAGACGCCGACGCCGCATCACTCCCCAGTCGCCCTGAGCCGGGCGAAGGTGCTTTGCAACCGGGCAGCGGCATCGAGGACGCCGGCCAGTCCATAGATCCTTCGGTCTGCAAAGTGCGCGGGCCTCAGGATGACAACGCAATGGGGACGGAGTTTCATCCGGGGGAATTCTTCTCGGCGCTGCTGAAGCAGCTTTACATTGGGCAGCCTTACCTGCCGCGGAATTTGTATGTTCCCCTGGATTTTGAGGACCGCGAGGCTCTTGAGGACTTGCTCTCGGAGCAGGGCGCCACCCAAGGTGCCCGCACTGCACGGGTGCATATTCTTGTGCCCCAGCGGGGGGACAAGCGGTCGCTGATCGACCTGGCGGGGAACAATGCGAAGCAGTCGTACGATCAGCGATTTCGCGTGCTCAAACCCAATGCAAAGAAGATTCAGGAGGAGTTGCAGGACGTCCTCAGCCTGCCGGAACTGCCGAAGCGGATCGAGTGCTTCGACATTTCTCACATACAGGGCGCGGAAACCGTTGCGTCGATGGTGGTGTGGGAAGACGGGAAGATGAAGAAGTCGGACTATCGCAAGTTCATCATTCGAACGGTGGAGGGCGTAGACGATTTCGCTTCGATGCGCGAGGTGGTGGGGCGGCGGTACAAGCGCCTCCAGGAAGAAAAGAAGCCGATGCCGAGCTTGGTGTTGACCGACGGTGGCCTGGGGCAACTACACGCTGCGGCCGAAGCGCTCGACTCTCTGGAGATTATCAACCAGCCGCTGGCCGCCATCGCCAAGCGTGAGGAGATTCTGTTCGTCTACGGGCAGGAGAAAGATCCGGTGGCGCTCGACCATCACTCGCCGGTGCTGCATCTGATTCAACTCATTCGCGATGAGGCACACCGTTTTGCTGTAACGTTCCATCGCAAGCGGCGGCAGATGCGCGACCGGTCCACCGAACTGCTGGAGATTCCGGGCGTCGGTGCGAGCACCACGCGCCGGCTGCTGGAACATTTTGGCAGCGTGCAGGCGGTGAAGCAGGCGGATCCGGCGGCGCTGTCGGCGGTGGTGACTCGCACGCAGGCCCAGGCGATCAAGAACCACTTCCGTAAGTAGCGGCTACTTCGGTTCGGGGCTGGAGTTCCCCATGTCGAGGACGACCTTCCAGCTTCCATCTTTCTGTAGCTTCCAGATGCTGGTGTACTTGCCGTATTGCACGACTGGCTTGCCGTCTTTGTCTATCGTGTGGAATTCGTAGTTGCCGTAAGTGTAGCCGAGGTCGCCGGAAGAGGAGATGTCGGCGCCGACTGGTACCCAGAGGAGGCGGTTGTTTTTGTTGTCGAGGAAGCCCATGCCTTTGGCGATCTCTGCCTTGCCCTCGATCAAGGACGCGCCGTTGGGGACTTCGACGGAGTCGTCGGCGTAGTATGACATGTATCCTTGGGAACCTTTGTCGGCAGCGGCTTTCATGAATTCGGCTTCGAGTTGCTTCAGCATTTCGGCGGTGGCTTTGGGGGACGCTGAAACTGTTGGGCGGGCGATGGGCGGCGCTATTGCGGCGACTAGAAACGCGGCGAGCAGGATGGCAAAAAGTGATTTCACAAAACCTCCCCGGAATGGCGCGGCTATTCTACGCTGCAGGATGCAATAACCACAGAGAACATGGAGGACACAAAGGACCAGAACCCGATCACCGTCTCGTCTTGTCTCGGTTTCCGCTCCGGGTCCTCTGTGGTTAAGATCCGAATGCCTTGCTACACTAGCGAACATCCCCAATGACGAGAATGACTGCATTCTTTCTATCGATTGCTGCAGGAGTTGGCGGACTGACTTCGGTTTCTGCGCAAAGCTCGAATCCTCCCGACATGGCCACGCCGCAGGAGATGCATCTACGCAATGTGCACCAATTGACGTTCGGGGGGCAGAATGCCGAGGCCTATTTTTCTGCCGATGGCAAGAACCTGATCTTTCAGTCGTCGCATGGCGACGTAAAGTGCGACCAGATTTTCGAGATGAACATTGACGGCAGCGACCAGCACATGGTCTCGACCGGCAAGGGGCGCACCACTTGCAGCTTTTTCTATCCCAATGGCAAGAGGGTTCTCTACGCGTCGACGCACTTGGCGAGCCCGGAGTGCCCACCCCGGCCTGACTTTTCGAAGGGCTATGTGTGGGCGGTGTATTCGGGGTACGACATCTTCACGGCGAATCTGGATGGATCGAACCTGAAGCCACTGACCAACACGCCGGGCTACGATGCCGAGGCCACGATTTCGCTCGACGGCAAGAAGATTGTGTTCACTTCGATGCGCAACGGCGATCTAGACATTTATTCGATGGACGCAGACGGCACGCACGTCAAGCAACTCACGCACGAACTTGGCTACGACGGCGGGCCAACGTTCTCCCCCGACCGAAAGACGATTGTGTTCCGGGCGTACCATCCGAAGACGGAGAAGGAAATCTCCGACTACAAGGAATTGCTGGCGCAGAATCTGATCCGCCCGACCTCACTGGAAATCTGGACGATGAAGGCTGACGGCAGCGACAAGAAGCAGATCACTCACCTAGGCGCGGCGAGTTTTGGTCCGGCATATACGGCGGATGGAAAGCGGATCATCTTTTCGTCGAATTACGATCCGGAGACGCAGGCCACGGGCGGCATGGGGAATTTTGAATTGTGGCTGATCAATCCGGACGCCACAGGCCTGGAGCGCGTCACTTACAGCGACGGCTTTGACGGCTTCCCCATGTTTTCGCCGGACGGCAAGAAACTGGTGTGGGCCTCGAACCGCAACGCCAAGGCAGCGCACGAGACGAATATCTTTATTGGGGATTGGGTACCGTAGGCGCGGCACTCTTTCCGGCCTTCCCCTTCTTGGCAGCCAGAGTCTTATCCACCCATTCTTCGGCGGTTTTCAGATCTTGTTCGCGCGCGACCAGATCTTCACATTCCACATCTGCCTTCTCGCGATACATCAGATTCACGTAAGCCATGGCGTCGTCGTAATCGGGGCGAAGTTCGATCGCTTTTCTGAGACTCCTGATTCCCTCACGATCGCGGCAGAGTTCTTACTTCTCAAGTTGTCGCAAGCCTTCTTCTGATCGGGGTCCCGATGGTTTAGATATTCATCGGACCGCATCCTCAACCGCGCGCGTGCCTCGGTGCGTACCTGATAGCTGATGGTCCAATCGGTCACGCCGACTGAGTAGTAGGGCTCAGGATCGTACGGTTCCATGTGAGAAGCCATGCCATAGTACTTCTTTGAGTCGTCGAACCTCTTCATGTTGAGGTACAGGTAGGCGATGCCCTGCACACTGCCAAACTCGGAGCTCCCAGTAGGGCCCAAGTCAAGCACACGATGGTACTGTTCGATGGCTTGCTCTGCAACGAGAAGGTTGTCCGGAGTGTCTACACCGGGGAGGTACTGGTTTGCATAAGCCGTAGCCAACTACAAATGGGCAACCGGTTGGTTGGGATCGAGTTCGGTTGCCTTACGGAAGTGCTGGGTCGCCGCTTCATAACGGGAGTTGCGGTAGGCATCCACGCCTAGATTGAGTTCAGAACCATACGATTGAGCCTTCACCGGAATCATCGTTAGGAGAAGCAGCGGAAGAACACCGATGCATCTAGACATGTATTTCATGACGTCTTACTCCACGTTCTTCGGCCGAACCTACGCGCGGATTGTACTCTTCCCATTGGGTACCGGCATCGAGGAATCGCGTCCTCCTAGTCGCACCCATTCATCACAATTCAGTCCGCGAGCTGCACTCGTTTGCCGCTCCCGCGCCAAACATAGAGAATTGCCCAACTCTCGTAGCCGGCGAAGACGATTACTGGATGAGCGGCTCGAATCGTCTTTTCACCGGAAACACCGCGATATTGCCCCGGAGGCTGGCTCCAAATCACTGGCGTAGGCCCGTTCGCACTATCGAGCAGGGGTGGTCTCCCAACCCTTCCCGACCGGGCGCGCCACAATGAG
>DATDGW010000603.1:0-4809 GCA_036521895.1 Candidatus Sulfotelmatobacter sp. | reverse complement strand
AGAAGTATTTTGGTTTGAGAGGCTTTCACGGCATGGAGCCGCGCGCAGGCATGAGTTTCATGTCGGACGACAACGGCATGCTGTTAGCGCTGTTTCGCAATGGCCAGGGAGCGGAGGCGAGGTATCCCGCGGGATTCCATATCGGGTTCATCCAGGACAGTGAGGAACAGGTCAATCCGATCAACCAGCGTTTGCGTGATGATGGATACCAGGTCCCCAAGCCGGCACGCCTTCATGATTCCTGGACGTTCTACTTTCAGGCGCCGGGAGGATTCACGGTAGAAGTTCTCCGCTGATTTCCTGCGATGGCGGGGTTAGCCACGAGCAATCGGAATGAGCGTGGGCAGCACTTTGCCGAACGGCGATTGCTCTGGGTTACCGCGTTCTTGGATCGGCGGAGGGGACGCCCCCGCCGGACCGCCGCCGGGACGGCGGCGCGGACTAAGCGTTCCCGTGCCAGTGCATCTGCCATCCCAAGTAGCGGACCGACGCTTCATGGACCGCGGCGGCCGTGGTTGAGAAGTTTGCCGCGACGTGATGCTCGAAGCCGTTCTCGCAGATGTAATGCAGCAACTTCTGCAGGTCGGCAATCTGCACCACGCCCACGCCACCAAACGTGTTCAGCGCGTCACTCGTGAACGAGCCTTCGCCTACGTACCCGCGAATGACTCCAGCAATGTCGTCGGTCGAAAAGCGCGCAAAGCTCATCGCACCGGGCTTCACGCGACCCACGACGGTGCCGAACGTGTTCTCCTTGCCGACGGTTCCGGCGATGATCTCCTGGAAATCCATGCGCACGTCCTGGAAGAAATGCTTGGGCAGGTTGCTGCAATGGAAGCAGACGGCCTTGTTGGGATCGTCGCCGTAATTGTTGTTCCAGTCGAGCAACGCACTGGGCGTTTCCGATGCCAGCGCGAGGGCGTGCATGCTCAGCGTTCCGCAGACGTCGACTTCGCACGCGGCGGGAAGCAGGTTATTGCTCATCATGCTCATGATGGTGCAGGGGACTACGCCGAAGTACTCTTCCATCGACGTCCAGCACTGTACGGCGCTGATCCTGACGTCGGTCTGTTTCATCCAGTCATCGATGACGTAACCGAGCTTGGCCATCTTGATCAATGCCGCATCGGGAACTCCGCTGGTAGTGACGTACTTGCGAATGTCGGCGAGCTTGCCCTGCACTCCAGTGTGATCGTCTTTCAGCTTGGCGATGCGGCCGAAGACCTCTGAGAGATCGAGCGTCTCGGTGGAGATGCCGTGGGCTTCGAGAAGCTTTTCGCTGTAGCGCACGGTATTGAACGCCGTTGGCCGCGCACCGATGCTGCCCACGCGCAGATTACGCATGCCGTTGGCGACGCGGCATACCGCGGCGAACCAGGCCAGGTCGTTCTGAAAATCCTTCGATTGCGGGCTCACGGTGTGCAGCTTGGTCAGCGAATAAGGGATGCCGTACTGCCTGAAGTTGTTGCACGCCGACATCTTTCCGCAGAAGCTGTCGCGGCGGTGCAGGATCGTCATGTTGGCCGCGTCATCGGGCGTCGCCTGTACCAGCACGGGGACGTCGAGCTTCGCCATCCGCACCGTGTCGGCAATCGCGCGTTCGTCGCCAAAGTTGGGTAGCGACACGATCACGCCATCGATCTTTTCCCGATTCTTCTGGAACAGCGCCGCGCAGCGTTTCGCTTCCGCGTGGGTCTCTACCGCTCCGTGCTTGCTGTCTTCCGGGCCCAGCACTACACAATCCATGCCGGCCTTTGCCAGTGCCTGGAGCATCTCCTCGCGCCCGGATTTCGCCAACTGATCGGGGAAGAATCCGCGGTTCCCGATGATGACGCCCATCGTCATTTTCTTGCCGGACATGACATCTCTCCCCTGAATCGGAAAACCCTCACTCGCGTGCCCGCGATGGGGCATAGTGCCACGAGTAAAAACCGCCCAGCAGGGTCAGGAGTCCACCCCACCACACGCCGGCATGAAGCTGAAAGAGCACCACCTGGGCTGGCGGCGCCGGCGGGTTCGCGTATTCATACAATCCCGCTCCGAGAATTAGAATGCCATTGATCAGCAGGGAAATGCCGATGAAAAACCAGATTGAGGCCGATTTGCCAGTTGTTGTCATAGGCTCTCCGCTTACCAGAAAATGATATTCAGCACGACGAAGATAAGCCCAACCATCGCCGCCCAGAAAAGCGGCTTCTGATACAGCGGGACATCTCCCACTGATGGGATCTCCGTCTCACCATAGACCAAGCCTGCCAATGCACTATCAGGCTGGGGCTTGGTGGCCAGACTTACAACGACAGTCACAATCACGCACAGAAGAAACGACCACAGCGCCTGGTACATATCTTGCGCCAGGGCCTTGGCATCGGGTGAGAGGGCAACGTAGCGCAGGGCAGTCGGATCGATCTTGACCCAGGTCCACATGCTGACCGAACAAAGCGTGCCGCAAAGCAGACCCCAAAATCCGCCTGCGTTGGTCGCGCGCTTCCACAACATGCCGAGCACGACCGTGCCAAACAGCGGAGCGATGAAGAAGCTGAACAGAGCTTGCACATAGTCCATGATGCTGGCCGAGCGCATGACGAGGTAGGCCGTGCCGACGCTGATGAGGACGCCGATGATCGTGGTCCAGCGTCCCATGTTCACGTAGTGATGGTCGCTGCCCTGGCTGTTGATCAGCGGGCGGTAAATGTCATAGGTCCAGACGGTCGTGAAGGCGCTGACGTTCCCGGCCATGCCCGACATGAACCCAGCAATCAGCGCTGTAACCCCAAGGCCCAGCAGTCCCGGCCCGCAATAACGGGCCAGCATAAGAGGGAGGACGTCGTTGTAGCTATAGCCATGGGTGACGGTCGCCACGGATTCCGGGACCAGTTTCATCGGGAGCAAGCCCAGGCCCAGCAGACCAGGGAGAATCACGATGATCGGCACCAGCATCTTGAATCCCGCGCCGATAATGGGCGCCATCTCGGCGCTGCGAATGTCTTTCGCCGCCAGGATGCGCTGCACGACGAGAAAATCCGTCGTCCAGTAGCCCATGGAAATCACGGCTCCGAGTCCGAAGACAATTCCCGTCCAGTGAATGCCCATGGGATTGGTACTGAAGGAGCCCAAGCCGGCCCACAGGTGGACATACTGCTCCGACGCTCGCTGTGCGATCAGGATTTTGAGGTTGCCCCATCCCCCGGCCTCGTAGAGTCCAAGAATCGGAATCAACAGGGCGCCAGCCCAGATGAGAAAGAACTGCAGTACTTCATTGAAGATTGCCGAGCGCAATCCGCCCAGCGTCACGTAAACCGCAACCGTGAGCGATGAAACCCAGATGCTGAAATTGATGTCCCATCCCAGCACGATTTGCATGACCTTGGCCATGGCGAACATGTTGACGCCGCTCATCAGCACGGTCATGAAGGCAAAAGAAATCGCGGATAGCGCGCGGGCGGGTTCGCCGAAACGCAGTTTGAGATAACCCGGAACTGAGTGCGTCTTCGAGATGTAATAGAACGGCATCATCACCAGCGCCAGGAACAGCATCGCCGGGATGGCGCCGATCCAGTACCAATGTGTCGCCAGAATGCCGTATTGGTAGGCGGAACCAGCCCAGCCCATCAATTCCAGCGCGCCCAGATTCGCCGAGAGAAAGCTCAGGCCGGCGACCCACGCCGTCATTTCCCGGCCTGCCATGAAGAAGTCTTCGCCAGTGTTCGCCCGTCCTTTGAGGTAGACGCCGATGGCCAGCACCAGCGCAAAATAGAAAGCCACGATGACCATGTCCACTGGATGAAGGTGAACCAGGCTGGACGAACCTGAGACGACGAGGGCTAGATTCATTAGGTTTTTACCTGTCCGTAGTAGGCGTTGCGGCCGTGCTTGCGCAGGAAATGTTTGTCGTGCAATTCGCGCGCCAGCGGCCGGGATTCGGCGTTAATCGACAGCGTGTGGAGCGCCATGCGCGCCACGTATTCCAGAATGACGGCATGGTGGGCGGCCTCCGCGGCGTTGGCGCCCCAGCAAAAGGGAGCGTGACCGGCGACCAGCACCGCGGGGATCGTTTGGGGATCGAGCTTGGCAAAGCGACGGCAGATCGCTGCGCCCGTTTCCAGCTCGTAGTCGCCCTCAATCTCAGAGGTACTGAGCCGCTCGGTGACGGGAATCGGGCCGTGGAAAGAATCCGCGTGCGTGGTGCCGAAGCACGGAATCGGCGTCTCCGCCTGGGCCCAGGCGGTGGCAAACTCCGAGTGCGTGTGCGCAACACCGCCGATGCTGGCGAAGTGCTTGTACAACTCGAGATGCGTTGGCAAGTCCGAAGACGGGCGCAGGGTTCCGTCGACGATTTTCCCCGCGAGATCGGAAATCACAATCTGCTCGAACGTGAGTTCTTCATAGGGAACGCCGCTGGGCTTGATGGCGACCAATCCCTGGCTGCGGTCGATGCCGCTGGCGTTACCGAAGGTGTAGAGCACGAGGCCGCGACGAACCAGTTCCAGGTTCGCTTCCAGCACCTCTTCGCGCAGTGACTTCAGCAGCATCTGGGGAAAACTAAGGAATCCTTTACGCTCGAAATCGAGCGGGTAAAATCGTCTCGTAAACGTTTAGGCATCGGAACATTAAATGGATGGACCTGCCTTTGTCAAAGACTTCGGTGCCTCATCCGATCGGACGCGATGCAACAGTCGCCATCGCGAAATTGCGCTCTACCGTTTTGCCTTAAATGGAAAGCGGCGCCCGCCTGATTGGCGACGCTGCCGCCGCTTCGACGGATTGGGTGAGAACACTTTAGAGTAGCAGTGCAACGGCAGCGGATAT
>DATDGW010000602.1:0-13199 GCA_036521895.1 Candidatus Sulfotelmatobacter sp. | reverse complement strand
ATGCAAGCCGCCGGTCTGGAGTACCTGCAGCATGATAACTGCTTCCCTTACATTGCCAACTGGACCAAAGCTCAGCGCTTGATGGATCGTCAGCTCAAAACCAGATGGCCCAAACTGCTCAACGGCATCGCTCGCCAGAGGGGGGCGTCTCCGGGACTCGAGGACCTGCGCGGCGGGGCAGCGCGGGATCACATCGACGTATCGAGTCACCGCGGAAAACTACTTCCCAGAGAGGCCTTTCGTCGAGCGAATGGCTTTTCTGATTTGCGTGTCATCAAATCACGATACTCTAAGCAATTCCATCAAACGTTTCAGAATATAGGACTGTGCATAGGTGGTAAGGTTTCGGACTTCTTCCGCACCTAATCAGTCCTGTCCGTGAGGGCCAAGCTCAATCATCTGGTGTTGAGTAGACTCAAGACGCTCGCAAGGAAGGACCGCACCCCGCCATTGTCTTGCTCGCGGCCCGACCGTACCAAAAGCGTTCCAAATCACCGCGGAAATACCGTCTTTTCCGCTTACTAACTAACGCTATCTAACGTCTTTGGAATCAATGGCCGGAGGGACGATGGCTAGCGTGTGAAGACGGCACTCTACCGCTGAGTGAAGCGCCCTGCTTGAGTCATCTCATTCAAACATTTGCGCGCAGAATACAACTTTGCGCTCGAGCCTTGGAACGGAGGGCGCGGGTTTCGAAAGCGCCCCCGAGATTCTCGCCGCTTTGGCAGGGTTTCGATGTGATGGGCGGGCGTGGTAGCCTATCGGCTGCGGGGGCGAGGCGGGCTTGGTGCCCGGCGGCTCCCTGGTCGTTTCTTTCATTTGTATGGCGCCCGACCCAAAACCTCCTCGAACACCCCTATCTCCTTCATCCACAGGGATTTCCACGGATTCCTCTAATCCGCAAGAAGCGCAACTTCCGGGGAGCAACGGGGTTGAAAATAGTGTGAGCACTGCTGCACTTGATCGGGGCATGCTGATGGGCGCGACGACGCCGCCAGCGTCCGCTGGGTTCTCGGTCGCAGTCGCGGGCGGAGAGTCGTCCGACGCCGAGATCATGCTGCGCGCCAAGGCGGGCGATCAGTCGGCGTTTGATTATCTGGTGCAGAAGTATCGCCGTCCTATGGTGAGTTTCATGTACCGGATGGCTCGTAACTCGGCGGCGGCTGAGGATCTGGCGCAGGAAGTTTTCTTGCGGGTGTATCGGTCGCGGGCGAGCTATGAGGCCAGCGCGAAATTTACGACGTGGCTGTACCGCATCGCGACCAATTTGGCGGTCAACCATGCGCGGGATACGCGGCATGAACGCCCGGAGGTTCAGGTCAGCCTAGACGAGCAGCACGAGGATACAGGCACCACGCTCGAACTGCCCGACGGCAACTTGACTGCGGAGCAGGCGATGGTGCGTCGGGAGCGCATGCTGGCCATTCGGAGTAAGGTGGAGGCACTACCGGAGCAGCAGAGGCTGGCGGTGATCATGCACAAGTACCAGCAGATGGATTACAAGCAGATTGCCGAGGTTTTGAAGAAGAGCGAGTCGGCGACCAAGTCGCTGCTCTTCCGGGCTTACGAGACTTTGCGGGAACAGTTGAAAGAATTTGTCTAGACTGACTGATTTATTTTTGTGAGCGAAGAGACAATGGCGAAGAAGAGTGAAGGGGAAGTGGCTATGAAGTGCGATCAAATTCGTGAACGGATGCCCGATGTGGCTGCTGGATTCAGCGAGCCCACGGGGGATGAAGGCAAGCATCTGGAAAGTTGCGGAGCTTGTGCGGAACAGTTGAAAGCGATGCGCTCGACCATGGCGTTGCTCGATGAATGGCAGGTTCCGGAGCCGTCGCCGTACTTCGACGCGCGGCTCCAGGCTCGCTTGGGCGAGGAAATGGCAAAATCACAGGCGAGCTGGCTGCAGTGGTTCCGGCGTCCGGTGCTGGCTGCGGCGCTGACGATAATCATCGGAGTTGGCGTGGGCCTGATGGTTACTCGCAGCAGGGTTCCCGACCCGGGACAGCCAGTGGCGGAGGTGGGCACGGCAGTGAGCGACCTGCAAACTTTGGAGAAGAATCACGAGATGTATTCGGATTTCGAGTTGCTGGATGATCTGGATCTGCAACAGGATGTAGCAGCGAATCCGTAGAAGATTCGAGCCGGCTTGTGGCAGAGCACTGGCGAGGAAAATGAGACGGGGAGCATACAGGACGGAATGGCTGGCGGCTGCCTTTTTGGCGGTTGCGGTGGCGATTTCTGGTCCCTGTCTGGCGCACGGAAGGACTTTCCATGGGGCTCAGCAGCGCCATTCGGCTCCGCCCCCGCCCCAGCAGCATCAGCAGCCGCCACAACAACATCAGCAACCCCCACGGCCGCCCCAAGCGCACCCGCAACCGGCGGGGCATGCTGGCGACTGGCTGCGGCGCTACAAAGATTTGCCTCCAGCGGAACAAGAGCGCGCTCTGCAAAAGGATCCGGCATTCCGCCGCTTGCCGCCGGAACGACAGCTGATTCTTCGGCAGCGATTGCAGCATTTCGAAAACCTGCCACCGCAACAGCAGTTGCGCGTACTGAACCGCATGGAGACCTGGGAGCACCTGACGCCTGAGCAGAAACAGCAGGCGCGACAGGTCTATGGGCAGATGCGGCAGCTTCCTCCGGATCGGCAACGAATGGTGACTACCGCGGTCCGCGACTTGCGTGCGATGCCGCCGGATCAGCGCGAACGGGTGATCGACTCTCCGCGGTTCAAAAGCAACTTCTCCGATAAGGAACGGGAGATGATTCGCGGGGCCTCCCGGCTGCCTCTGGCTCCAGCGGAAGGCGGAGAGAACGAGCCGCAGCAATAGGGGAACCGACCTCAGTTCATCAGCGCCAGCATGCGGCGGATCGAGAGCGCCATCTGGCGGATTTCTTCCGCGTCAGACGCATTCGGCGACAACTTCAGATATTCGTCTAAATCCTCGGCAGCAAGTCGCTGCAATCCCATGCTGTAGCGCAGCAAAGCGCGCTGCTTCACGTCTTCGGCCGATCGCGGGTAGATCACCAGGATCAGGTCGGCGATCGGCAGGGCCTTGCGGAAGTTACGTGTGGAAAGGTAGACGGTCTTCAGGTTGTTGAGCATCCGCGTCAGAATCTGGCGGCGGCTGATAGGATGCAGAAACTCGGGTCGCAGCTTCATTTCGCCGGAGTAGATTTCGTCGAGACGGCCCTGGCAGTCCTGGCGTGTGAGAACGTCGCCGCGGTTGAAACAATCGATCAGCGTCTCTTGGCCGTCAAGGCCATAGTGCTTGAGCAAAAAGTGTCCGGGCATGCCGACGCCGGCTAGCGAAAATCCAACGCGTTGGGCCACTTCCATGTACACGATCGCCAGCGTGATGGGAATTCCCAGGCCACGATCGAGCACTTCGTTCAAAAAGGAATTGCGCGGGTCGTAATATTCCTCGCGATTGCCGCGCAGGTTCAGTTCCTCAAACAAGACGCGGTTCAGCGCTGCCCGCGCAAGTTGCGGTTCTGGGCGCGGCACCAGGGCGGCCACGCGGCGCGCCAGCTGCTCCAGGCGCGCGGCGTAAATCTCAATGTCAAGCTTGGGATATTCCGTGCGGGCAATGACCAGCGCGGCGCGAATCAGATCGATCTTCTCGTCTTCAATCTCCGGCGCCACGAAGACGGAAAAGGTCTCAATCAGCTCAGCTGACACCGTGTAGTGCACGTATCAATGCTAGCAAAGACGGTGCCGCAGGGAATTGGCACGGACGTGCTAAACGGCTGGCACTTCTGGCTATGCGCGCAGCATGTTGCGCGCGATGAAGAACACGTTGGCCGGCCGCTCCCCCAACCGCCGCATGAAATATGGGTACCATTCCGTACCGAAAGGAACATAGACGCGCATGCCCCAGCCATCTTTCACCAGCTTCTGTTGCAGGTCGCGCCGGATGCCATAGAGCATCTGGAACTCGAAGGAATCGCGCGCGATCTTTTCGCGGGTGGCGAAGGCTTGCGCCTCGCGGATGATGCTCTCGTCATGAGTGGCCATGCCGTGATAGATGCCGCTTTTCATCAGGATCTTCATCAGCTTGATGTAGTTGGCATCCACGTCGGCCTTGCTTTCAAAGGCGATGTTCGCGGGCTCTTTATAGGCTCCCTTGCACAGCCGGATGCGAATGCGTTCCGCCAACAGCTTTTCGACATCGCTCTCGGAGCGCTTCAGGTAGGCCTGAATCACGGTGCCGACACTGTTCCGATTCCCCGGCGTGCGGTGCAGTTCGTGAACGAAATCGAGAGTGCGCTGAGTGTACAGAGAGCCTTCCATATCGACTCGCACAAAGCCCGGCGGGTTCATAGAGGCCGCTTTCGCAACCAGCCCAGCGACGATGTCATGGGCCAGCTTCTTGTCGACGTCCAGGCCCATGTGGGTCAGCTTCAGGCTGATGTTGGCGTCGAGGTGGTTGGCCGCGATGGCGTCGAGAATCTGGTGGTAGAGCTGCGCGCTGTGGCGGGCCTCGTCGGGATTGGTGACGTTTTCGCCCAGGTTATCGATGCTGACGCTCATGCCCGCACGGTTGACCGCCTGGGTGACACGTACGGCGTCGGCGATTTCTGTGCCCGCGACGAAGCGGTCGGAAACGCGGCGTCCGATCGCGGATCGCTCAGCAAAATTGCGCAGGGGACGGTTTTCAGAAAGGCGGACGAGGAACGTCCTCAGCATGAAGTACCTGCCGGGTCGAGAAGGATATAAAAAGGAATGCCGATCACTTGAAGGAAGACCACAGAAATTTGTATCACAAGTCCGGATTTGAGGGGTGTGACCGGGCGTACGGCTGGATCGGAGAGCAGGCCTCAACCACGAAGGACACGAGGTATCACCAGGCCCTTGATTTCGAAGGGTTTCCCTCGTGAAACTTCGTGTCCTTCGTGGTTGAGGCGTCCGCTTCCGTCCGTTTTCACCAGGTGTAATGCGCCGTATACGTGATCGTCTTCTCGCCGTCGGGAGCGATGCTTACCGGGAACTCGATCGTCTGGCTGTCCTTTTTCTGGTAGTCGTCGGATTTCAGAACGATCTCCCAGTTCTTGCCGCGATACAGGTGCTCGATAACGCGCACCTCCACTGCTTCCTTCTTGTGGTTCCGGACTTTGATCTGGAACGTTTCCGTGGCCGAGCTCTTACCGGGTTCGACGGTGTAGTTCGTGCGGTGGCGCTCTCCCGAAAGGTCGAACGAGTTGCCCGTGTAAATGCGGATGGTTTCATCCTTCGGAGTATGGTCGATCATGTTTTCGCCGGTGAATTCGACCTGGCCGTCGTCGTTGCGGCGGTAGAAGCGGACGCGGCCTTTGGGCAACGGCATGCCGAGATGATTCGCCTGCGAGTTGACGAACTCGCGCATCACCCAAATCTTGGAATTGGATTCGGTGCCGTAAGTGTGGTCGTTGCGGATGTTTTCCCAGTTCCAGCCGTTGTAGCGGTTGGGATCAATCTTGGCGCCGTCGTAGACATACACTTGTTTCGTTGTGACGCCGGCAGCATGGATGAACTCCACCTGCTTGGTTTCGCGGTCGCGCAGAGTCGTGCTGCGTTCGAGCGTGTAGAGGTGGTATTCATCGAAGGCCTTCTCGGTGACGGGCGGACCTGCCACCTCCGCGGCGGTTTGCATCGTCATCCTCAGGGCGACCCCGCCGACCGCTCCCGCCTGAATTTTGTTCACGTCCCCAGCCATGAGTTTAATGCGGGCGTTCTCGAAGGTGCGGCCGGTTTGGTTGTCCATGGTGACCCAACCGATGATGTCGACGACGTCGCCCTTTTCAGGCGCGACAATGTTGTAGTCAGCCTGCCAGCTCATACCGCCGGTGACGTAGGAGAGCTCCGCAGGAAACTTCCCTGGCTTGTCGGTAGCGAGGAGCCATTCAAGGCGGGGCTTGAGGATGGTGTCGTCGGTCAGGCTGGGGAAAATCGGCGTGCCCGGAAGACTGAAGCGCAACTGGCCGTTGACCTCGATGATCGGCTGCCCGCTGGCGCTGACCACGGCCATCTGCGCCTGGTAGTAATTCTGCCCATAGCGGTTCATGGCGAAATCACTGTGAGGCGTGTATCCGCTGCGGATGACCTTACCCTTGATGATCTGGGGGCCCGGGCCCGTGCCAACTTCAAAGTCGATCGTCTTGCCCTCGTAGAGCGAGAGCAGCAACGATTCCGAGATGGGATCGGCGCGGTAGTTCTGCCCCAGCACATGGAGGTTGTGTTTGCCGGCAGGATCGCGCAAGATGACCGAGTCGGGCTCGAGGTGCATAGTGATGTCGCTGACGTTGATCAGGTTCTCGCCGGACTTCAAGTCGAGAGGCAGTTCCTGACGGACAAGGGCGAAGTCCGCGTTATAAATCGTGAGCGATGGTTGGGAGGCCTGCTGCGCAAACAGGCTGCCGCAGAAGGCCAGAAGACAGACGAAGCGAGCTTTCATGAACAACCTCCGGATGAGCGCCTGAGAATTGTTGCTCCAGCACGGAAAGCCGTTTGAAAGATCCCGGCTTCCGCATGTCAACTCAGGCTAGCAAGGTTAGAACGGCATGAGCAGTGACTCTTGCGGGGACGAAGGCCAACGCTTTCGTAACCAGACGAAGGTTACTCGGGGGAGAGGACTTGAGTTCCACCAATTCGTGGGGCGCGGGCGCAGCGGCTTCCTAGGAGAGGCTACGAACGGCGATTTTTTCTCGGTCATTGGGGGTCGAACTTGACTTCAATCAGCTCTTTAGTTTCATGAGCCGCAGGCTCGAACTTCCAATGGCCCACGGCCGTCACCGCGCTCTGTGTAAGGATCGGATGTCCGCCCTTCACGTCGATTGACTTCACCGCTCCACTCGGTGCAACGTGTGCTTCGAGTTTCACGACTCCCCGAAGGTTCATGGATTGGGCCAGGGTCGGATATGTGGCTGGAGTCTTGATCAGGATTTTCCTGGCGCTATCGGGAGACTCTTGAGCCCGGGATTGAGGCGAAACAGAAACAAACGTGGCAGCAAGGAGCACTAGTCCGCATACACCCTGCCGCATCAGGGTCTTCATAGTAGGAAGAGTGTAAAAGACCGCTCATCGCGGGAGGAAGATGACGGAGGTAACGGTATAAGTGCCTGCCCACAAAGAGCGATGATTTTAGGGGTACTCCTATTTGCCCTGCTCTTCCAAGAACTTCTCCACTTCCATCGCCGCCATGCAGCCGGTGCCTGCGGCGGTGATCGCCTGGCGATAACGTCGGTCCTGCACGTCGCCGCACGCATAGACGCCGTGTACCCGGGTGAACACGTAATTGTGGGTCTTGAGGTATCCTTCGGCGTCTGTGTCGAGTTGTCTCTCGAACATCTTCGCGTTGGGTTCGTGGCCGATGCCGAGGAACAGCGCGCTGGTGGGGAAATCCCAGACCTTGCCGGTTTTCACCTCGCGTAACCTGAGACCGGTGACTTCCTTCTGGTGAACGTCGTAAACGTCTTCCACCACGGTGTTGAGCAGGAACTGAATCTTTGGGTGGTGCTGTGCGCGCTCGAGCATGATCTTTGAAGCGCGGAAGGCGTCGCGGCGGTGAATCACCGTCACTTTGGTGGCGAAGCGAGTCAGGAAGATAGCTTCTTCCATGGCGGAGTCTCCCCCGCCGACCACGGCAATGTCCTTCCCCGAAAAGAAAAACCCGTCGCAGGTGGCGCACGACGACACACCGTGGCCGATCAACTGCTGCTCGTGTGGCAGCCCCAGCCAGCGCGCCGAAGCTCCACTGGCAATGATCAGAGTCTGGGTATGAACCTGATGAACCCCGAGGTGCAGCAGAAACGGACGCTGGCTGAGATCGGCGCTGGTAAGATGCGCCATGCGGTATTCCGCGCCGAAGCGCTCTGCCTGCTTGCGCATGTTCTCGACCAGCTGCGGGCCCATGATTCCATCGGGGAATCCGGGGAAGTTCTCGACCAGTGTGGTCATGGACAGCTGTCCGCCGGGCTCGTGGCCTTCAATGACCAGCGGCTTCAGGTTAGCGCGCGCCGTATAAAGAGCGGCAGTGTGTCCGGAGCATCCGGATCCGACGATGACAACTTCTCTAGTTTCGTTCATGGATTCTGTCGCTGGAGATTAGATGGCTGATTTCAGATTTTGATGCAAGGCGCCCAGATCGACCGGTCGGTCCGGAAAAGAGTCGACTCATTTCTTGTCTTGCGCCGGCTTGTCGGGCGCGGGCTTCGCCACCTTCGGTTTGGGAGAGCTCTTCGGCTTCGACTCAGCGCTGATGTTGGCTAGCTCTTCCGGCACAATCTTCTTCACACCCAGCAGTCCGCGATAGTTCGCGAGCACCTCTGACGCGCTCCGGAACAGCGGCTCGTAGGCGCTCTGGTCGGGCACGGGGCCCCCTTCGTTCCCTAAACACCGCGCCAGAGCGACCGAAGACTTGCCAAAGCGTTCCAACCGGACGCGGCTGGCGGGAGAGTTCGATCCGAGCATCGCCTCGGAACTAGTGACCGACGATGCGCTGTCTTCCAGGGAGACCTGAATCAGATCCTTGGGATCGCGCACGTGCAGCACCAGCGTTTCGATCATGTTCTGCCCGTCGTTGCTGAAGGAGTACTGGACGCTGGAAAACAGCGCCTGCACCGAGAACTCGCGGCGAATACGGACGTAACTCGCAACGGATGGCTCGCCCGCAACATGTCCAGCCTGCCCGGCAGCCATAAGGCTAGGCATATCGGTCAGGGTCGAGCGTCCCCGCGACACTTCGAAATCAGCGCCGAACAACGGCTCTTTCGGGACGCGGGCCAACGCCGAAGCAATCTCCTTCTGCTCTTCGGCGGAAGGCGAGCAGACGTTCAGCATGTTGACCCTCACCTGCGGCTGGGTCGACGGCGGAGGTTCCTGGGCCATACTCCACCGCGGCAGGGCCAAGGTCAGAAGACAACTCAAGATTGTGGGAACGGGGATTCCAGGGAACATTCTAGGCACCCCGGAATTCTAAATGAGAAGGCAAGGAATTCTACTTGCCAAACCACGCGAGTGGTTCGCGGGAGCCTGCCGGAACGTCGTAGAATCTTCTTATGGCAAATCTGACGTTGGTGTATGGCATGAGGCTGTTGCCGTCTGAGGATGTGGCCGAGGTCGGGCAGGCTCCCGTGAAACTCACGAATGGCCGGGAAGCTCACGTCACAATGCACGTGCTCGAGGGCAGCAAGGAAGACATCGAAAAGCAGTTGCGCACGAGCCTGGAAGCGTTCTTCGATCTTTACCCTGAGATCTGAGCGCCGGTGCGATTCGGTCGCCTATAATCCTAACTTTTGCAGCGAGTCCTACGAACCCCATGCAATGGTCTTATCCAGAATTACGGCAGCGTGTGATCAAGGCCGATTTGTGGCCCCAAGGCCGCATGGCGCGCCTGGCCTGCTATTTGGCGGGGATGGCGGCAGCGCTATTCGCCCTGCAAATGCTTCTCGATCTGTTTGCCCGGTCCTGGAGCGAACATCTGGGCGGATGGGTGTGGTTTCTGGCGTTCCTCTCGGGTGTGCTGTTTTCCGTTCTCCTATTCCGCTGGTTGCGGCGAAAAATCCTGTGGCGCCTGCGCAACCGGCTGATCGTGACCTATGTGTTCATTGGTGTGATTCCCGCCGTGCTGCTGGTTACCATGGCGTTCGTCACACTGTATGGACTGGCCGGGCAGTTTGCCGTATTTCTCGTAACCTCAGAAATTCACTCTCAGCTCAGGAGTCTGGAAGCAGCCAATGCGGCGGTCAGCAACGAACTGGCGGCGCGCCTTCAGCGCGGAGACAGTCCTGCCGCAGAATCTCTGGCTGGACTGCGGAAGCGCGATCCGTCCTGGGGACGGCGACGGGTGTGCGCCTGGTACGGAGAAAAACCTCTGCCCCTGTGCGACGAATTCAAAGGCCCAGCGCTGGCACGCCCCGCATTCGTAAAGGACCGGTTTCGCGATATCGTCCGCGATCACAATGAACTGCACCTGCGTGTGGCCACCTCGCTTCCTGTGGGTTCGACCACGCTGACCGTGGTGACGAGCGAACCCTTCGACAAAGAGCTGGTGGGTAACATCGCCAGCAATCTTGGGGAAATCACGCTCTTCGCCTCAGGCGTCATGACGTTCAAAGATGCGCCTCCGAGCGGCTCTGGCGGCTCAGTAAGTCCATCGGAGTCCGGTGCTCGCACCGTCTCGGCATCAGCCAGCCCGCAAAAAGACCAGGGCAGAATCACCTTCAGCGAGAACAAGCAGGGCACGACCGTCCAGGTCGACCAACAAGTATTGCAACCCACTTTCACCGTGGGCTCTCTGCCCGGCGCGGCCGACAAGCTGGATTTCGAGATTCCCCTCGCGGGAACTTCTCTTTCGGTCATCGACTGGGACAGCGGAAAGTGGGAACGCAGCGCGCTTGTTCGAGTCCGGACTCGCCCCTCGGTCTTATACAACCATTTGTTCGCCGCACTGGGAGAATTCGTGCAGGGCGTGGCGTACATCCTGATCGGGGTAGGAATTTTCTTCGCAGTCATCGAACTGATCGCGCTCATCATCGGCACGCGCATGACCCATACAGTAACGGCCGCCGTGGCGCAACTGCACGAAGCCACCCGGCACGTGGACCGCGGCGACTTCAGCCACCGCATCCCTGTGAAATCGAGCGACCAGTTGGCGGATCTCGCAATCTCGTTCAACTCGATGACCGCCTCCATCGAGAAGCTGATCCAGGAGCAGAAAGAAAAGCAGCGGTTAGAGAACGAACTGGCAATCGCGCAGGAAGTCCAGGCCCAGTTGTTTCCGCGCCAGGTTTCGGAACTCGAGTCGCTCGAGGTGCACGGCTTCTGCCGTCCAGCACGCACGGTGAGCGGAGATTATTACGACTTTCTTACGGCCAGTTCCCACAAACTGATCCTGGCCGTCGGCGACATCAGTGGAAAAGGAATTTCCGCCGCCTTGTTGATGGCCACGATTCACTCGGCCGTTCGCGCCTACAGCGTGGAGAATCTGCCCCAGATGCGGGAGCCGGTAGCCGTGGGCGCGGTGGCGGGCGCGGGCCGAGTGATGGCGGCTTGGCCCGAGGGCGTGGAGGTTTCTCCGGGCGCGCTGCTGAGCCTGCTCAATCATCAGCTTTACGAAAGCACTCCACCGGAGAAGTACGCAACGCTGTTCCTGGGAATCTACGACGGTCGCACGCACCACCTAACCTACAGCAATGGCGGGCACTTGCCTCCCATTCTGATCGGGAAAGATGGCACGATCCGCAGGCTGGAAGCCGGTGGGACGGTCGTGGGCCTGTTCGACAATATGACTTATGACGAGGGCGCGGTCGAAATGCATCCCGGCGAAATCTTTCTGGCCTACAGCGACGGCGTGACCGAACCCGAGAATGACTTCGGTGAATTTGGCGAGCAGCGGCTGATCAGTCTGGTCCGCGAGAACCGGGATCTGCCGTTGCCGCAAATCAGCCAGATCGTCACCATGGCGGTGGACACCTGGATCGGCGATAATGAACAACCAGACGATGTGACTCTGGTTCTGGCGCGGGCGCGATAGTATCGCGAGGCATCAAGACCTCGGGTCACAGTGCAGATCTCTTGCCGGCCGCGCGTTGCGCCGCGAGTCAAGTTGACAGAACACGCACCATGCAATAACGTGGTGCCTCGGCATTTGAAATTTCGTACGCGGGAGTAGCATAACCACGGCAATGCGCCGGGGCTCCATCCCGGAGATGACGGTTCAAAACCGTTCCTCCCGCCCCAGTTTTCCTCGAGCGAGACCTCCGGGCGTCATATTTTTTGTCTTTTCCATCGTCCCTGTTTGAACAGGATCGCGCTCGCACTGGCGATCGCGGCCTCGGCGACCACAATCGCCCAAAACGCGCCGCTCGACTCCATCCGCACGCGGATCGCCAGCCAATAGGCCAGCGGAATCTCCAGCAGCCAGAAGCCGAAGAAGTTCACCACGGTCGGGGTGATGGTATCTCCCGCGCCATTGAACGCCTGCAACATGACCATTCCGTAGGCGTATCCGATATTCCCGTAGCTCAGGATGCGCAGACACGAAGCCGCCAGCGGTATCACGGTGGAGTCATTCGTGAATAGACGGACCACTGGCTCCGCGAACAACACGAAGAGAACTCCCACCGTTCCCAGGAACAGCATGTTATAGAGGCCGGTGCGCCACACCGCGGTTTCGGCGCGGTCGGGCTTGCCCGCGCCCAGATTTTGTCCCACCAGCGTGGCGGCCGCGTTGCTCAATCCCCACGACGGCAGAATGACGAAAATAACGATGCGAATCGCGATCGTGTATCCGGCGAGAGCGGCCGCACCGAAAATGCTCACGATGCGCACCAGTCCGATCCAACTGGTATGCGCAATGGCGAACTGCAGAATCCCCGTCAGCGATAGGCGCACCAGCCGCCACAGCACATCGAGGCGAATGTGAAGCTGTCGCGTCAGGATGCGAATCCGCTCCGTCCCTTTTATCAGGCGATAGAACTGGTAAATCACCCCAATGCTGCGGCCAGTAAATGTCGCCAACGCCGCGCCCGTCACGCCCAGCCGTGGAAAAGGTCCCCAGCCGAAGATCAGGCAAGGATCAAGCATCAGGTTGATGATGTTCGACACCCAGAGCAGACGCATGGCGATAGCCGCATCTCCGGCACCGCGGAAGATCGCATTGTTCAGAAATAGCAGCAACACCGCGCAACTGCCGCCGAGGCAGATTCTGGTGTAGCCGCTACCCACCGAGACGATCTCTGGAGAAGCGCCCATCAATTGCAGAAGGCGTGGAGCCAGCACGAGGCACGGCAGTCCAATCGCCAGCGAGACGATGAGCCCGAGAGCGATGGCCTGCACTGCAGCAACGGCCGCACCCTCGGGATCTTTTTCTCCGATGCGGCGGGCGACCATCGCCGTGGTCGAGAGGCTGAGTCCCATCCCCACGGCGAACACCAAGCTCAGCATCGACTCCGTGAGTCCGACCGTCGCCACGGCGTTGGCTCCGAGGCGGCCCACCCAGAGCACGTCCACCACGGCAAATAGCGACTCCAGCACCATCTCTAGAACCATGGGAACAACCAGCAAGAGAATGGCACGAGAGGGGTATCTGCTTGACTCAGGTAGCCCCAATATATAGTGTACGGGGATGGCGGAAGAATATCCTCGAAATTTGACGGAATTGGAAACGAACTTCCGCACCGATGAGGCATGCCGGGCATATCTGGCCCGACTCCGG
>DATDGW010000601.1:0-2413 GCA_036521895.1 Candidatus Sulfotelmatobacter sp. | reverse complement strand
CTATCCGGGAATGATTCGCATCCCGGAGGGTTCCGCTCCGAACTTCACGAACAAATCGTGGACGGTTGCGGCTGAAATCACCATTCCGGAAGGCGGCGCGAGCGGCGCGCTGGCTACCATCGGCGGCCGCTACGGCGGCTGGGGTCTGCTGATGCAAGACAGCAAGCCGGAGTTTGTATATTCCCTTTCGAACCAACCCCAGTACAAGTTCCGTGTCGCTTCCGACCAGCCCATTCCGCCGGGAAATCACATGGTACGGATCGGCTTCCGATATGACGGGGGCGGGATCGGTAAGGGCGCGACGGGCGTCCTGTTTGTGGACGAAAAGCAGGTTGCTGAAGCACGAATTCCGCGAACCACCCCGATCCGATTCTCCCTCGATGAGACATTCGACATCGGTGAGGACACAGGAACGCCCGTGTCCGAGGACTACGTGGATAAAATGCCTTTCCGGTTCACGGGAACGCTTAAGAAACTCGTCGTCATTCTCGAACCTGAAAAGCTGACCGAGCAGGAGCAGGCGGAACTGCGTAAGCAGGCGGCGCAAGTCTACTTAGCCGTGCACTGAACAGAAGGCTGAACTCTGTAGCCATGACTCGGGCCGTGCTCTTAGTAGGGGAGTACGGCCCATTTGTTGGTGTCAATTGGCGAAAAATCTGTAGCGCCGTATCGACAGTGCTCCGCAGATAAAGCTGTGTTGAAGGCGGACTGTCGAGGCGGAGCATTGACGATACGGCGATTTGGACTAAGCCGCTTCCGGGAACCCAGGCGCTATGGGTTTTGAATGGGTTGGTTGTGGTGCGGAGAGCGAAGAAGCGCCTTGCAGGGGAGGTGAGCGGAGGGTTGTGAGGGGTGCGGAGCGACCGATTACGGGGTGAATGAGACGGCGTTTCGGGAGGTTGGCACCTTCTTTAGGTGCAGGCGGACACACTTTGGCAGGCACGCACACAACGCGCATGGCAGCAGCGATCCGGGTTGGTGGGGTGAGCGAGATGGTGATCATGACGAGTCGATCTCCGCGAGATGCGAGTCGTCGGTTGCGGGCACAAGGGTGGTGAAGCGAACGACGACATGCAAGGTGCCGCGTTTGCACTTGGGGCAGCAGCGATTGATTGCCGACTGTTGCTGAGAGGTAACGAGGTCAGTGCCTGGCGGAGCTACGGCCTTGAGATGGTGACGGCAAAGAGCCAGCGCCTGACGGCGATTGCGGTTGGCAAGCAGCCCGAAGTGGCGGATCTTGACGAAGCCACAAGGCAGAACGTGAAGCAGAAAGCGACGGATGAACTCAACCGCATCGAGGCTCATGACCTTGATGCGGTTGTTGTCTCTGGAGTCGCGCCATTTAAAACGCACCTGCCCGTTGTTCAGGTCCAAGAGTCTGCCATTGGCGATGGCAACCCGATGGGTGTAGCGTGCCAGGTATTTGAGCACATATTCAGGACTGCCGAAAGGTGCCTTGGCATAGACGACCCATTTCTGATGGCGCAGGGTGGAGAGCATTGCGTGGAATGGGCCTGGCTTGGAGAACGCAGCTAGAGTGCCTGGGAAGCGTAGTTGGTGGTTGTCGTAAGCGTGTTTCAGGAAGGCCAGCATCTTGCCCCGGAACATGCAGCTGAGCACCGGTGCCGGAAGGAAGTAGCCAGGCCGACAAGCAATCCAGCGTGATTGGTCGGGTGCCAGGCCGCCGGCCGGAACCAGGCAGTGCAGGTGGGGATGATGTTGCAGTTGCTGATTCCAGGTATGGAGTACGGCGAGAACGCCGATGCGAGCACCGAGGCGGTGTCGATCGGCGGCGATCTCCATCAAGGTCTCGGAGACAGCACGAAACAGCAGAGCGTAGATAAGACGCTGGTTTCTGAGTGCGAGTGCAGCCAGTTGCTGGGGCAGCGTGAAGACGACATGGCTGTAGGGCACGGGCAGCAGACTCGACGCCTGCTTCTGCAGCCAGCGATCGCGAGCGGTCGACTGGCACTTTGGGCAGTGGCGATCCCGGCATGAGTCGAAAGCCACGTACTCATAGGAGCAGCTGTCACAGCGTTCGAGATGGCTGCCGAGTGCGGCAGTACGGCATCGACCGATGGCTCCGAGCACTTTGCGTTGCTGGCGGGAGACAACATGGCCCCAGCGCTCGAGAAACTCTTGCTGGTGCGCGTGAAAGACATCGGCCACTTCGAGCCGATGTTCTCTCATTTTTTCTCGGCCTCTGCTTCGCGAACTGGAAGCTCATCGAGCGGACTTACGGTGGAGTGCAGTCGGTGCTCGGAGACATGGAGGTAGCGCGCGGTCGTCTCCAGGTCAGAATGTCCGAGCAGCAGCTGAATGGTGCGCAGATCGGTTCCGCTGTCGAGCAGGTGAGAGGCAAAGGAATGCCGCATCACATGGGCGGAAAGCCGCTTGGCAATGCCCAGCTTCT
>DATDGW010000600.1:0-12918 GCA_036521895.1 Candidatus Sulfotelmatobacter sp. | reverse complement strand
GCCCAATGCCTACTTTACCCAGCACGGGCTTCCACCCATGGCCGTGCGGCTTTAGCTTAATCCGCCGAACCGCCGTATGCGGACCCGCATGTACGGTGGTGTGGCAGGGGAGGCGGGGCGACCCGTCCCCCTATGCCGATTCTAGCCGCAGGCTCGGTCGCTTCCCCTTCCATCTCTCGAAATCAATGAGTTAGGAGAAAATCGAAAGGTAAATCCGACGGGCTCAAATATTTTTGCGGGCAAAGTTTTGGAAACGTTGGATTCAGTTGGCTTGCTTAGACGTTGGGCCGCGGAGTTGTGCCTCGGTGTTGGCGACGCACTGGGCAGCTTGTTTTGCGGAGTCACGCTCGCCACTCTCCAATTCTCCGCGTTTTTCCTTGTCGTTCCAAAGAGAGAGACTTCTCTCGCAGGCCGAATGCGCTTCCTGCCAATATGTATGTGCTTGACTTCGGGGAAGGTTTTTTTGTGAGGCAAGCGCAGAATAAGCCTCGGCCAAGCCCGCGTAGGCACTGGCGACACCGGAGCGCGGATAACGATTGCTGCTGCGTTCGGGAGACATTTCTTCGAAGGTAGCGATAGATTCGCGGTATGTCTTGACGGCCGCAGCAGGTTTCCCGAGCTTGACCTGGCATTGAGCGATGCCGAGGTAGCTGAAACCGAAGTTGGATTTCGCCAATGAGTCTCTTGGATCTGCCTTCACCAACTCGCCAAAGATCTTATGAGAACTGTGGTAGGTTTCCAACGCCGCACTGGTGTTACCCAGCTCCTGCTGATAGTCGGCTAGCCAGTTAGTGCCCTCGCCGAGATACTCCTGGAGCGATGTGACCTGCGGATTGGCCTTGCACTCGTCCTGCAAAAGAGCGACCACTTGAGCCTGAATTTCCACCGCGCGAGCATAATTGTGTTGCTCCGCGAGGCAGGAGGCAGTCCCGGCGTAGTCTCCCATCAGATGCGTGCGCAAAAGGTTGTTCTTCGGATCTAATTCGAGCGCAGCATTCACAACTGCGGCCGCATGCTGGTAGTCCTGCGATGCGCTGGCAAAGTCTCCGATTTTCGAGTGGATCTCGCCTGTAAAGTAGTAGGTACCGCTATACAGATCGCTGTCTGCCGAATCTTTCCCGGTTGTCGCGAGGTGAGCAGCGATCTGTTGGGCCTTCTCCAGATTCGCAATCGCTTCGCTGAAATTGCCAACAGATTCTGACACCTGCGCGATCCGGATGTACGTTCCAACCAAATCACGCTGAAGGGGTACATCCGACGAACCTGCGGCCAGGGACTCCCGGATCGCTAGTGCTTTGTGATAACTCTGCACCGCACCCGGCGCATCCCCCAAATTGGCGGCTAAGGGATAGCCAAGGACATCGCCGACCCTCTCGTAGGCCGCGGCCATTTCCTTTTGCAGGGAGACGTCGCCCTTGGACTGTTTGCTGAGGTTATCCAAATACTCAAGAGCGCGGGTTGCGATCAGTCTTCGGGCGGATGTCGAACCGGGCAACTCTCGAATCGCATCGTGGATCTCGAACATAAGGGAGTTCGCGAGTTTGCGAACGTCATTAAATCGTTCCTCGGCACGCCGCTCGTTGGTGGCCGCGATGTGCGCTTCTCGAATCGTCGCGGCGATGCCTCCCGCGACCGCCAGCAGAATCAGAGAACTGGCCACGACTCCCACTTTGTGACGGATCGCAAACTTTCCCGCGCGATACCTCCAAGAGTCTCGCCGGGCACTGACCGGCAGTCCCTTCAAATGCCTGCGGATGTCTTCCGCGAATTGCTCGACGGAGATATACCGCCGCTGTGGCTCCTTGTGCATCGCCCGAAGGACGATAGTGTCGAGATCTCCGGCGAGCCGGCGGCGCAACTTTGCAGTCGATGATTCGCGTACGCTACTGCAAGATTCCGGAGTCTCCGCCGGCCGCTTGGCTTCCACACTCATGCGGGCCTCAAAACGACGGAACTGGGCCGCGGAGGCTCAGATTCGCAGATGGCGCGAGCGAACTCGTGGGGCGCATGGGTGGTTTTCGGGTAAGGCGAACGACCAGTTAGAAGCTGGTACAAAACTACGCCCAGAGAATAGACGTCGGTTGCGGTGGTAACGGGCTCGCCTCGAACCTGCTCGGGACTGGCGTACTCCGGCGTCATCGGATTTGCGACCGTCACCTCGGAACTGGTAGCTGGATCGAGGATCTTCGCAATGCCGAAATCCAGCAGTTTGGGCACTCCATCTTTGGTCACGAGGATGTTGCCCGGCTTAATATCGCGATGAATTACAAGATGCTGATGGGCGTACTGCACTGCCGACGCTACCTGCAGAAAAAGCTGCAAGCGTTCGGTGATAGTCAGTTTTTGGAGGTCACAATACTGATCGATGGGAGTGCCTTCGATCAGTTCCATCACAAGATAGGGAATTCCCTCCTCGGTGGTGCCTCCATCGAGAAGGCGGGCTATGTTGGGATGATCGAGTGAGGCTAAGACCTGACGTTCGTTGCGGAATCGTTCCAAAATCGCCGAGGTATCCAGGCCGGCCCGCACGAACTTGATGGCCACTCGCTTGTCATACTGGCCGTCGGCGCGCTCGGCGCGGTACACATCACCCATCCCGCCTTGGCCGATCAGTTCGATCAGGCGGTACACGCCGACTCTACGGCCGACGCGGCTGTGGTTGTCGGCAGAATTTGCTCCCGGCGCTTCTAGATCGAATGCTGGCTGCTTGAGAAAAACGCTCCCTGCCCGTTGATGAGAATCTAAAAGAGACTCGACTTCAGCCCGCAGCTCTGAGTCACCCGCGCACCCTTGATCCAGAAGTGCGGGGCGCTCGGAGTCCGGCACAGCGAGGGCGCGATCCAGAAGCTCGCGCACTTGTTTCCAGCGTTCGGGGTTCATAGCGAAGCGGTACGATCGAGTTCACGGTGAAGCCAGGCGCGCGCAGTAACCCAGTCGCGCTTGACCGTCGAGGAGGAGATTCCCAGCACCTCGGCTGTGTCTTCGATCGAAAGTCCACCAAAGAACTTAAGCTCGACGACTTTGCCCTGTTGCGGATCCATGGCTGAGAGCGTCTTCAAGGCATCATCGAGTGCAAGGATGTCAACGTCGACCTTCAGAGCATCCTTTTCGGCTTCGTCCAACGCAACATTGCATACGCCGCCTCCGCGTTTGCTGGCGCGATAGGCACGGGCATGGTCGACGAGAATCTGGCGCATCAATTGTGCGGCCACGGCAAAGAAGTGGGCCCGATTCTGCCAGTCTGGCAGCTCCTGGTGGATCATTCGAACATAAGCCTCATGCACCAAGGCCGTGCTTTGGAGAGTGTGTCCAGGACGCTCATTTCGGAGATAGCGCTGGGCAATCCGCCTAAGTTCGCCGTAGACAAGCGGGATGAGAGAGTCGAGGGCTTCGCGGTCTCCGCCCCGCCAACGTCCTAACAACTGTGTAACCGCACTGGAGGAATTTGCCTGCACAGGTATTGCCCGGAGCCGCGCTGGGGAGGCGCTTTGGGGGAAAGCATATCCATTCCCAGTGAAGCTGTCAATGAAATGAGATGAAAACAGGGAGTTTAGGCCACCGCCCGCATGGAGCATTCCTTATGGGGCGCGGTTCCGGCAAGTCGCGACCCAATCTCTCGAAATTTCCCGTATGAACTCGAAAGAAATCAAATCTGCCGGACCCGATGAGCCAATTGGGATCTGATTTCCGCCTCTTTGAATAGGGGGTAGGCATTCAGCAAGGCGTCACGGTCGGAGCACCGCCAGATCATTCACGAACCTGACGGCTGGCCGTGACGCCTGCAGAGTGTGTGCACCCAGCGAATTCTCAAGGAGCGGAAAATGCTTACCCTAAACGCACGTCACCTCTCTTGCCCAGTGGTTCTGCTGATCGCCATGACGGCGCAGGCTCAGGACCTGCAGATCGAGAAAACCATTACAGTTGGAGGGAACGTCCTCTCCAAGACAGAGACGTCAATCCAGGGAGCACGTGAGCGGACAGTAAGCCATACTCCCGCGGCGAACGTGGTTACGCTCCGCCAATGCGATCTGCAGAGGACAGTCACAATTAATGAGCAGGCGCAGACGTATTTTGTCCAGCACGATCCACAGGATGATGCGGCGCTGAAGGCGGCGGCGATGTTCTCGGGCGTTCCTCAATCCGACTCTGGTGGGTACATCACCGAGACTGCTGCGATCACCGACACTGGAGAGCGCAAGACCATGTACGGATATCCAGCACGCCATTTGAAGATGAAGGTCTCGGTGGAGCCCTCGAAGAACGCCTGCTCACAACAGAGCCAGGAATACGAAGTGGAGGGATGGTACGCGGATGTCTCCAAAGAGTTTAGCTCTTGCCAGCAGGCAGTTCCACCGGTCCGGCAAACCGAGGGTTGTAACGATCGTGTGATTCACAAGCGGAGCGGAAGCGGGAGGCCGGGGTACCCGGTATCGCAGAACTTGATCTTGCATAACCCCGATGGCAGCACTACCGAAGTTGGCTTCACCGCATCGGAGATTACCAAGCAGACCTTGGACAAGAATCTGTTCGAAGTTCCGGCTGGCTATCGCGAGGTGAAATCTCTGGCCGAGCTGAACGGCGTGCCAAATCTTACCGCCGCGCAGCCGACGACAGCGTATGCGACGCCTCCACAACCCTCCATGGCGCCGGCACAGAGTAGTGTGAAAAAACCCAGCATGGCTGCGATGATGTTCGGAAGCGCCAACGCCACGGGCCAGCAAATGATGGGAGGAGCGCCAGGCAATCCATACGGTGGGGGGGGCATGCAGCCCGCGGGTGCCACGGCGGTCGCGGTGCCTCAGGTTTTGGGGCCGAAAGCTCCTGGAAAAATCAGAGTCGGAGTTGCTCCACCCGATGCGCAGCTTGGTCAGGGCAACAACGCTGGAGCGGACTACAGCACCCCGATCCGCAACGTAGAAGTGTCGTTGATGAACGGCCCGGCGGTGGAAATTGCCGCACTGGAGTCTCATGCTCCGCTGCAGCTGCAAGCCGAGGCGCAGCAGAAACAGTGTGACTACATTCTCTTCTCTGGCGTGGTTGTCAAACGTAGTTCCGCCGGAGGGTTCGGGAAGTTCATGAAGATCGGCTCAACCGCCGCCAGCTTCAACCCGGCCGTGATGATGACGAAAAGCGTGGGGACCATGGTTGCGGCGCAGAGCGCGGCCGCCGCTTCCCAAATGGCAGCTCAGCAGATGCAGCAGCAAGCCGTCAGCCAGCTCGCCGGCTTCAACGGACAAATCAAATCCAAAGATGACGTGACTGTGCAATACCAACTCGTCGCCACGGCTCAGAATACGCCGGTGTTGCAGAACACTCTCCAAGGGAAAGCGAAGTCCGACGGGGAGGACGTTCTGACGCCGCTGTTGCAACAGACGGCCAATGCGGTCCTGACGCAAGTCATCCAAAAATAGATATTGGAGGGAGGGCACCATTGCCACTCAGTCCGTGGTAGTGGTGCCCTGACAAGTTTGGGGGCTGACTCAGTTCGATTCGTTAGTCGAACTGGCCGGCTGCAGGACGGCTTCAGGCACCTCGATTTGGATGGGGCGGTTGTAATCGGAGTAGGAATAGCGGCCGCCGTTTTTCATGGTCATCTCGTAGGGCAGATGGTCGTCCAGGCCGATGCACAACGAACCGTCCTGGGCAGCGAGAGCGGACCTTACGGCGAACCTCCATTCCCGGCAGCGAACCCCGTTGACCGTCTTCTTGTCGCCCTTTTCAGTCATGGCGTGGCTGACCATCGTAAACATATCCGGCAGCAGATCGCGAGCGGTCCCTCGCGCAAGGTTGTCACAATACCACTTGGCTGAACCGCGCTCGCCTGCGTACCCGGTGTTCTCCCACGATCCGTCGCCGGTGCGGGTGTACCTCTGTTCGCCCACCAGCAACTCATCTTCTTTCATCTCGAACGCAGAATCTGTATTGGACTGCGAGTCGTGAGACTGCTGGTGGACAATGACCCGGTTGCAATCCACCTCCCATAGCCTTTCCGAATGCTGGGAACTCGACGTGCCCTCGCTATACGCGCCACGAAAGCTCTGAACCTGCTTCATCGATTCCAGTGTTTTCTTAAACTCCGTGTCCCCGCTGCTGGGGTTCACGGCCTGGCCCACTCCCCAGAAGACTACGCCCGCGACGAGCAGACACGCGCCGATCCAAAGCCAACGACGGTTATCCATAATAGAGTCATCTCCCCAAGCCCCTCGCGCCTAGGTTAGTGGACAGAAATGGCTCGTGAAAGTTACGGACGTACCTGACAGCGGCGATCGCGGCGACGGGTCAATGCATTATGAGAGAGCGGCCCTGTTGAGTGGAGTAAAGCGGGATGTAGGGCAAGAAGCAGAGGAGAAGATAGGCAAATCGGCTGAAGAATGGCAGTCGAGTGTCCCGGCGCCTCCGGCCGCAGTCAATGTGGCTGCGAGAGCGATCGGTAATGCAATGGAAATGAGTGAGCGCGAGAACACGGCCGCAAGCATATCAGCGCGCGGCTTGGAGCACGCGAACTGCTAAATCACCCCAGCAGTCGGGCGGCGTCCTTGGCGTAGTAGGTGAGGATAATGCTCGCGCCCGCGCGGCGGATGCTGAGCAGTGACTCCATCATGACGCGGTCGCGGGCGATCCAGCCGTTTTGGGCGGCGGCTTCGATCATGGCGAATTCGCCGGAGACTTGATACGCGGCAAGCGGCAACTCGAAGCGCTCGCGTGCGGCCGCGATGACGTCGAGATACGGCATGGCCGGCTTGACCATGATCATGTCCGCTCCTTCTTCAATGTCAGCCTCGAATTCACGCATGGCCTCGCGGATATTCGCACCATCCATCTGATAGGAGCGCCGGTCCCCGAATTGCGGTGTGGAGTCCGCGGCCTCGCGGAAGGGGCCGTAGTATCCCGACGCGAACTTGGCGGCGTACGAAAGAATCGGGGTATTGATGAGGCCCGCGTCGTCAAGCGCGCGCCGAATCGCCGCCACGCGCCCGTCCATCATGTCGGACGGCGCAATGATGTCGATCCCCGCCTTCGCCAGCGAGACGGAAGTGCGGGCCAACAGTTCGAGCGAAGCGTCGTTCACGATTTCGTAGTCGGTGGTTACGGCCGGGGGCGCCGCCACCGCAGCTCCCAGTGATTGCGCAGCCGCCTTCACGATACCGCAGTGCCCATGCGACATGTACTCGCACAGGCAGACGTCACCCATCAGGATGAGCCCGGGAATTTCACGCTTCATCGCCCGCGCCGCCTGCTGCACAATGCCGTCCTCGGCCCAGGCTCCAGTGGCGACCTCGTCCTTCTTTTCCGGCAGCCCGAACAGAATCACCGACGGCACCCCTAGCGAATAAACCTCGCGTGCCTCTTTCACCGCCTCGTCCACCGACAGGTTGAACACCCCCGGCATCGAACCGATCGCCTTGCGAACCCCCTCACCCAGGCAGACGAACATGGGATAGACAAAGGCGTCGGGGGTAAGGCGGGTTTCAGACACTAGGTTGCGCAACTCCGCGGTGCGGCGAAGTCGGCGAAGGCGGGTCACCGGGAATGCCATCGAGGTCACCAGGGGAAGGGTGAGCTAAGTGCCCTTCCTGCCTTGATTTTAGAACATTTTGATGCTAGAGCATCCTGATTCTAGAACATTCATCGAAAGGGCAGCAGGCCAAAACCGCCGCGCCTTTCCACCCCCAGCTCAGAACAGGCTCTCTCGCCAAAGGATGCCTCGGGCTCCCGCGGGGGGTAACGGAAGTAACCTAAAGTATTCCAAACGTTCCTCGCGAATCCTCAATTAAATCTCATAGAATTGAGTCGGATGAGTCTGCTCAGACGACACCGTTGGTTTGCCGCAGCAGCCGGAATTACTCTGGCCTTTGCGGGGACGTCGTTGCTCGCTCGCCCGAGCGCGGGGCTGACTGCATTCTCGGACCTGACGGCGCTTGCCTTGATGCTGGCGGCGACCGGCATCACGCTGGCCAATGCCCTGCGCCGGCCGGGTCAGGAGCGCAGTTTCTGGGCGTTGATGACTCTCGGCTTCTCGCTTTGGGCGTGCAATCAGGCAGCTATCTTTTATTGCGAGGTGGTGCAGCACCGGCCTGTTCCAGAGATATTTTTCTTCGACATCGTTCTCTTTATTCATGCCGTGCCGATCATCGCGGCGGTGGGCTGGCGTCCGGACCTGGCCAAGAAGGACGGGAAAATCCATCTCAGCCTGCTGAATTTCATGATGCTCATGGGATGGTGGATCTTTCTCTACGCGTTCGTCGTGTTTCCCCACCAGTACGTCGTGCTCAACTCCGAGCTCTATAACGAGCACTACAACCAACTTTATGTGCTGCAGAACATCCTGCTGCTGGCGGTGCTGGGCCTGGCGGCGTTTACCAGTTCAGGCGGATGGCGGCGGCTATACCGGCATTTTGTCGGCATCGCCTTGTTATACGCCGTCGGGTCGCAACTGCTCTACGCCGCCGGAGTGAATCAGGCATACTACTCGGGCAGTCCGTACGATATTCCGATCGTTGCTACGCTTGCGTGGATCGCTGCAGTGGCGCTCTCGGCCCGCGCATGGAATTTGCAAAGCGGTCAGTCCACCTTGCACCCGGTCTGGTGGAAGAAGGTCGTTCCCCAGCTAGCGATGCTGGCGCTGTTGTCGCTGCCGGTGTTGGGTGTGTGGACGGTGCTGGCGGACAAGTCCGCCGCTCCTGCGCGGGCGTTCCGCGTTTTCACCGTGCTGGCTGGGATGCTGGTGTTGGGCGCGTTCGTGTTCCTGCGCCAATATTTCCAGGACCAGGCGCTCATCGCACTGCTGCAGGAATCGCGCCGCAGCTACGATGGCCAGAAGCGGTTGCAGAGCCAGTTAGTGCAGAAAGAAAAGCTGGCAACGCTCGGCAATCTGGTGGCGGGAGCGGCGCATGAAATTAACCATCCCTTGACCGCCATCATGAGCTATTCTGAGCAACTCTGGGCCAAGGAGCGGCTTACTGACGAACAGAACCAGCTGGTGCGCAAGATCGTCAACCAGGCTGGCCGCACGCGCGATCTGGTGGCGGACCTGCTCCGTTTTGCCCAGCAGTCGCCGGGAGAAAAAATCCTCGTCGACCTCACGGTGCTGCTGCAACGCTCGACCCAGATGCTGGAATTGCGGCATCCGGGCGGCAAGATCCGCGTGGAGCTGGCGATTGCGCTGAATTTTCCCAAGGTGCAGGGCAATGCCAACCAACTGTTTCAGGCCTTCGTTGAGATCATCGACAATGCCATGGACGCGCTGGAAGAGGCTGGCGGCGGCTTACTGGAAATCACAGCCCACCGATTGGGCGACGACGCCATGCTGCAATTTTCCGATAACGGGCCGGGCGTCCGCGAGCCCCTGCGCGTTTTCGATCCGTTCTACACCACCAAGCCCGTTGGAAAAGGTACGGGCCTCGGCCTGAGCGCGGTCTACGGCGTGATTCAGGATCACAACGGACAAATCACCTGCCAGAACAAGCCGGAAGGCGGAGCGCTGTTCATCGTGAGGATCCCCGCGGCGGCTGAGCCTGCCGTGCAGGTGGCCGGCGCCGGCGGAGATTAGGCCTCTTCAATCTTAATCTTCTCTGACTTTTCTCTGCGACAGTTCTCTTCACCATCGCGAAGTTCTGCTCCTGCTACCATAAATTGCGATGGCCGATCAGCTAATCCACAGTTCGGCGCGCGTGCTGGAGTTCGAGTCTCTGCGCGAACTCCTGCACGGATACGCTTCCTCGCCCCTCGGGCAGGAATGCATTGCCGCTCTCGCTCCCTCCACCGACCGCGAGTGGATTGAGAGCCAGCAGGAACTCGCCCAGGAGGTTCGGGAATTCCGCCGCGTCGGCGGGCGGTTTGATTTTTCCGGGCTGATCGACATCGATCTTCTCGTGAAGGAGGCGCGTATTTCGGGCGCCGCCCTCGAGACCACCGAGATTCGCGACGTGATTCTCGTGGTTGATCGCGCGGCGGAATGGCGCGAGATCGCGCTGCATCCTCCGGCCAATATGAAATCCGACTGGCACTGGGTGCGTACGCTCTCAGAACAGATCGTCGACTTCACCGAGTTCCTGCGATCGTTTCGCAACAAGATCCAGCCCGATGGCAGGCTGGAAGACAAGGCCTCGCCCGAACTGGCGCGCATTCGCCGCGAAATCGAAAAGCAGCGCCGCTCAATTCAGGAGTCGCTGCGTGGATATTTGAGGCGACTGTCCGAAGGCGGCACGGTGCAGGATGAACTTGTCACCATTCGTGGTGAACGTTTCGTCATTCCGGTCAAGGTCGAGCAGAAACGCCGCGTGCAGGGTGTGGTGCATGGCGCGAGTTCGAGCGGGCAGACGGTTTTCGTCGAGCCGCTGGAGACCATCGAGCAGAACAATGAACTGGTGCGCTGGCTGGAAGAGGAGTTGGCGGAAATTCACCGCATCCTGCTGGAGATGACGCAGCGGATCGGCGGGAAGTCCGAAGAGATTCTGGCCGCGGTAGACGCGCTAGGCGAGTTGGAGTTGCAGTTTGCGAAGGCACGGTTTGCCGAAGACTACAACTGCGTAGCAGTTCAATTGAGCCGGGAGCAGCAAGAACCTAGGGACGGGCGCATTCGCCCGTCCGGGGAGAGCGACGCTCGCTTGCTATTGCACAACGCAAGGCACCCGCTGCTGGAACGCAACTTAAAGGCGAAGGGCATCGCCGTAGTCCCAGTGACGGTAGAGCTGGAAGGCGACCGCCGCCAACTCATCATCACCGGCCCCAACACCGGCGGCAAGACGGTCACGTTGAAGACCGTCGGCCTGCTCGCTCTGATGGCTCAATCCGGTCTTCCGTGCCCGCCGACCGCGCCGAGCTTCCCGTGTTTGACGCGGTCCTCGCCGACATCGGCGACTACCAGTCGATCGAACAAAACCTCTCGACGTTCTCCGCACACGTCACCAACATCGATCTCATCTCTCGCACGGCGACCGCGCGATCGTTGGTGTTGCTCGATGAACTCGGTTCCGCCACCGACCCCGAAGAAGGCGCAGCCCTAGCGGTCGCGATTGCCAGCCACTTCGCCAGCATCGGCTGCATGACCGTGATCTCCACTCATCACACTTCGCTGAAGGTCTACGCCGCCAATACTCCCGGGGTGGTGAACGCCTCGGTGGGCTTCGACGAGGCCACGCTGCAGCCGACCTACGAGCTGAAGGTGGGAGTGCCGGGAGCCTCCGCTGGCATCAACATCGCGAGGCGGCTGGGTTTGAATCCCGCGATTATCGCAAGCGCGAGAGCCAGGCTGGGCACGCAAGCCCGCGATGTTGGCCAGTTCCTCGACAAACTGCACGCCGACCTGCGCGCGGCCGACAACGAACGCCTGCGCCTCAAGACGCGCGAGCAGGAACTTGAGAAGGAGAAAGCGCAGCTGGCTGGCGAGGGACGCAAAGAACAGCAGGTCAAAGTCCGCGAGATGGAGAAGAAACTGGAAAGCCTGCTGCGCGATTTCGAGTATCACGCGCGCGAAGCTGTTAACGCGGTGCAGGATCGCGCCGCCGCGCAGAAGCTCTCGAAAGACGCCGAGCGCAGAATTGCGAAGATGCGCCGCCAGTTCCGCGAGCAGTTCGATTCCACCGTGGTGGCCCACTCGACCGGAGCCGACCATGGCGATCCTCACGCCCAGCCGCAGGTGGTGAAGCACGTTTCCGAAGGCGATACGGTGAAGCTGAAGTCGACCGGACGCGGAGCGCGGGTGGTGCGCAAAGTCGACGACCATCACTTCGAAGTCGAGATGGGTGCGATGAAGATGAAAATCGCGCGCGACGACATCGCCGAAGTGCTTGCGAGTGCGCAGAGAAAAGCGGCAGAAACTCCCGTGAAAGCAGCCCGCGCACGGGGCATTTCCGTCTCGCTCGAAAATGAGGGAGCAACCGTCCCCAGCGAGATCAACGTGATTGGCCAAACGGTCGACGAAGCGTCGTCGAGAGTCGAAAGGTTCGTGGACCAGGCATTTCTGGCCGGACTGCCGCGTGTCCGCGTTGTCCACGGCAGCGGCATGGGCATCCTCCGCAAGGCGCTGCGACAGTTACTGCAACAGCACCCCCACGTCGCGTCGGTGGCCGAGGCTCCGCAGAACCAAGGTGGCGGAGGGGCGACGTTGGTGGAGTTGAATCTGTAGATAGGTCGCTTAGATCGATAAATCGATAATATGTCATTGATAATATTATGTTAAAAGTGTCCCGTGATTGTCACATAAATATCTGATATAATGGAGGATGCAGAGGATGACGAATGCTAACCCCGCCTCGACTAGCACGTCAAAAGATCTCGACCACCAATCTCACCTGACACCTTGGCCTACTTGGACGAGTTGATCCGTAAAGGCGAAGCTAGAACGTTGGCGGAGGCGTTGGACCGCGCCGTGGAGAGATTGCTGGTGTTTGAGAATCGCGAACGACTCGCCAACGACACGGCGGCCTATTTTTCCGGCATGACGGAAGAAGAAGCAACAGAGGAGCAACGACTGGAAGCTGTGCTGTCACAGACCTCGGCAGGGATCGACCTTGACCAGTAGTCCCCTGCCACGCCGCGGAGAGATCTGGACCGCCAACCTCGGGAACCCACCGATACGCCATTGGGTGTTGGTCGTTTCTCTCGATCAGCGCAATCTCAGCGAACGGACCGGGTCTGTGCTGATTGTGCCTCTCAGCAGCAGCGGGCCGGAAGGAGCAACGGTCATACAATTGCCTCCGGGAGAAACCGGGCTGCCCGGCCCTTCTTTTGTCAAAGGCCATTTTATGCAGGTAATGGCCAAGCGTGGGCTGCTCACCCAAGAGCGACGCATTCTTTCAGCAACGCGGATGCGGGAAGTGGTGCTGGCAATTCGACGCAGCTTTGATCCGGACGCGCCGTGGCCGGCGAGGTAGAGAGTCGCTGGCCGCTACCAAACTGGAGTTTAGCCGCTGTGAG
>DATDGW010000599.1:0-3276 GCA_036521895.1 Candidatus Sulfotelmatobacter sp. | reverse complement strand
GGGGAACCCGGAGTGATTCGCGGGCAGGCGTAGAACAGACCGAACTATGGGGCGAGACTACTCAACCCCGCCCCATTTGGCCACCTCTACGAGCCGCGGCTCAGGTAATCTACGATCATGAGGGTAACCATGATGAAGGACCACATGCCACTCACGACGGTGAGGTTCTCGATGTGGCCATCCTTACCGATGACAGCCTCCGTCCCAACTATACCTTGAACGCGCACCGGCGTCGCGGTGAGCAGCGGGTAGACCGGCTAAGGTAGCTTAGAAGTCGTTAGAACGGTCGTAGTGGAAGCGGATTTCCTCAGTGCTTGCTTCCGGAACCCAGGTTTCAAGTCGGCTCGGAGCAAACCGGGACGCGGACGACAGGAGCCAATACCATATGCCGCGAGAAGATCGTCGCCGCTTCGGATGTAACAGTTCAGGTAGTCGTTCGAACCAGGGTGATGCTGAGCCACTGGCGTAACTTCATCGGGAGTGCCGCCGGCGACGATTAGGGTGGCGGAGGTGCTTCCGCCTATTTTCGATGCGATTGGTTTCTTGAATTATGCTGTGGCCATGCTCTCTGTCCACGGACCGGCGGAACATCTGATAATGTCGCTGCAGGCGCACGACATAATCCGGCGACTGAACCAAGAATCGAAACAGGTTCAGCAGTGCAGGGGAGTACTCGGTCTGTGGGTTGAGTGGGTCGAGGTACGGTCCCTGGGTTTCGGAGGGATCGCTGTGGGACCCTCCCCATTTCCGGTAGAACTCCAGGCTCTCCCAGCCGTAGCTGATGGTGGCCCAGATCTTGCTCCACCCCGTTTCCGGCCGCAACACGTCAATCATTACGCGCCGGCAGTCACAGCCGGGCTCGTTGCAGTATAGCTCCACGAACCCATATTCCCCATCCCGTAGATCCTGCCGCTGTGCGACGGTAACGGACCTGGTTTCTCGCGCCCCCAGATCAGGAAATTTCTCTATGAGTGGAATCATCGGCATGAATTCATCTCCGGGCTCCGCTGCGCTGCTTGGTGAATGTGATTGTACTGGATTATCGCGAATTGACTCGGCGGTCAAGTATCGGTGAAGGGGCAGACTGGGGCTGGACAAATCATGCGGAATCGTTTACTGTATGGTGGATGAGTGCGAGCGGGGCTGGGCACCGCGGGAGGGGACAAGGGGTAGGGGCGAATCGCCATCGGCACTCTAACGAACTGAGCCGTGAACAACTCCACCGGGAAAATGAGCGGCTGCTGCGAGAGAATCAAGAACTCCGGCGGAAAATAGCCGAACGCGAAAAACAGATTGTGGATGCTGAGAAGCAGATCGCCGATCTGGAGCGGCAACTGGCGCTGCGCAGACAGAATTCGACCAACTCCTCCAAACCGCCCTCCTCCGACGGGCTGGCTGGCGAGCAGCGGCCGCGTGGCCGAAAGCACAAGAGCAAGCGCAAATCGGGTGCCCAGCCTGGACACGCGGGGCATCATCGGCGATTAGTTCCTACGGTCGAGGTGAGCACCATTAAGGTGCTGCTACCCAAGCAATGCGGGCACTGCGGGGGAAGCCTGCCGCAAAAGCCGGGCCAAGTGACTACGGAAGGTGAGCCGCGCCGGCATCAGGTCACCGAGATTCCACCACTTAAGGCGCACATAACCGAATATCAACTTTCCAACGTGGTGTGTGGGCACTGCGGAAAGACCACGCGTGCGCCGCTGCCGGCGGAAATCGCCGGAAATTTTGGATCGCAATTGACGGCGCTGGTCGCCTATCTGACGGTGGTCTGCCGCATGCCGCGGCGCGTGGTGGAAGCACTCCTGATGCAGGTTCTGGGGATCGAGATCAGTTTGGGAAGTACGCAGAAATGCTGGGAAGAGACCAGCCAGGCGGTGGCTGCCCCTTGTCAGAAGTTGGAACAGCAATTGAAAGATGAACCCGTGCTGAACGTCGATGAGACTGGCTGGCGGACCAATGGCGACAAGCGCTTTCTGTGGGCCTTTGTGGCTGCCCGCTACGTGGTCTACACGGTGGCAGCAAGCCGCGGCAGCGAGGTACTGATCCGCTTGTTAGGGGCCGTGTTCCAGGGTATCCTGTGCAGCGACCGGTTCAGCGCTTATTTGAAGTATCACAAGGGCACCGCACAGTTCTGCTGGGCGCACCTGAAACGCAATCTGCTGGGGATGGTGGAGTTCACCAAGAGCAGCGCGGTGGAGCGATTCTGCCGCGACGCGCTGGCCCAACATGCCCGACTGTTCCGCCTCTGGCACAAGTTTCGAGGGGGCCAAATCGATCGACGCCAACTGATACTCCGATCGATCCCGATCGAAAAGCGGATCGTCGAACTGGCCGAGCGGCATTTGGATAGCCCGCACCGCGAGGTCCGAAATCTGGCGACGGCCCTGTTCGAGCACAATGCACGACTATTTACGTTCCTGGAACAAGAAGGCGTTGAGCCGACCAACAACAGCGCCGAACGGGCGCTCCGCACCGGCGTGCAATGGCGCAAAATCTGCTTCGGCAACCGCAGCGCCAAGGGCGAGTTGGCCACGGCTCGTTTGTTGACAGTCGCGGAGACGTGCGATTGCCAGCGGCGCAACATCTTGGCCTATCTCGCAGCCGCCATTGTCCGCCATCGCAGCCATCAACAGGTCGCCTCACTGCTACTACGGTAGGTATCCACCTGAACTGTTACGTTGTTTGCGATGGTGCCGTGCGTACCCATAAGGAAGAAGTCCACACTGTCAACACCGCCGCAGGAATTGCACGGCTCAGCCGCAGTGCCGGAGTAAAGGGCCGTTTGCGCACCGTGAAGGTTGAAATAGAAGTCGACGGGCCAGGTACCCTGTATCACGCTGATAAAGTCGCTACACGCGATTTCGAAAGGGAAGGTGGGAGCCCAAGTGTACTGGAAGCTGTCCTGGCACCGCACGCCAAAGTGCAGGCTCACTGCCATGGCAGGGGAAGTGAAGATCGTGAACATGGCGATTCCAGCCACGACGAGTAGTGCGTTGCGAAACGCACCGCCTAAAGACGACAAGAATGTTCTTTTCATATACCCTCCTTTGTAAGTGCACCGTTTTCAGGCATCCAGGTTCGCCTAGCCTAAGTTAGAATTTCCTTTTTGCCCTTCCTTACGATGTTTTGTCTGCTTCCGTTGTGCAGCATCGCCCTCAATGTGGTGCGAGCTGTGCGGCTATTCCACCGATTTGCAAAAAAAAACAGCAGGAGTATACTGTCGGCAAGTGTTGAAGGCCGGCGGGCAGTGGTGTTGCAAACCCGATGAGTTGTTAC
>DATDGW010000598.1:0-2323 GCA_036521895.1 Candidatus Sulfotelmatobacter sp. | reverse complement strand
CCCGGACAACAGTATCGATTGGTCGAACTTCACACCGATCAGCAGTTCACCGGGCTTCTTCTATAAGAATGATCTCCCCTATGCCGAGGACTATGAGTTTTCCGTGCAACGGCAAATGAGCGCCACCACCCTCCTGTCGTTGGCGTATGTAGGTACCCAGGGTCACAAATTACTCAGTACACTGGAAGCGAATCCCGCAAACCAGGCCCTATGCCTTAGGGATCACGCAAGAACAACTTTACAGTTGCGGCCTGATGGTGTAGTTCCACTCGGGCAGTGTTTCATGGCGCTGCAAGCGAAGGGAAGCGACCTGATCGCGGGTAGGCTTGAGGCCGCAGGGATAGTAGCGGCGGTCGAAGTAGGCGGTGACCTGGAGGCCGGTTTGGGTCCGGGTGGTGCGGGCATAGTTGAGGATTTTCTGGTAGGAATCGAGCGGCTCGCCCGCCCAGTTGCGGGAGACCTGGGAGAAGAGGCGGTGCTCGATGGGATTCCATTTGGAGGCGCCGGTGGGATAGTGGGCCACGGTGACAGCGAGTGCATAGGAGTTGGCCAATTGGGATTGGATCTCGGTTTTCCAGGCATAACAGCGGCAACCGTTGCTGCCGCCGGTATCGGCCAGAATGAGCAGTTGGCGTGAAGCGGCGTAGCGCTGCGAACCTTCCTGTCGCCACCAGTGAGCGATGGCATGAGCGGCGAAGGCGGGGGTATCGTGGGAAACGCCAATGACCAGGGCGCCGCGATTTTCGGCGACATCGTAGATGCCATAGGGAATGGCGACTCCGATGGAATCGGTGCGGAAGTCGTGATCATAGACGCGACGGGGAGTACGCTCCCAACGAGAGCCGGGATTTTTGAAGTTGCCCACGAGTTCGCGCTTTTTGGTGTCAACGCTGACAATCGGCAGATGACGGTGCTGGAAGCGGTCCCGCAACTCGGCGAGGTATTCGAACTGGAGATTGCGGTTGGGGCTGGAGTTGGTGGAGATCTGCTTGTGATTGACGTGGAGCGAATAGCCCCTCTGATGGAGCAGGCGGGCGACCGTGTTGGGTGAGACGGAAATGCCGAGTTCGCCCAGTTCCTCGGCGATGGTCGCAGTGGTGCGGCGTGACCAGCGTAGGCCCGTCATCGGATCGCCAGCCGTGTCGTGTTCCAGCAGGCAATGCAGGATGCCGATCAGGTCTGCCGTTTTTTTTCCGTGGGGGTGCGACCGCCGCCCGCGCGGCGTGTTCGGCCGCTGACCACATTCTGGTCCAGGAGTTGTTGCCGGCCGCGGGCGACGGTATGGGCGTCCAAACCCAGAAAATCACCCAGCAGGGTGTCGCCGCCATGGCCGACTCGGAGGGACTCCAGTCCCGCAAACAATCGGCGCTGCTGTTCGTCGAGCAGACCATAGAACAGGAGGATGGCGGCCTTGAGTTCGACGGGAGATAGCTGGAGCGCGGCGGCGTGGACCGCCAAAGGAAGAGCCTGGGCACTGCGGCGGGCCAGGGTCTGTTGGCGACGCCGGGCGGAGTCGAGGGCGGTATAGAGAAACTGTCCCTCGACTTCGGTTCGGCCCAAGCGGTGTTGCTGGACCAGATGCCGGAGAGGCTCTTGAACTTGGGCGTGCAGGGCGTCGGCCAGCTCCGGGGAGTAGTAGCCGTGGGAGGACTGGTTCACGAAGGCTTCCACGGTGGCCAGCAGCGTACCCTGGCGGGAGAACCAGACGCCTTCATGCGACCACAGTCCGTGATCGTCAAAGCGAGCGATCTCGGTCAGCGTGTAAAAGCGCCCGCGGTGGGTGTAACTGGCGAGGTAGCCGAGGTGCTTCAGTTTCCGGAACACCGTGAGATTCACGTCGGTGCCGAGGACGCGCTTGAGATCCGGCAGATCAGCGATTTTCCGGTGGCGCAGGTGCTGGCGAAGGACGGAGGGATCGAATCTGGTGGGCCGCATAATGTTATAGTTCCGACTGCAGAATCCTTTAAGTACGAACTATAACATAAGTTGCCGAAGACCTCTCCGGGACGCCGAAGAGCTTCTCGTGCTTGCTGCTATTGGGATCGAGAGGCTGCCCGCGACGACGAGCGCCTCATCGCACGCGGCGCAGAAATGTGCGAGTTCAGCTCAGCAATGACGTGTTATTCTTGCGGCATCACTTAGCCTGAGCCAGGCGAGCGAGGTGGCCCCAAACACTCAACCGTGCGGTCCCAATGGCGAGAACGGACCCTTTACAGCAGCAGACGGAACGGTCATCCAGACCACGCGACAGACCTTCGGGCCGCTGATCCAAAGCAACTCGTGGTTTGCAACGCTGGGGAATTCCAACTACAACTCTTTTCAG
>DATDGW010000597.1:0-10597 GCA_036521895.1 Candidatus Sulfotelmatobacter sp. | reverse complement strand
AATGCGGTCACGATTTCGTCGTTCTTGGTACGGTGCAGAGGGACCAGCTCCGTGAGGGGGCGCGGTGAGATCACGACCCCGGCCGCGTGAACACCGGAATTGCGAACCATGCCTTCCAGCTTTTTGGCGGTTTCGAACAGTTCGCGGATCTGGCCGTCTTTTTCGATGGCTTCGCGCAGCTGGGCAGAGTCTTCAATGGCTTGCTCCAGCGTGATGTTGAGCTGGGTCGGGACCATCTTGGCGATGCGGTCGACGTCGGCGTAAGGAATGTCCATGGCGCGGCCAACATCTTTGATGGCGGCCTTCGCGGCCATGGTGCCGAAGGTGATGATCTGGGCCACGTTGTCGCGGCCGTACTTCTGCGTGACGTACTGGATGACTTCGCCACGGCGGTTCATGCAGAAATCGATGTCGATGTCGGGCATGGACACGCGCTCGGGATTCAGGAATCGCTCGAAGAGGAGTTCGTGCTGCAGCGGGTCGATGTCGGTGATGCCCAGTGCATAGGAGACGAGCGAGCCGGCGGCTGATCCACGGCCCGGACCGACGGGAATGCCGTGGTCTTTGGCGTAGCGGATGAAATCCCAGACGATGAGAAAGTATCCGGGGAACTGCATCTGCTGGATGATGCCGAGTTCGCGTTCCAGGCGCTGCTCGTAGTCGGTGATGGAATGCTTCAGCTTGCCCTGCTCGTGCTGCGGGCGCAGCGTTTCAAGGCGGCGGGCGAAGCCTTCGCGGGTTACGTGCACGAAGTAGCTGTCGATGGTGTAGCCGGGCGGAACTTCGAACTGCGGAAATGGATTCACCACTTTCTCTAGGCGCAGGCTACAGCGGTCGGCGATGTCGACTGTGCGGGTCAGCACGTCAGGCGAGTCCCTAAAGACGCGGGCCATTTCGTCGTGGTTTTTGACGAAGAACTGGTTGCCGTCGAACTTCATGCGCGCCGTGTCGTGTATCGACTTGCCCGTCTGAATGCACAACATGACGTCCTGCGCGTGGGCGTCGTCTTCGCAGAGGTAGTGGCTGTCGTTGGTGGCGACCAGCGGCAGGCCGAGATCCTTTTCCAGTTGGAAGAGGCCGGGATGGATGCGGTGCTCCATCTCCAGTCCTTGGTCCTGAATCTCAAGATAGAAATTCTGTTTGCCGAAGATGTCGGCGAAGGTGCCGGCAGCGGCGCGCGCGGCGTCGTAGTTGCCTTCGGTCAATCGCTCGGCGACTTCGCCTTTGAGACATCCGGAGAGGCCGATCAGGCCGCGGGAATGCTCGGCGAGAAACTTCTTGCTCACGCGCGGCTTGTAGTAGAAGCCGTGCAGGGAGGCCTCAGAGGTGATCTTGACCAGATTGCGGTAGCCTTCTTCGTTCTCGGCAAGCACCAGCAGGTGGTTATAGGAGTCGCCTTCGGGCGCCGCGCGGTGATCGTCCTTCTTGCAGATGTAGAGCTCGCAGCCGACGATGGGTCTCACGCCGGCGTGCTTGGCCGCGTTAACGAAGTGAACTGCGCCAAAAATATTGCCGTGGTCGGTCATGGCCACGGCTGGCATTCCGAGTTCTTTTACTCGCTGACAAAGTTTCTCGACGTCACAGGCGCCGTCGAGCATGGAGTAGTCCGTGTGCAGGTGCAGGTGGACGAATTGAGACATGGATTCGCTAGAGGTAGTCTACCGCAACCGGGTCAGAGGAAAACTGGGCAATTATGGGTGCTTCGGGGAGAAGGCTAGTCGGAGCCGGCCCCGGCGGCCTGCGCTTTCTGCAGCAGCCGGCGGGCCTGGGCGATCAGTTCGGCGACTTCGAAGGGTTTCACCAGGTACTGGATATCGTTTTCCTGGAGGAAGGCTTTTTCGTCGTTGGGACCGTTCGAGTAGGTGAACAGGAGGTGAGCGTCCATGCCCGCGCAATTCTCTTTGAGCCATTGGTAGGACTCTTTGGCGCTCCATTGGCCGGGCATCTTGCCATTCATGATGAGGGCGTCAAAGGGCTCGGAGAGCAGGCGAGTCTGCACGTCCTGGCTGGTCTTGGCGGTCACGACCGTGGCGCCTGCGCCGGCAAGGACGTCGCGCTCAAATTCGAGGACGGCTTCCTCTTCCTCCACCAACAGCACGCGGCCATGGATGGCGCCTTCGTGCAGACGAAGCGCGGGCTTCGCGGCCTCGGGTTCGATCGTGGCGGGTGCCACGGCGGGCAAGCGAACTTCGATTACGGCGCCGCCCTCCGGAGCATTATTGGCAGTGATGTCTCCCCCATGTTCTTTCACGATGCCGTAGCAGATGCTGAGTCCAAGGCCGGTGCCTTTGCCCACGCTCTTGGTGGTGTAGAAGGGATCGAAGATTCGCTTGGCGTCTTTGATTCCAGCGCCATCGTCGGTGAACTGAGTGCAAACGTGTCCACCGACGCTAGAGACACGAATTTTGAGTTTGCCGGTCCGCCCGGTTTCAAGAATGGCATCGACCGCGTTGTTGATGATATTCAGGAATACCTGCTCGATCTGGTGCGGGTCGGCGACCACCAGGGCCGATTCCGACGGAACTTCGCGCTCGACCTTGATGTTGTTAATCTTGAGGTCGTAGTCCCGGAGCGCCAGGGTCTCATCCAGGATCTTGCGGATATCGACTTCGTCCCGCTGCGGCTTGCGCTGGCGGGCGAAGGATAGAAGGTTCTGGACCACGCGATGCGTGCGCTGCGCCTGCTTAAACAGCTTGCTCACATAATCCTGAGCGCGCGCGTTGAGACCCTCGGTTTCGAGAAGTTGCGCGTATCCGAGAATCGCGGTCAGCGGATTGTTCAGTTCGTGGGCGACCCCGGCGATCAACTGCCCGACGGCCGACATCTTTTCGCTCTGCAGCAGTTGTTCCTGGGTCTTGCGCAGATCTTCGTAGGCACGGCAGGTCTCTTCGTAGAGACGAACCTTTTCGATAGTGGTGGCGAGCTGGCGACTGATGGCGACCATCAGGTTTTCGTCGTTGCCGGAGTATTCGTATCCCAGATGGCTGCACAGGCCCATGATGCCGACCGGCGTGTCTTTGCCCCAGAACATGACCCAGATCCAGGATCGGTCCACATCGGAGCGAACGAATTCCGCAACCATCGGGGGCAGGTGCGGCAGATATTCCGCCGTAATGACTTCGGTGCGCGACCGCATGACCAGATCGCCAAAGCCTTCGGTGAAGCAAACCTCCGCGGTGCGCATCTTGTCGCGGCTGCGCGGGCCCCAGGCGGCGCGCCGGCGATAGGTTGTCGTGTCGCTGTCAGAGAGGTAGACAGTTCCGCTTTCGGCGCCGAAGAGCGTGACCACCTGACGCAGGGTCAGGTTCAGAATTTCATCCAAGTCGAATGATTGCGCGGCGACCACGGCCATGGCGTTCAGCGCGTTGAGTTCGCGGTTGCGGCGGCGCATCTCGTCTTCTGCACGGCGTTTCTCCGTCATGTCGAGGACGAAGCCTTGATAGCGCTCGATGTCACCGCAGGCATTGCGCGTCGCGAAGCTGCTCTCGACCGCGAGCAGGAGCGTGCCATCCTTGCGGCGCAGTGTGACATCGAAATTCCTTACGTAATTCTGACCTTCGATCTCCCGGCGGAAGGCTTCGCGCTGCTTGGGGTCGACACAGATCTCGGAATCCAGGTTCAGTACCAGCAATTCTTCGCGCTTGCTGTAGCCGAGCATGTGCACGAAGGCGTCGTTGCAGTCGAGGAGCTGGCCGGCGGGATTGGCGACGTAGACGCCTTCCTGTACCTGCTCAAAGAGGAGACGATATTTTTCTTCCGCGGAGCGGCGGTCGGTAATGTCGCGGACGACGTGAATGGTGCCTTTTTGCGGGCTGCCTTGCTCGGTGTAGGAAGAGGTCGAGACTACCGAATAGCCGCCGAAGCACGGGTCTGCCCCTTCGGTGAACTCTTCGTCTCCGCCCATGGCGCAATACGGACAGCCGGTCCATTCGCCATAGGTGTGGGGCAAGGCAGAATCGCAGGAGGTGCCGACTACGTCCGCGGCGGCTTGGCCGAGATGCTCCAGCAGAACCTGGTTGGCCTTGATGATGCGGTAGTCGGCATCGTGGGCCAGGATAATATCGTGAATGGAGTCGAAGGTATTGATCCATTGCCGCTGCGAACGCAGGACCTGCTCGAGCAAGCGGAAGTTTTCTACCGCCACGGCGAGTTGTTTGCCGCAGGAGCGGAGAAAATCAAGTTCTTCGGGAGTCCACTCACGGCTCCCGGAACTGCCCAGCAAGAGTAGTCCGATCGGAGATTTGTTGCCTGCCACTGGCACGATCACCAACTGCCGGATCTTTTCGTTCTGGAGACAGGCTTCGGGCTCGGGAGCAGCCGCGTTTCGCGTGGTGACCAGCGGGGCGGGCTGCGCCATCAACTTCTGAATGTCGTCGTTATTCTCGGCGAATCCGGCATCGCGCAGGAAATCGGCGGAAAGCCCAACCGCGTGAGTTGCCACCAGATGTCCACCCTCGAGCAAGCGGAACCACGCCGCCTTGACCGGGATGAGGCGCCGCAATTCCTCGACGGTTGACTGAACCACGTTCCCGTACTGTTGAGCGCTGGCGATGCTGGCGGTGATGGCCTGCACGGCGTGCAGACGTCGCGTGCGCGTCCGAGCCTCCTCCAGCACCACGAGCAGCATGCTCAGGGCGAGGGTGATTTCCGCGCCAAGGAATGCGGCCGCGGGCACGCGATCGGTGAAAGGCGACCAGGAAAGATGAAGGAACGGCAAAGACAAGGCCAGCAACCATGCGAAAGGTTCCCAGCGGCCGCGGCGTGCGCGCAGCAGCGCAATCGATGCCGTGAGCAGAATGATGCGGTAGCCGACTTCCCCGGCTACGCGCAGGGGCAGGGAATCAGGCCACAACAGGATTCTGACGCCGGCGAAGCCCACGAGGACGGGTGTGATGACGGTTAAAGGAAGGATAAGATCGCGGCTGCGGGTGTAGAGCAGAACCGCGCCAGCCAGCAATCCAACGGCGAGCATGAAGGTCGCCTGCACCGCCACCAAATCAAACGGTGCGGGTATTTTCGCCGCCAAGCAATGCTCGGCCAGCCGCGAAGCGACAAAGGCAGTCCATCCCCATATCCAAGCTTTGAAATAGGTCTCGCGGAAGGCGCGCAGTGCGAGCAGCGATGCGCCCAGCAGAACGAGCACGGACAATTCTGCCGGCGTGGGCCTGGCCAAGCCAAGCCTTGCGACCGTATGCCAAATCGATAACAGGGATGTGCTCATGCTTTGCGGACGTACGTCTTCCTTGCTTTTGAATATCACGGGGCAGTTGAATCTCGATGGAGTTTCGGGACCTGAGTGATTACTTTCGATATCTCGCGGCTGAGTTACAATCGCAGCTACACTTTCGTGTATCCACATGCCAGATCGCATTCTTGTAGTTGACGACGAAGAGCCGATTCGTGAAATCGTCGCCTCGATGCTCGGAACTGCCGGATATGCCTGTAAACAGGCGGCTTCCGGTATGGAAGCCCTCTCGGTGCTGACCTCCGGAGAAGAGTTTGAATTGATGCTCTCGGATCTGATGATGGCGGACCTGGATGGCATTGGCCTGCTGGAGCGTACCAAGGAAAAGTATCCTGACATGCCGGTCGTGATGGTTACCGCCGTGCACGACATCTCGGTGGCGCTGGCGGCCATACGAAACGGGGCCTACGACTATCTGTTGAAGCCCTTCGAGCGTGAGCAACTGCTCAACACGGTGAGTCGCGCGTTGGAGAACCGGCGCCTGAAAGTGGAGAATCGAACCTACCAGACGAACCTGGAGTCGCTGGTGAAGGCGCGCACGGATCAATTGCAGGCGGCGATGGCGAGCCTGGAGCGTTCTTACGACATCACGCTGGAAGCTCTGGGTGACGCGCTGGACTTGAAAGACGCAGAAACCGAGGGCCACTCCAAGCGGGTTACGGCATTCACGATTGCGATTGCCAAGAACATGGGCCTGCCGCGCGAGCAGATCGCGGTCATTGCTCGTGGCGCCTTCCTGCATGACTTCGGGAAGATGGCCATTCCCGACGCCATTCTGCGGAAGCCGGGCAAACTTACGAAGGAAGAGATGGAAGTGATGCAGGAGCACGCCTACCTTGGCTATCAGATGCTCAAGAAGATTCCCTTTCTCGCCGAGGCATCGGAGATCGTCTACTCCCACCAGGAAAAGTTCGATGGCACCGGCTATCCTCGAGGCCTGAAGGGAGAGCAGATCCCTCTCGGAGCACGCATCTTCTCCGTCGCAGACACTCTGGATGCGATCACGTCCGACCGTCCGTATCGTCCCCGCCAGTCGTTGCAGGCGGCGCGCGAAGAAATCGAAAGGTGGTCTGGGCGGCAATTTGATCCTGAAGTGGTAAGAATCTTTCTCGAAATGTCTGACAATATCTGGGAAGACCTGCGCAAGGACATTGACGCGCAAATCTACGGGGTGTCGTATACCGCGGGGGCCAAGGGCTAAATCCGTTCGCGAAGGTGGGAACCGTTGAACGGCTGTAATCACGCAAAATTTCTGCTCTGGGCCGCGGTGGCCCTCACCGCCCTATTGACGGCGGGATGCTTGTTCCTTCCCCCGGGAACAGCCCAGATCGCGATCAGCGACATCGTGGGCGGATTGCTGATGTTGTTGGCCCTCTTTGCATTCGCTTCGAACGGACTGGAGAGCAAAGGCCGCACGCGCTGGTTCTGGATGCTTCAGGCCGCAGGATGGGCCTTGTGGTTCAGCGACCAGCTGGCGTGGATCGCGTGGGACCTGATCCTGGGCAGGAAGATGCCCAGCATGTATCCGGCGGATGCCCTGCTGTTTCTGGCGGGAGCTCCCATGATGGGAGGACTGCTGCTTCGGCCCCACCGCCAGCCGTCCGAACGCAGCGCGCGGCTCGGTGTGTTGGACTTCTCTCTGCTGTTGCTCTGGTGGCTCTACCTTTACGTTTCCTTCGTCGTCTGCTGGCAGTACATTTCGCCGAATGAGGACGCGTACAACAGGAACTTCGATGTCCTTTCGACAGCGGAGACGGTGCTGATCACGTGCGTCCTGCTGGCGTTCTGGCGCGAAAGTTCAGGACGGTGGAAGACGTTTTACGCCTGTCTTTGCGGGGCGTTCGTGTTCAATGGCATCTGGTTCTATGTGCTCAACGACGCCTTAGAGAAAAACCTCTACTTCACCGGCAGTTGGTATGACATTCCGTACTCCAGCTCCTTTGCCTTGTTCACCGCGATAGCACTGCTGGGGACAGGCCTGTCACCGACGCCTGAGACCGAGGCCGAATCGGACGGCGCGTGGATGGCGAACCTGGCAATGCTAGCGGTGCTTTCACTGCCCATCATTGCGCTCTATGCGCTGCTCGATCCGCATCTTCCACACCGAGTCGCTGATTTCCGGGTGCTGGTGACGCTGACGACGATGTTTCTCATGGCGCTTCTTCTATTCATTCAGCATCGCCGGTTGAACCAGGAGTTGCGGCGCACCAACCTTGTGCTGCAGGAAGCATCCCTTACGGATCCGATGACGGGACTGCGTAACCGCCGCTACTTCTCGGCGACCATCGAGTCAGACGTGAGCCAGGCACTGCGCTCGCACGCCGATGGGCGCGACCCTCACACCCGCGATCTGGTTTTCTATTTGATTGATGCCGACAATTTCAAAGAAGTCAACGACCAGTATGGACACGACGTCGGCGACAGGGTGCTGGTCGAGATGGCGCACCGCCTCAGTTCGTCCATTCGCCATTCTGACGTTCTGGTGCGCTGGGGAGGGGAGGAATTTCTGATCGTATCGCGATACACGGATCGCTCCGAGGCCGAGTTGCTGGCCCAGCGCGTTCTCTCGGCGGTGGCGGATACGCCGTTTAGCGTGGCCGGAGCGGGAGAAACGTTGCACCGCACTTGTTCCTTGGGATGGGCTGCGTTCCCGTGGTTTCTCGACAATCCTCGCGCGATCAGCTATGCCGAGGTGCTTACGTTGGCCGATCGCGGCCTCCATCAGGCCAAGCAGGCGGGCCGGAACCGGGCGGTCGGCATTTTGCCGGCGTCGGGGAAACTTCCTGCCACGACGATTGAAGGGTTTCACTCTACGGGTCTGCAAGTAGATCTTCTGGCCGTGGCCGGACCTACTCTGGGCCACAAGTAGCGCTTTTTTCGCGAACCCCGCAGGCATCAATTTGACCGTTTCTCCCATCCAATCGCTTAAGATTCCAAGCGCGGGGAGATTCCTATGTCCATTCGAAGGCTACGCTCACAGGTTGGTATTGCGGCCCTGCTGTTGATTCTGTCGTGCATTCTTGCGGTCGCACAAGATGTGCCGCCTGCGCCGGCCAACGTGGTGCCGCAAGGCACCGTCTTTTTGATTCAGCTTACGGATCGCCTGGATACCCGAACGGTGAAGACTGGCGATCACTTTCGTGCCCGAGTGGCGGAGCCTGTTGTGGCGGCGAATGGTCAGACCATCGAATCGGGCAAAAAGATCAAGGGACACGTCAGCGCGGTGGAACCCGGGCTGCGGACTCGCATCATTTTGAGCTTCGAAGAAATCGAGACTGCGCATGGATGGGTGCCGCTGATCGCAACCGTGACGGGAGTCCCGGGCGAACACGGTCTAAGGCAGATCGGCGACGAGGGAGAGATCGGCCGCCAAGGAATGACCAAAGAGCAGATTGCGGAGGCGATCGTGGTCGGGGCCGGCGAAGGCGCGGCGGCAGGGGAACGGACTGGCGGGAAGCGCGGGGCTGCGACGGGAGCGGGCTCCGGCGCCGCTGCTGGAGCTATGTCGGCGTTTGAAGTGGGACACGACCTCGTGCTCGAAAAAGGGACTGCCCTCGAGATCCGCCTGGACCGCAACCTGGGAGTGCCCTCGCGATAGATGGTTGGGACCGTTCGCGGGGTGGGATAATCCTCGCAGAGGGTCGCTATGAAATTCGTGCTGGTTGCGCTTGTTCTCCTCTCTGCCATTGCGGCGTTTGGCCAGGAACACCCCACAGTTAGCGCCCAGGCGAATACGGTCTACGTCGGAGCGGACGGCAAGTTTAACTCTGCCCCAGACACCGCTCAGCTTCAGTTCAACCTATCGGTGCAGGACGACACGTCGCAGGCTGCCTTTCAGCACGCGTCGAAGAACGTAGAACAGGTGCGGCAGGTGCTGCGCAACAACGGAGTCGAACCCAAGGCCGCGAACATTGGGTTTCTTTCCGTGCAGCCCGTGTACGAGTGGAAGCCGAAGCAGCGCGTCATTGGATACCGTGTGACGACGGACGTCACCCTCAAGCTGAAGGATTTTACGAAGGTGGGCCCCATCACCCAACAACTCACCGACGCCAATGTCAGCGAAACCCAGATCCTGAGCTACACCCTCGAGAATATGGACGACGCCAAGAACAAAGCGGTCGAAGATGCCTACCGGCGGGCGCGCAACTCGGCTGACACTCTTGCGCACGCCGCTGGCCGGACGGTGGGAGAGCTTTCCTACGCGTCGATCGACACGTTTGAAAATCCGCGGTTGCCAGTACCGCGAATGGCTCATGCCATGACCGCCATGGCCAATGCGGCGCCTCCAGCCCCGAGTGAAGAGTTCACGCCGCAGACCGTGACGGTTACGGCGCATGTGAATGCGCTGTTTAACTTGAAATAAGCCAACCGCGTCCCTCATCACCCTAAGCTGCAGCTAGAGGATCGCTGGCACAGGACTGGCCGGTGGCGGAGTTGCGGCCAGCGGATCGACCCGGAGTATGAGGCCGTCGATGCTCCGCACAATCACCATCTGCCCCGGGGGCAAGGCAGAGGTGGCAACCGCATCCCATAGTTCACCGTGGACGAAAACTTTGCCTTGTGGCGCGAGCGCGGTCTGTGCCACTCCCATTTCGCCGACTAATCCCTGAGCCCCGGTCACCACTTTGTTGCGGCGCGCCCGGAGTGCGATCGTCATCAGGAATGCCGTGATCAGGCCGAGAGGGATGCTGACCGCGAGCGCAGTCATCAGATGCACGCGCATTTCGGGGATGGGCGAATCCACCAGAAGCAGGCCGCCCAACGTGAGCAGGGCGATTCCTCCGCTGGTAAGGACTCCGTGCGTGGCGAACTTGGCTTCGGCCGCGAATAGCGCAAAGGCGCCGAGAATCAAGACCAGCGCGGCAAAGCGTGTGGGAAGCAGATTGAGGGCGAAAGCCGCGACCAGAATGAAAACGATTCCTACGGTCCCAGGAATCACGGCGCCGGGATGGTTGAATTCGAGATAGAGCGAGAGCGCACCGATCGCGAGCAGAAGAAACGCGATGTTGGGATCCATCAGATAGGCGAGGATCTTCTCCTTGAGCGTCATGTTGAAGGGCGAAAGCGGCTGTCCGGAAAGTCTGAGCGTTACGTTTTCACCATTGAAGCGCTTGAAGCTCTTGCCGTCGATTTGGCGGAGAAGTTCGTCATCGTTCGCGGCAACATAGTCAATGAGGTGCTGCGAGAGTGCCTCTTGCTCGGTAAAGGATTTGGACTGGCGGACGGTGCTCTCGGCGACGTCGACGTTGCGTCCGCGACGGGCGGCCACGGAGCGCATGAGGGCGGCAGCGTCGTTCTCGAGTTTCTCTTTCATGACGTCGTCCATCTTGCCCCCGCCGAGCATGACGGGAT
>DATDGW010000596.1:0-17408 GCA_036521895.1 Candidatus Sulfotelmatobacter sp. | reverse complement strand
TCTGTGCTTGGTTGCAATTTGCTTCGCTAAGGCCGCTGACGATTGGATGACGATTGCCGAAGCCGCGCCAGCCCCGTGGTGTAATCAGTTTGTCAATTCCGATGGCGGTATTGCTGACCCGAAGGTCGACCGTTCATGACTGACTCCACTACACGCTATGCTCCGGGCTGGCCCGGCATTCCGCCCCGATGGACCTCGAGCGCCAAAATGGGGGCCGGCACGGCCCTGAACCAGCACAGCAAGGTCTGGTTCACGCTGAGTCACGGCATCCTCAATGAAGTCTACTTCCCCCGGGTGGACCAGGCATGTACCCGCGACTTGGGATTTATCGTCACCAACGGCCTCGATTTCTTCTCCGAGGAGAAGCGGCATTGCTCGTTTGAAAACCGCGCCTTTGAGCCTGGAATCCCCGTTTTTGAACTCACCAACACTGAGACCAGTGGGCGTTACCGCATCCACAAGGAAGTCCTGACTGACCCGTATCGCAGCGTCGTCCTGCAGAAGATCCGCTTCGAGCCATTGCAAGGACAACTTTCTGACTATCACCTTTACGCTTTGGTCTCGCCACACCTAGCGAACTGCGGATACGGCAACACCGGCTGGATCGGCGGCTACAAGGGCTATCCCATGTTCTTCGCGCAGCATGATGGGGCCACGTTGGCTTTGGCGTCCTCGGCTCCGTGGAAGAAGTCGTCGGTGGGATTCGTGGGTGCTTCCGATGGCTGGCAGGATCTCTCTCAACATTTCCAGATGGAGTGGGAGTACACGCGCGCCGAGAACGGCAACATCGCGTTCACCGGAGAGATCGATCTCGCCGCCTGCAATGGTGAGTTTGTGCTGGCCCTCGGTTTCGGCGCCATTTGGACCGAGGCGGGACAGCAGGCGCGATCCACTCTATTTGAGGACTATGCCGAGATTCGCCAGCACTACGTCACACAATGGCGGAATTGGCAGACTTCGCTCATCAAGCTCGATGAGCCATTGCGACAGTGCGACCTCTACCGTGCATCCACTGCCGTACTGCGCACGCACGAGTCGAAAGACTTTCTTGGAGGCATCATCGCCAGCCTCTCGATTCCTTGGGGATTTAACAAAGGCGATGAAGATCTCGGCGGCTACCACCTGGTCTGGCCCCGCGACCTGGTAGAGACCGCCGGTGCGCTGCTGGCCGCCGGGGCGGTCACCGACGCCGTCCGAGTCTTGCGCTACCTTGAAACCACGCAAGAGGCTGCGGGCAACTGGGCGCAGAATCTTTGGCTCGACGGACGACCGTACTGGAGCGGCGTCCAGATGGACGAAACCGCGTTCCCCATCCTGCTGATCGACCTACTCCGACGAGAAGCTCCCGCCGCTTTGGGAAAGCTCGAGCGCTGGTGGCCGATGGTGCGCAACGCTGTCAGCTTTATTCTTCGCAACGGTCCGGTCACCCAGCAGGATCGATGGGAGGAAGACGCCGGCTACTCGCCATTCACATTGGCCGCCGAAATTTCCGCGCTCTTGGCTGCTGCCGACATCGCCGACCTGACCGGTCACGGCGAACAGGCTTCCATCATGCGCGACGCGGCTGACGCCTGGAACGACAACATCGAGCGCTGGGTTTACGCGACTGGCGGAGATCTGGCGCAGCAGCTCGGCATCGATGGCTACTACGTCCGCGTTGCCCCGCCTGACACCGACGGCGCCGCATCGCCCACGCAAGGGTTCGTTCCCATCAAGAACCGTCCACCCGGTCAGGATGGTGAGCGCGCCTATCACATCATCAGCCCGGACGCGCTGGCTCTGGTGCGCTTTGGCCTGCGCGCGCCCGATGATCCCCGCATCCTGAACACCCTGCGCGCCATTGACGCGCTGTTAGCGGTCGAATTGCCCCAAGGACCCTGCTGGTACCGCTATAACGGCGACGGCTACGGCGAACACAAGGACGGATCCGCTTTCGATGGGACGGGCATCGGCCGTGCGTGGCCTCTGCTTGCCGGAGAGCGAGCCCACTTCGCTCTCGCCGGGGGACATCGCGATGAAGCCGAGGCACTGCTTACGGTTATCGAAAACTCCACCGCCGGAGCAAGCCGGCTGATTCCCGAGCAAGTCTGGGATGCTGCCGACATTCCCGCTCTGGAGCTTTTCCGTGGCAAGCCCACGGGCTCAGCCTGCCCACTCGTCTGGGCCCACTCCGAGTACGTCAAGCTGCGCCGCTCGATTCGTGATGGCAAGGTCTTCGACCAGCCCCCGCAGACCGTAAAGCGCTATTTAACTGATAAACATGTGCGGCAGATCTTCGGGTGGAGGTTTAACAACAAGACGCGCACCGTGCCGCGCAACAAGACACTGCGTATTGTGCTGCTTACGCCGGGCCGTGTGCACTGGAGTGTCGACGGCTGGAAGACCGCTCATGACGCCGATGCGAAGGACAGCGGTCTCGGTATCTACACGCTCGACCTCCCAACCGCATCACTGCCCGCCGGAGCGCAGGCGGTCTTCACATTTTTCTGGCCTCAGGAAAATCGCTGGGAAGGTACTGACTATAGCGTCACTGTGGAAAATAGCTGATGCGCAATTCTTGCGCGCGGGGCTCAGGAGGGAGACTCAAACTTCGTCCACGCTGGTGTAGCACAACTCGACGACCGTGCAGTCGTCGCTTAAGGGATTTCCAGCGCAAAATTCCGTCACCGACGAGAAAATTCCCTCGAGCGTAGGAGACTTCGCAGCGGCCGCCTCTAGGCGGAAGTCTTCATAAAAATCGCCCATAGCATTTTCCGCCTCGGTGACGCCGTCGGTCACGAGAATGAAGCGGTCACCGGATTTCATCTGGCATTTAGCGCTTTCGAACGTGGCATCGGCCAGCAGACCTACGGGCACATTCCCATGCGGGGGACGCATCACCTCTCCGCCGCACACCAGAAGGGGTTGCACGTGCCCGCAATTCACGTATTCCAGCTCGCCATCGCGCCGCAGCCGCACCAGCAGCACGGTCGCGTATTTCTCCCCCACCAGTTTCTCTGTGAAGAACCGGTTGACGGCCGACACTACGTCGAGCAGAGGCACTCCGGCGCTCAAGTGCGAATAAATCATCCCTTGCAGAGTTGACGCCAACAGTGCCGCCGAAACTCCCTTGCCGCTCACGTCGGCCAGCACTACAGCCAGGCCTTCTTTAGTGTTCACGGCGTCAAAGAAGTCTCCGCCGATTTCTTTACACGACAGATTCTTTCCCCGCAGCTTGGCAAACGGTACCTCGGGAATCTTCACCTGCATCAGCCGCTGCTGAATGCTGGCCGCGATGCTCAGCTCCTGCTGGTAACGCCGGGCTTCTTCCTCGGCCTGAACGAGCCTGGCGTTCTCAATCAAAGACGCGGCTTCAGTCGCGATCACGTGCAGAATGTCCTGGCCGACTCCGCTGATATCGCGGGAAGCAAAGCGGGAGTCGACGTAAAGAACTCCCATCGCCTCGGCGGAAGTCGCCGGGTGTACGGGCGTTTGCGCGTCACGGGTCGCCTGCACCACCAGTTTGCGCAAGGGGATACAAACCACGGTTCGAAGATCGTAGGCCACGATGCTCTGACGTCCTGCCAGGTCGAGCGACTGGCTGGTGTCGGTCAGGAGAAACTCGGAGTTCGAGCGGATCGATTCTTCGAGGATCGAATGAGAAATCGTCTTGTCGTCGAGCAGCGGCTCTTTCTTGGAGTTGCGCCCGGCGGCCAGTCGAAGCTTCCCCTCGTCGTCCTTCAGGAAAACATACGCGCGCTCGGCTCGCGTCAGTTGCAGCGTGACGTCGAGCATCGTCATGAGGATTTCGTCGAGTACGCCTGCCGTGTTCAGCTTGCGCGCCGCTTCCAGAAACAGCGTGAGCTTTTCCAGGTCGGTCGCTTCCTGCTTGATCTGAATGCCGGAAATCTGGCTGAGAAATTCCCTCGCCGTGTTGGAAGTAACATGGGCAGGATTGAATAAGATGTAGGCCGAATCGCGCGCCCCGAACTCCAGGCGGTCGCCGCGCTCCAGTTTCTGGCGCTGGATCCGCTCTCCATTGACGAACGTGCCGTGCTTGCTGCCCAGATCGACGAGGAAGAACTCCTGCCCGTCCTGCATGATCTGCGCATGGTCCCGCGAGACCCGAGGGTCCGCAATCACCAGATCTTTATCGACCTTCCGTCCCACCGTAAACGGCGTGCGGTTCAGGACGATGTTCTTCTGCTCGCTACCCTGCACAAAGACCAGGGCGGGAAACACACCGGAGCCGGAACTGCTATGACTGATTGCGCCAAGGGCCATGGATAGTCGTTTCGCATGACGTTCGCCTGCCTAAGAGACGAACCGGCACGCTCATTGCAGGCATATCTCCTGCTGCAACAGACTACTCTGCTGGCGCGCCCTCCCGCAAGGTACGGGCTCGACTCCCCCAGGAAACCTGCAGCGCCAATCCGAACCAGAACACGGGCACCATGAAGTTGGAGTAGAAAGGCATGGGCCCGACCCGACCTCTGACGGCGGGCGTCAACCAGACGTAGGCCAGACTCAGTCCCCCCGTCGCGATCCACGGCCATATCAGCAAGACTCCTCCGACTGCACGCGCCAGCCGGGTCGCCGGCAGGATGGGATCGGGGAACGTCTCACTCCGGACCAGCGCCAGAATTGCCGGAGCCAGCAGCACCTGGTTGTAGGGGGCAAACATCGGAACGATCAGCACGGTGAGAGCCAGCACGAGGCCGAACGCTCGTCCAAACGCAGGATTCTTAGCGGATTCTCTTCGTATCGGCCAGATGCAGACAGCGCAAACGATCACGCTCGCCGCTTCCAGAATCCTTCCCACGACGGAACCGAACAGCACAGAAAGCACCGATTGGTTCTGGGTGTACTGGTGATATTGCCGAATCCCCTCGACGAACATGCGCCACCATCCGGGCAACAGAAGTTGCGCCCCGCCCAGCAGAAGCAGCATGACAAATCCAAATCCGAACACGAATCGCCGCCTCGAACGCCAGTCACTCGCGGCCCACAGCAGGAGCCACAGAACCAGTGGCCAGGTCAGTTGCGGTTTAATCGTTGCCAGTGCTAACAGCCCTCCCGCACACAGAAGCCACCCACCCGCCAAGCATGCGCCACACGCCGCTAGCAAACCTGCGACCAGTAGGGTCAGTTGCTGCAGTTTAATGCCCTGCACCATGGGTAACCAGCCCAGCATCAGCGCGATCAAGATCCCCACAGATCCAACCGCCGGCGTCCAACGTAGAAGTGAGAGCCAGAGCAAAACGCTTCCCCCTGCCAACGCCACTAAGAACCATCGGAAGCCGGTCTGTACCGTATCGAACGGAAGCTTCACGGTCGGCGCCAGCAGAAAAACAACATAGGCCGGATACGCGAATCCCTGCTGGTCCTTGGGATCATCGGGGCGCGCGGGGTCTAGCGGCCTGCCATAGTATCCCTGCTGAATCTCGCGGGTGATCTCCGCGCTGTAAGGATTGCGCCCGTGAAGCAGCAATTCGCGCGCTCCCAACCACCGGGGGTAGAGATCTGATAGATTGCCGCGCGGCCGGCTGTGCGCCGCTGCATCGGCAATCTGCTGCGCCCTGAGAATCTGATCCATGTAAAACCAGGTGCTCGCCGAAGCCACTACGGCAAGAGCGAGGCCAACGACGAAAGATGGGCCCTTTGGCAAGGTGGGATGCGTTCTCTCAGTCATCCAGCAACGAGTCCAGATTCAGGCTTCATGTTACAACTGTGTGGGCACGACCCATCTCATGCGCTGGCGCATCGCAGTCTCGGCCGCAATCGGCTTTGCTTCGGGTGCTTTGTGCTGGTTCCTGATGAAGCATTTCCATCAGGACGCCGCCGACTTCCGCTGGGCGTTACACCTCGCGCATCGCCTGCTCGCCCAACAAAATCCTTACGATACGCCATACGAACAGTATCCGCTCACCGCGGGGCTGCTGGCGGTTCCCTTGGTTCGATTGCAACCGGAACTAGCCGCCGGACTCTTCTGGGGAATCAGTTCTTCTCTGCTGGCGTTCGGGCTCACCCGTCACGGCTACGTGAGGCTGCTCATTTTTTTCGCGTACCCGTATTGGGCCGGCATTCTCACCGTGCAGTGGTCTCCCCTCATCGCCGCCAGTGCGTTCTTCCCATTGCTGCTGCCGGCTACGATGGCCAAGCCGCAAGTTGGCCTGCCTGTGTTCCTGGCGCGCTTGAGCCGCCGCGGCCTGCTCGCCTGCGTGGTTGTGGTGCTGGCGAGCCTCGCCGTCCTACCCCACTGGCCATGGCTTTGGTTTCGACAGCTCGGCAACTACGAGCATTTCTTCCCGATCTTCGTTGTTCCGGGGCCGCTTCTACTGCTCGCTCTGCTTCGATACCGCGAGCGCGATCCTCAGCTTCTCTTCCTCTCTGCCCTCATGCCGCAGCGCTGGTTTTTTGACAGCTTTATCTTGTGGCTGATTCCCCAATCGCGCCGCGAAATCGTGTGGACCGTCTTTTTCAGTTGGGGAGCAGGAATTTGGCGCTGGTATCACGCTCCGCGCAGCTTGGCGGAAGTTGGAGTGTGCACGGTCGTGTTGTTTTATCTGCCCATGTTAGCGGTTGTGCTTCTCAGGAAACCACAAGGCAAGACTGCCGTCACAGATTCTGTCGGGAGGCTGGCGGGTGCGTGATGGTTTCGGCGCCGGTCCCACCATGGAGATTTCGATCGACAGCCCAATGAAACCACGTTACTGGCACTACTGGATCGGCTTGCTGCTGTGTCTGGCGCTGTTCCCCGTTCTGCGCAGCCAGCATCTGCCACTAAAGTTCGATTGGATCACGCTCGGCATCGCGTTCTGGTTTCTTCTGGCGGCGCAGTCCATCTTCGTGGCCGTACTGCTGTCGCTGATCGGCCTGCCTCGAGAGCAAGTCGTGGGTCCATTCCTGACGCGCTGTCGCCGGAATCGGCTCCGAATTATTGTCTTGTTCTTTTTCTTCGCCATTCTCGGCTGGCTCACAACCTGGCCGAGAGCCCTGGTGGTGGGCGTCGATGCGGTCGCGTTGCTTGAGCTCGTTAACCGCCAAAAGTCGCGAGAGCTGCGCCATGCTGCAGCTTCTGCAGTTGCGCCCGCCGTCTACCTGTTCTTCGGATTCCTGATGGTCCTCGCGTACAACTGCGCCGTCGTGTCGATGCGCTTCAACTTTGCGACGGATCCCGCCCTGGCCGCCATCGACCGCTGGTTGCTGTCGGGCCATTCGGTTTCTGAATTTGCGCACTGGTCGCTCCAGATCTTTTCGATTTCCTTTTTCAAGGTTCTGGAGTTTATCTATTTTGGAATGTTTCCCCAGATTGGAGCGGCCCTGGTCCTTGTGGCCCTCTGCGATGGGCGAGCGCGAGCCTGGCAGTTTGTGGGGACAATCCTGGTGTCGTACTACCTCGCTCTGGCCCTGTTCTACATCTGGCCCTCGCAAGGGCCTTACTACCTGTGCCCCGCACATTTCTCACGATTCCCTGACAGTCTGCAGGTTTACAACCTGCAAAAGACACTGATCCGGGACGCACTCGCTCTCTGGCGCCATGATCCAATTTCGCGCATTTCCACCGACTACTTCATTGCCCTGCCGTGCATGCACATCGCGCAGCCCATGGTCGTGATCTGGTTTCTGCGGCGTTGGAGGCGGATCGCGCTGGCACTCGCCATCTACGACGCGCTGCTCATCGCCGCCGTGCTTATGCTCGAACAGCATTATGTGATCGATATCATTGCCGGCTTCCTGGTAGCCGGACTCGCCATCGCCATTAACGGCGGCCTGTTTTCCAGCAAATCCATCGAGCCCGCCACGACTCGGTCCGGGGTCACGGCATGAAGGAATCTTCATCGATCAGCAGGCAGGCCGGGTGGTTGTTCCTTAGCATCCTTTGCGCCGGAAGTATGGCCTTTTACGTGACCGCGATCTGGGGTGCAAATCAGCCGCCCGGCTTCTCAGACCTCTACGCTGGATGGTGGGGAGCGCACGAACTGCTACTCCACGGCCGCGACCCGTATTCCACGGCCGTCGCCCACGAGATACAAACCGTGATCTACGGGGCGCCCCTCGCGCCGGACTCGCAGGATCCCACCGGCATCGGAGGCGGATTCGCTTATCCTCTTTATGCGGCGCTCCTTTTATGGCCCTCGGTTTACTGGTCGTTTGGCGTCGCGCAGAGAGTGTTCATCGGTGCCTCAATCCTCGGCACCCTGTTCAGCCTCGCGATCTGGTTGCGACTCATGCGGTTCGGCTGGTCCCCCATCTGGCTCACGGCCAGCATCTTCGCCTTGGGAAGCTTTCCAGCGTTGCAAGGGATCAAGCTGCAAAACCCGAGCCTGCTCGCCGCCTCTGGCATTGCGATCGCGTTTTTTCTGCTCTCTTCTGAGCGGCTCGCGCTTGCCGGGGCAGTGTTCGCGATCGCAACTTTCAAGCCACAATTCATGATCCTTCTCATTCCATGGCTTGCCGTATGGAGCACCGGCGACTGGCGACGGCGACGGCCAATGGTCTGGGGCTTCCTGGCTACGATGGGCCTGCTGGCGGCCGTCAGTGAATGGCTATTGCCGGGCTGGACGCGCAGTTTCTTGAAAGTAGTTCGCGCGTATCACCACTATACCTACGGTCACTCGTTGCTCGACGTTTGGTTCACCCCCGCAGGGGGAGCGGTGATCGCCACATTTGTTTTGACGGTTGTCCTGGTCGTGGGCGGCAGGCTCCGGTCCAAGGCCACAGACTCCCCACAATTTCTACGAGTCACGAGTCTGGTCTTGGCAGCAACCGTGGTGGTGATCCCGACCCTGGCACCTCACGCCCAACTTTTGTTGTTACCCGGCGTATTGTGCCTGTTTCGTGATCGGACATCGCTGTCGTCGTCCGGTGCGCTTAGCCGGCTAGTTCTCGCGGCGACGTGGTCCTTGCTGGCCTGGCCATGGATCTCAGCATTCGGCCTTCTGCTGGCATCAACGCGGTACCCCACCCACCAATTGCTCCGCTATTGGGAGGTTCCCCTCTATACGAGCCCTCTGTTGCCAATGGCGGTCCTCACAGGTCTAGGGACCCTATTGACCGCTTCTCCACGTCGTTCGGACGTCTATCCGGAGGTAACAGGTTTTCCCACGAATATGTAAGAAAATACCTCTTTTTCGTCACTATGCAAGGTATGATTACCGTTAGTCGGGTGGGAAATCTTTCGCGGATCGGGTCTCCGGAAGTTGAGAGCGCCTTCCAGCTCGGTCGAGCAAAAACTGAAATCAAGGAGCAGTCTATGGAGCTTGCACGCAGACTTTGGTGCGAACAGGACGGACAGGACATAGCGGAATATGCCGTCATGCTGGCGGTGATCCTCGTCATTGTCGTCGGAACCATCCGGCTGATCGGATCCAATGCCAACAACGTCTTCTCCTCTGTTGCCAGTTCTATCCAGTAGCGCATAGCAGAAGAACGACGGGGATAACGGCGCTGGCCCCGGAAAAGGGCGAGGGGCAAGAGTTTTGGCTTCCAAGGGAGCAGCATGAACCGCACACGCTTGTTAATGATCGGAGTTCTGGCACTCGCACTTGGCTTCTTTGCGAGTGTGTATGTCTACAGAAACTTGCAGCCGGGGAGCCGCTCCGGAGCTGATGCTGGTGTCGACGTGATCGTCGCCGCGGACGATCTGCAGGTAGGGGCGAAAGTGGAAGAACGCGACATCAAGATTATCAAGATTCCCGGCGCCGACCTGCCTCCCACAGCGCCCCGGAGGCGGGCGGACGTGCTGGGACACGGGGTCATCATCCCGATTGCCAAGGGAGAATTCATCCTGCCCAACCGGCTGGCCGGAGAAAATGCCGGGTCTGGACTTCCCGCGCTGATCCCTCCCGGCATGCGCGCGGTTTCAGTGCGAGTGAACGAGGTTGTCTCCGTGGCTGGATTCGTGACGCCGGGAACGCGCGTCGACGTGCTTCTGACAGGAACGCCCGGCGGAGCCGCCGAACAACAGACCACAACTGTCTTGCAGAACGTCGCGGTGCTCGCCTCAGGCCAAAAGCTGGAGCGCACTTCCACGGGTGAGGCCCAGACCACGGCGGTGATCACACTCCTGGTTTCGCCGGACGATGCCGAGCGTCTTACCCTCGCGAGCACCGAAGGACATATTCAGCTGGCCCTGCGCAATCCGCTCGATACCAAGCAGGACGAAGTGACTTCCGCCAATTCCAGAGGTCTCTACCACGGAGGCGCAGCACCTGCTCCCACCACGGCGGTCGTGCACCACGCTGCCGTAACCAAGAAACTCGCGACGCCGCCTCCTCCCGCATCCACCGGTGTCAGCATTGAGGTATACCAGGGCGACAAAAAACCCGAAGTGGTCAAATTCCCAGACGAGACTTCCGAGGCCAAGTGACCGGTAAACCTTCGATTCTGCAACCTGCCTTCATGCAAACTGCCAGGTTTCCTCACAGGGGGAGGAACCTGAAAATGATAGTTCGTTTGACCCTGCTCGGGGCTGCTCTGTTGGCCGTTGCCTTTTCGGTTCCGGCGTTTCCCGAGACCATGCAGCAGGCAGATAGTCAGGCTCAGTCCCCGAGCCAGGCACCGAACACTACCCAGACCACGACCCTGCCGGCGCAGTCCCAGCAGCCTCAGGGATCCGCTCCGCTCCGTGTCATGGTGGGCAAGTCGCTGCTGATTAATACGACGGAACGTCTCCGGCGTGTCTCCGTCACCGACCCGGCCATCGCTTATCCCCAAGTCATCACGCCCACCCAAATTTTGGTGCACGGGAAAACTCCGGGAGAGGTTTCATTACTCATCTGGGATGAGCTGGAGCGCTCGCGCAGCTTCGACCTTCGGGTCGACGTGGACGTCAGCGCCTGCGCAGACGAAGAGCGCCGCGTCTTCCCTGATGAGCAGATCACCGTCACACCTTCTCGCGCCGCCATCGTTCTCTCCGGACATGTTTCCACGGAAGACGTCTCCAAGCGCGCCGGAGAACTCGCCAGCGCCTATTCTCCGAAAGTCGTAAACGTGCTGACCTTTGGGCCGGTGGGTTCGCAGGAAGTCCTGCTGCAGGTAAAGTTCGCCGAAGTCGACCGCACGGCGCTGACTCAGATGGGGATCAACTTTATTTCCACCGGGGCAGCAAACACCATCGGCACCGTGACCACCGGGCAGTACGGAGGCTTTGGGTCTCAGTCCATCAGCCAGACGGGACAGAACTCCACGACCATCAATAACGTTTTGAACCTTTTTCTTTTCCGGCCCGACATTAATTTCGGCGCGGTCATCGAAGCTCTTGAGAATAAGAGCCTGCTGCAGATTCTCGCCGAGCCCAATCTGATTGCGGTCAACGGCAAGGAAGCCAGCTTCCTCGCCGGAGGACAGTTCCCCTTTCCCGTCGTGCAGCCGGGCGCGGGCTTCACCGCGGTCACCATCTCGTTCAAGGATTTCGGCGTTCATCTGCAGTTCACCCCGGTCATCATGCCCAACGGGAATATCCATTTGAAGGTGGCGCCGGAAGTGAGCACCCTCGACTTTGCGAATGCGCTGACCATCTCAGGATTCACCGTACCCGCCCTGAGCACCCGCAAAGCCGAAACTGAATTCGAATTGCAGGATGGGCAGAGCTTCGTCATTGCGGGCCTGATCGATAACCGCGTTACCGACATCTGGAACAAGATCCCGGGCCTCGGCGACATCCCGATCCTGGGAAATTTCTTCCGCAGTAAGAGTTTGCAGAAAAGCAATTCGGAACTCATGGTCTTATGCACAGTGCGCCGCATTTCTCCCACTACGGAACTGCCCGCGCTGCCCAAGAATCCGAAACCTTTCGTGAATAACGAGAAGTTTGATAAAGGCCATTAGGCCAGTTCACGGTTTGTTATGCCAGAACTGTCAGTCGTCATCGTCGCCACGGACAACGAGCAGCGCGCGGTGATGCAGGTGCTCGTTGACGGCACCAGTGTGGCGCGCACCGTCCACACCTGCGCGAGTTTTCCGGTGGCTGCCTCCGACCCGGTCACGCGGCGGGTGCGCACCGCCAACCCTGACGTGACTCTGGTCGACATTCCCGCCGACAATTCGCAACTGGCGCTGCGAGCCATTGAACTCCTGCACCAAGAGATGCCCGACGGCGCTATTTTCGCAATCGGCAATCTGAATCAACCTCAGGTCATCGTGAATGCCATGCGGGCTGGAGCTCGCGAATTCATCGAACGCCCGACCAATACCACCGACCTGCTGGAAGCCTTCGTGCGCCTCACCACGGCGCAACGCCGGGGAAGGCAGGAAGGGATTCGCGGCAAGGTTTTCTCAGTCATCAACGCGAAGGGTGGAAATGGCGCCACGACGGTGGCGGTCAATCTGGCCCTGGCTCTGCAGTCCGCCTACGGACAAACCGCGCTGGTGGATCTGGCGCCACTCGGCCACGCCGCGTTGCACATGAATCTCAAGCCGGTGTTCAATGTGGCCGATGCGACCCGCAACCTCCACCGCATGGACGCTTCCCTGCTCGAGAGCTTCATGACGCGTCACAGCGGAGGCTTGCAATTGCTGGCCGGAACCAACGTGCCGGCTGCCGTGGATCCTTCCACCGCGGAGTTCGTCCGTCTCTTCGACATGCTGGTCACGCATTACCGATATGTGGTCGTGGATGCCTCGTCGCGCTTTGACGCAGCCAGCCGCCTGATCGCTAGCCTCTCTGAGACGGTTCTGCTGGTCGCCTGTAGCGACGTGGCTTCGCTCTGGAGCGCCGCCCGCGTGCAGCAGTACCTGGGAGAAACCGGAAGCCGCGAACGCGTGCGACTCGTATTGAATCGCTTCCGCAAAGTGCCCGGCTTCAGCGAAGCAGACGCCGAAGCTGCCGTGGGCGCGAAACTGCTGTGGAGAATCCCGAACCAGTATTTTGCAGTATCGGGTGCAATTGATCGTGGAACTCCGGTGATGGACCAAAGAAATTCCGAGATTGCCCGCTGCTTTGCTGGACTGGCGCAGGAGTTGACGCGCAATGACGCCGACGTCAAGCGGGCTGCGTGGTCGTTATTCAAGTCAGTCTAGCAATTGTTCGGTTTAGGAATTAGATTCGAAGAACTCAGGGAACCATGGCAAACCTCCAATCGTTCGAGCGCACTGATTACCAGCAGGTCAAAGCCGACCTGCATCGCAAGATTCTCGATCGCCTCGATCTCGAAAAACTAGGCAAGGCGACCGGCGACGCAGCGCGTGACGAAGTGCTGGTAGTCATTCGCAGTGCCGTCAATTCCGAAGTGGTGCCCCTTAGCTTTGCCGAGCGCGAACGCCTCTCGCGCGAAATTCTCGACGAGATTTTCGGCCTCGGACCTCTCGAACCGCTGCTCAAAGATCCCACCGTCTCCGATATTCTGGTCAACCGTTTCGATCGCGTCTACGTGGAGCGTGCCGGCAAGCTCGAACGCACGGCCTTGTCCTTCAAGGACAACTCGCACCTCATGCAAATCATTGAGCGTATTGTCTCGCGCATCGGACGCCGGGTCGATGAATCGTCTCCCATGGTCGACGCTCGCCTGTCCGACGGCTCGCGCGTCAACGCGATTATTCCACCACTGGCCATCGACGGTCCTTCCCTCTCCATCCGCCGTTTTGGACGGGAGCCAGTTACCGCGCGACAGATGATTGAGAACCTGACCCTCACCGAGTCGATGCTCGAACTGCTCTCGGCCATGGTCAAAGGGCGCCTCAATATCCTGGTGTCGGGAGGAACGGGCGCCGGTAAGACGACCCTGCTGAATGTGCTTTCGGGATACATTCCCAACTCCGACCGCGTCGTCACCATCGAGGACGCCGCCGAACTGCAGTTAAAACAGGAGCATGTGGTCCGGCTAGAGACCCGGCCGCCGAACATCGAAGGTAAAGGAGCGGTGCGGCAGCGGCAGCTCGTGATCAACAGTCTGCGTATGCGTCCGGATCGCATCGTGGTCGGCGAGGTGCGCGGCGAAGAGGCGTTCGATATGTTGCAGGCCATGAACACCGGCCACGAAGGTTCGCTCACCACTGTGCACGCGAACTCGCCGCGCGACGCCATGGCTCGCGTGGAAAACATGGTGTCAATGGCAAACCTGAACATTCCCGAGCGCGCGGTGCGTCATCAGATCGCATCCGCCGTGCATGCTGTCGTCCAAATTGCGCGCCTTTCTGACGGCACGCGCAAGGTCATCACCGTGTCGGAGATTACCGGCATGGACGGAGACCTTATCGCCATGCAGGATATTGTCAGCTTCGACCGCACCGGCACCGATGAGAGTGGCAAGGTGCGCGGGGCATTCCGGGCAACCGGCTTGCGCCCGCAGTTTGCTGATCGATTAGCCACCTCTGGAGCCCGCCTGCGGCCAGCGCTGTTTGAATCGAGAACTGAGGTCTAGGAAGTGATATGCCGGCAGGTCTGATTGCTCTTCTCGTGTTCGTCGTGGTCGCGCTCGTGGCGTTCGGCATGGGCTCGATTCTCGACCAGCGCGATGCCCGCGCCCGCCTGATCAAGGAACGCCTATCTAACGAGCGCAAGGCGCCCGAACTTGCTCCCGAGGAGGAACTCGCCCTCCTTCGGGATGAACAACTCAGCCAGATTCCTGCTCTGGACAATCTGCTGCGGCGGTCCACACGGGTTGGCGAGATCCAAGAGATGCTGGCACAGGCGGGAATGGCCACGCGGGCCGGAAATTTTCTCGGAATTTCAGCTCTCGCTGGAGTGGTCGCCACATTCCTGGCTTATGGCCTGAGCAAGCGGATGGAAGTCGCATGGGTGGCAATGCTGTTTGGTTTCGTGCTGCCTTATGCCTATGCCTCGTATCGGCGCAACAAGCGTTTCGAAAAATTCGAGGAACTTTTTCCTGAGGCCATTGACACGCTGGCACGGGCCGTTCGCGCCGGACACGCCTTTACGACCGCGCTCGAGATGATTACCGACGAGGTGGCCGAACCCGTTTCCGGCGAGTTCCGCCAGCTTTTCGAAGAGCAGAAATTCGGCATGCCGGTCCGCGATGCTCTCCTCAATCTGACCGAACGTATGCCGCTGGTGGACGTGAAGTTTTTCGTGACGGCGGTCATGCTGCAACGCGAAACCGGCGGCAACCTGGCTGAGATCCTCGACAACCTCTCCTACGTCATCCGTGAGCGCTTCAAAATTCAGCGCCAGGTGCGCGTCTACACCGCTCAAGGGCGTCTGACCATGGCCTTGTTGATGGGCATGCCTCCGATCATTGTCTGCGTGATGCTCCTGCTCAATCCGGCTTTCATCCGTCCATTGTTCTCTGACCCGATCGGACATACGTTGCTGGTCACCGGCATCACGCTGCAAACCATTGGATACTTCGTGATCCGAAAGATTATCCGGATTCAGGTATAGCTATGCTGCCTCTGATCTTGGTCGTCGTCGTGTTCGTCACTGTGGTGATGGTGGTATTTGCCTTTGGAGCGGCGGTGGTGACTCCCAGCTCCGTGCTGGGCGCTCGCTTGCGCGCACTCGGGGGGCAGCAACAGCCGGTCGAGAACAAACCGGCCATGCGCGAACGCATTGAGCAGGCACTCGATCCGCTCAGCAAGGCCATCCCGCTCTCGCCATCGGATGTGTCCCGCACGCGTGCCTGGCTCATTCAGGCGGGATACCGCGATGCCATTGACGTGAACTACTATTTCGGGGCGCGCCTTTTGATGGCGGGGGTTGGCTTTGCCGGCGTCGTGCTATTTTCCGGCTTCGATAACCTGTTCCTCTTGGCCGGCATCCCCGGTCTCGGATTTTTCCTGCCGCGCTTTATTTTGAAGCGGATGATTAAAGACCGGCAGCATCGTATTCGCATCGGCCTGCCCGATGCGCTCGACCTGACGGTGATTTGCGTGGAAGCCGGTCTGGCCCTCGATCAGGCTCTAACCCGCGTGGGCCAGGATCTGCGCCACGCCCACCCGGATTTGAGCGATGAGTTCCATCTGGTCAACCTCGAGATGCGGGCCGGCAAGCCCCGCGCGGAAGCCCTCCGTAATCTGGTCGACCGCACGGGGGTTGACGATATCCGTTCTCTTGTTGGTACACTGATTCAAACAGATCGCTTCGGCACCAGCGTTGCCCAAGCTCTTCGCGTGCATTCCGATTCCCTCCGCACGGAACGCCGGCAACGGGCCGAAGAACAAGCTGCAAAAACTACCATTAAAATGGTCCCCCCGCTGGTGATATTTGTTCTGCCCTCGATCATGTTTGTCACGATCGGTCCAGCAATCATTGAATTGTTCCGGCAGCTCGGGCCGATTTCCGGCGGCCGGTAGAAGGCGGCGCAGAACAGGGGAGCATTCGCATCTTATGGCGGTTTTTTCCTCGCGGGGACAGGCCTTCAATCAGACCCGCCAGGCCTACCTCGCCACGGCCTTGGCAGTGGCTGACACGCATTGGACCCGGTTGCGCGGCCTGTTGGGACTCCGCTCCAGTGACTTCCGTAATGGCTCCGGCCTCTGGATTGTCCCCTGCCACGGCGTTCATACTCTGGGCATGGGATTCCCCATCGACGTAGTGTATCTGGACCAGGTGATGACCGTCATTCATATCCAGCACGACTTGCGACCCTGGCGGTTTGCACCGGTCCGGACGCAAGCTGCGTCCGTGCTGGAACTGCCGTGTCGCACTGCCTCTGAAACCAGAACCGCGGTGGGAGATAAAATTGAGATAACGATAGCAAAGGATGGTAGGGTACCGCCCTCGTGAGTGAAACCCTCCAACTCGAAGAGACCGTCGAACTCCACGACGCGCCCAAGCTGCTGGTGGAGTGGTCGCCGCCTTGGCGGGAGTTCGTCGGTTCCATCCGACCCGCATTGGCGCGCTCGGAGCGTCGTCTGGCTGGGGAGGCACCTTTCGGGCTCATTCCCTGGCGCATCATGGTGCCCTCCTATGTGCTGGAGGCATTCCTGATCTTCGCCGCGTTTGCGATTCAGGTGAAGATCGCCGAGTTGAGGCCCTTCGTCGCTCCTCGATTTTCAAGACACGATGTGATCTATTACAGCGGCGATGAACTGCCTCGCACCGAGGATCTCGGCGGCGCTGAGGCGGGAACCAGCGGCCGCGCCGGGGGAGACGAAGCGCGTCATCGTACGCAAACCATCAAGCTTGCCCGCGGCGGCTCCCTAGTGCCGAAAGTCGTGGACGCGCCCGACCTCAAGCTTCCTACCACGCGCGACGCGGTGGCGAACCTGTTGGCGATTAAGCCGAATCCCGGGCCTCCCCCGTCGGAAGGATTGCGCTCAAACCGTAGCGCCCCGAACCTTGCCGCGGCGCTGGTCGCGCCGCCTTCGAACGCGAGTCGCGACTACACGCGCAACGGTGTTCAACTCGACGCGGTGATCGCTCCGCCGCCATCCCTGTCGGCCGACCGCACACTCACGGCTCCCAATCTCAGCGCCATCCTGATTCCGCCGGCACCCAACGTTGCCGGCGAGCACAAGCTGGTTGC
>DATDGW010000595.1:0-2439 GCA_036521895.1 Candidatus Sulfotelmatobacter sp. | reverse complement strand
GAACAGTCCTTGCAGCGTCCCGATGTGGATTTTGCGAAAGTCCGAGATCGTTCGGAAGTCCGGCTCATTGCCCGCCGCCAACACTTTGAACGGGATGTCTTCCTGCAACCGCTTCTGGATCCGGCGCGAACTGAACACCCCCGTGCAGTACCCGTACACCAACAACTTCGTCAGCAGACGCGGATCGTATGGCGGCTGCCCTCGCTTCTCTTCCCCGTAGACCGCGTGAATGGCCGACAGGTCCAGTTGGTCCACCACATCGCTCACGAAGTACACCAGATGTTCTTCCGCCACCCATTCGCGCAGGCTCGGCGGCAACAGCAGGTCTTGATCGGGAAGGTAGGGTAGGTAGCCCTTCGGCATAAAGCATTATCGCCCGACTTCGTTTTATTTGTTCCCTCAATCTCGCGGATTTCTCGGACAGGCTCCTAGCGAGGTCTTCGACCTCAAACCGACAAGCAGCCTGCGTCGGGATTCCGTAAAATCTCGGGATGGCGAACATTCCCGAATTGCTGAGCGGACATGTCACATTGGAGGTCGAATGCCTGGACCGGCTGTACCTGAATGGGTACATCGGCAAACTGGCGACGTCGGGCGGGCTGGTGACCTTCATGCGGGAGCAACTGGGCAAACCCATTCCGTCGCCGGTGGTGCTGGGGCAGGTGACGGAGAGATTCCGGGACGCGGTGAGGAGCAAGGCCGAACAGGACCAGATTCCGATCTACCAGTTTGACCACAAGGAACGGAAAGATGATGTCGCCAATCAGATGCGCCGGCAACGGGGTGTGCGGGACGGGATTGTCTTCATCGGCGTGGCGCAGGAAAAGGCGCAGGCGTTCAGCGGCAAAAAGATCGGCGGGCAGTTCGAGTTCACGCGGGACAAAACGGTCTATGTCAACCACTACTACTTCTACATTGACGACTCCGATTTCGGCCCACTATTCCTGAAAGTGTGCAGCTATGCGCCGTGGGGAATCAAGCTGTGCCTGAATGGACACGAGTGGGCCAAGCGGCAACTGGGGCGCGAGGGGATCGGCTATGAAGCACTGGACAACGGGTTCCTGTCCTGTGCGCAGCCGGAGAAGTTGCAGGAGATCTGCGATTCGCTGGGACCTGAGCAGATCGACCGGGCATTCCGCAAGTGGCTACGACGTGTTCCCCTGCCGCTGCGAGCGCAGGACCGGGAGGCTGGCTATGACTGGGCGCTGTCGATCTGGCAGATGGAAGTGAGCCTGACGCAGATCTTCGACCGGCCGTTGCGCGGCCGGGAGTTCTTCGAGGAGATCATCCGCGACAACCTCGATTTGGGACGGCCCGACCGTATACAACTGGTTTTCGACCGCGTGGTGACCAAGAAAACCCCAGGCGAGTTTCGCACGCGGGTCATCCAGGACGGCGTGCACCCCAGCCTGCACATCCAATACAAGAACTGCGATGTGAAACAGTACTTCAAGGAGGGGCGTGGTTGCCGGACGGAAGTCACGTTCCGCAACCCAAACGATTTCGGGGTGAACAAGGGTCTGACGAACTTGCCCTACCTGCAAAAGATCGGCCGACAAATCAATCGGCGTCTGCTGGAAGTCGAACGTGTGAGCCACAACAGTGGCTTAAGCGGCGACAGCATCCAACGTGTGGTGCAACCCACCGTGACCGAAGATGGTGAGAAGGCGCCGTCGTTGAAGTTTGGCCAGCCCCGGGTCATGGCGCTATTGCTGGCGCTGACGTTGTTCCAACATCTTATCGACGGCTTCCACAACCGCGATCTGCGAGCCATGGTTGCCGACCTGCTCAATGTCACCACCGAGCAGTACACGGCCGGACAGATGACGTACGATCTGCGCCGCTTGCGGCTGAAGGGGCTGATCTTTCGGCCGCCGCGGACCAACCGCTACTTCGTTACGCCGTACGGCTGGAAGGTAGCGCGCCTGTTCTCCCGGTTGGAATCGCGGGTCTTCCGGCCCGCCATGGCGATGTTCACCGCCAATGATGCGGTTCTACCCTTTCCGCTCCGCCAGGCGCTGGATCGTGTCGATTCACAACTCGACGTGCTGATCTACGACGCCTTCCCGCTTCCAAAAGCCGGCTGAAAACTTGACACTTTCAGAAAGAAATCACTTACATCAGACGACTAGTGCGGTCGGGAACGGGCATGTTCTTCGCGAGCGCGCTGCTGGCACTGCTGCCCTCACTGGCGCATCGCATCAACAGCAGCCCCATCGGGTATGGCGTGCTGCTGGGCGGCTTCGGCGCCGGCGCGGTGCTAGGCGCTGTGCTGCTGCAGAGCGCGCGAGAACGCTGGTCCGCCAATCTTATTGTGTCGGCGGGAATTGCCGGTTTCGGTCTGGTGACTATGGCTGCGGGAGAGCTCCACGCGATCTGGCTCCTGGGAGCGGTGATGGTGGTGGGCGGCTCGGCATGGGTGTCGTTCCTCTCGCTGCT
>DATDGW010000594.1:0-7496 GCA_036521895.1 Candidatus Sulfotelmatobacter sp. | reverse complement strand
TACTCCACGAACCTACCGGGGTATGGTCTCACGCTGGACTTTTCGCGCAATGCGCCGAAGAGGGCCGGTGGAACGGGTTTACTGGATGGCTTATTGCGCCACGGTGACGCTGTGTGAGGGCTTCCTGAGACGACCTCTACCGGCTGGTGGATTTCTATCACCTGACGGAAAAGCTGGGCGCAGCGGGCGCAGGCGCTGGAGCCTTCGCGGACGGCGGGGCAGAAGGGAATGACAGGACAAGCCGCGCCGCGTTGCCCGCCGAATAAGAACCAGCAGTAGTGGCGCTGCGTGGAAAAGTGGGAATCCAGCGTTGTTGGCTGGATTCCCACATACCTCGCTATTGAGTTAAAAACATTGATTGTTGATCTTCACCCGCATGCTTCCGTGGACGGCGGCCATTTTTGATCGCACTGACGGTTCTTCGTACTGGCTCGGAATTCAGTGCTCCTGCGGGGATCTCCCACGGCGCATACTCCACGACTTGTGTGGCAGGAAGTGTCTTCTCTACGATCATCTGTCGGACACTTTGTTCACACACTTGCAGTTGTTGCGCAGCTTCCCTCAAAGTGAGGGTAGTGCGTGGGCGTTGGGGATCAAAAGCAGGCAATTGATGATAATGTCTTAGAGAAAGAACTCGCTGCTTATCCCAGGTGTTACCGGCTCCGGTGCGCATTTCCAGCAGGTTTAGCGTGGCGGCTATTTGCTCATCGGGAAACCGGCCCGCCATTTGTCGAACTATTTCCACGGCTTCTACACTCGTGCACCGGCCGTGGCGGCCCGTCTCTCGTTTCTTCAAGCGAAGTTCAGAATGCCGCCCGCCAGCCCAGTGGATCAGTAAGACGATTTCTCGACTGCTCTCGTCCACATCCGCAACTATTTCCTCGATCAGAATGTGCACGATGCGTTGCTTTAACCGCACGTCCGTTGAAGGCGAGTTCCATACGGAGGGCAGGTCCTGAGCCAAGCTGAGGAGCAGTTCTTTGCTCGGTAGGGATATCTTCTGAATCTCAAGATCGAATTTCTGAAGGTTCTGCTCAAGGTCGCATATCTTTTGCAAAGCGGCGTTCCATCGCGCTTCCAGTTCACCCGCAACTAAGCGCTGGTCAGGATCAACCGCTTCATAACGTCGAGCTGCCAGGCGCGCTTCGTAACGGGCTTGCTCCACTTCCAAAAACAGCGACTGACGCTGCTCGTGCCGCAGCTGCTCCATCTGCTCAGCCGCTTCCAGCGCGGCTTCCACAGCATGACCGCTGATCGCCTGCAGCAGCTCCTTGCCCACTGCATCATCCACCCAGATACCGGAAAACCGGATGCAACGAGCTTCGCCGCGCTGCGCATATGCATCAGTGCACGCGTAGTGAGGAACCTTGTTGTCCTTTCCCACATACTTCACGTGAAGCATGTGCCCACAACGCCGGCACCGTAGCATACCGGCAAGGAGTCCGTGCCCACCACGGCCCGCCTTGGCTTCTCCATTCGATTGCATGTGCGTGTTCGCCGCCAGCATCCCTTGGATTTGTTCGTACTGCTCCCATTCAACGTAACCGGGATGATGGTCGCGAATCAAGACGCTCCATTCCGTCCGGGGTTTTGTATGCCCTTTGCTCTTACGCGTACGACCATTCACGATCTGGGTGCGCACCCCTCTGCGTCCATAAGCGTATGCTCCCGCATAAAGCGGATTGATGACGATCCTCCACACCATACCGTATGTCGGTTGCTTCCAGATCACGGCTGGCTCCTGTCCTTGATACGAGCACACTGGCAGTGTCATGTTCTGTTTTTGAAACCATATCAAGGTCTGATGAACGCTCCCCAGTTCCATCATCTTCTTCAACACTAACTCAATCGCTTGCTGCACACGTTGATCGGGCTCTTTCTCAATCTTGCCGTTATGCCAGCACAAGCCAACGGGGAGTTTGAATTCCAGCTCGCCACGGCTCGCTTTCTGCCGTCTCGTTTCGAGCGACCGCTGACGAAACAGGGTGAGTTCATACTCGGACATTGTCCCTTTCAAGCCCAACAGCAATCGATCATTGACAATGCCGGGATCATACACGGCTTCGTGATCCACCAACACTGCGCCCACTATGCCACACATCTCAATCAGGCTATGCCAGTCACGGCCATTGCGTGCTAAGCGCGAAGCTTCCAGGCAAAACACGGCCCCGACTTCGCCACTGCAGACTTCGGCAAGCAGATGCTCGAATCCAGGGCGCTCCACTTGGCCACCGGCCGAGCGGCCGAGATCATCGTCAATGATTCGCACATCGGCAAATCCCAACTGCCGAGCTCGTTCCGCCAGAGCGTATTGCAGGCGTTTGCTCTCCTTGTGGCGCAGCACTTGATCCGGTGATGATTGACGCACGTAGACGACGGCCCGCCGGCACAGCCGCTCATGAGTTAGTTTGGGGTTCATTTCCGGATTCATTTCCGCCTCCTGTTGTGTGATTGGGACTTTCCTCTTCGGGAGACGCCGCGCTGATCAGCAGGTCGATCAGCGCGAGCTTTAGCTCCTTCTGCTTCTCTTGAGGCACCACCGTGCTTGTGGGCGTGCCCATCAGCGACAGAGTGAACTGTGCCGTGATGGGCTTGGGTGGCTTGGGCGTTCGCTTCATCGACTTTCTCCTTGGGAGTTGGTGTTAGCGAACCTTTATCGCACGTGCTGTTGCGCAAATCGGAAAGCAGACGCCGAAGTTCGGCCAGCGCCTCGAGGGAAATCTGAGGAGGTCCGAGCAACATCTGCGCACAATCTGGATGGAGCATCCAGGCTGGAATGGCGATGGTGCGCCCGTCACCAAGTTCGCACACCGTACGTTCTCCGGTGCGCCCGCGCCTGCGCTTATAAACGTTGAGGGTCTGACCGAAAAGTGGATGCCACCGGTAGTAGACGGTCACAGTGTCGGCTACCGCAGTCTTAACAAGATGGGTACTATGTGATGCACTTGCCGTGGGTCGAAGTGCCGCACCTGGCGTCGCATATCCTCGGCCGCATGGCCCGACAGATCTCGCAGGATTGGGAGCGTATCTACGGGCACCCGATCTATCTTCTAGAAACCTTCATCGATCCGGAGAGATTCCGCGGGACCTGTTATCGGGCGGCGAACTGGGTATTGCTGGGGCGGACCACGGGGCGCGGGAAAGACGATCAGACCCATCGGCCAAACCGGTCGATCAAAGAAGTGTTGGCACTTCCACTCCATCGCCGGTTTCACGAGTTACTACAGAACATGTAAGTGAATATGAAGCCGGAGCGACTCGACGTCACCAGTGAGGAGTTAGAAGCTCTATTAGAGGGAGTACGGGCGCCGCTGGGCGAAGTCAGTTACAAGAAGTTACAAGCCGCGATCCGCACTCTCAGCTATGTAACCGAGTTATTGGAAACTCGCGAGGCGACGCTGGAGAAGTTGCGCCGGCTGTTGTGCCACTCCAGCACGGAAAAGACCGAAAAAGTGCTGAAACAGGCCGGCATCGAGCCTGACGACAAGAAGCACACTCCACCAGGGAAGCACACCCCAAAGCGTAGGGCGCCTGGGCATGGGCGCAACAGCGCGGCGGCGTATCGGGGCGCGCGCAAGGTCGAGGTTCCGCACGGATCGTTGAAGTCGGGTGACCAGTGTCCGGATTGTCAGCACGGCAAAGTCTATTCCCAGCGCGACCCTGGCGTATTGGTGCGGATCAAAGGGCAAGCGCCCCTCGCCGCAACGGTGTATGAGTTGGAGAAGTTGCGGTGCAACCTCTGCGGGGATGTGTTTGCCGCTGCCGCGCCGGAAGAAGCGGGCGAGAAAAAGTATGATGAGACGGCGGCGAGCATGATCGCCTTGCTGCGCTACGGCAGCGGGTTTCCCTGGTACCGGCTGGAAGGCCTGCAGGAGAACCTGGGCGTCCCGTTGCCAGTGGCGACGCAGTGCGAGATCGTCAAGGAAACCGCCGCTCAGATCCAGTCGGCGGGCGATGAGTTGATCCGCCAGGCAGCCCAGGGCGGCGTGGTGCATAACGACGATACTTCCATGCGCGTATTGTCTCTGGACCGGGATGCAGCGAGCGATGTCGACATTGCCGTTGAACGGACGGGAGTGTTCACCAGCGGAATCGTATCCATCGGCGAGGGATATCGGATCGGGCTGTATTTCACCGGGCGCAAGCATGCCGGAGAGAATCTGACCGACGTGCTGAAGCAGCGGGCGGCAGGCCTGGACGCGCCGATCCAGATGTGCGACGCGCTATCGCGCAATCTGCCCAAGAAGTTGGAAATCATTATCGCGCATTGTCTGGCGCATGCCCGCCGCTACTTTGTGGAAGTCACGCCGAACTTCCCACTGGAGTGCCAGTTCGTATTGGAGAGTCTGGGCGAAGTTTACGGATTCGACGAAGCTGCGCGGGCACAGCGTCTGTCTCCCGAACAGCGTCTCCGCTTCCACCAGGAACACAGCGGGCCAGTAATGGAAACACTGCAAATTTGGCTTAATGCTCAGTTCGACGAGAGGAGAGTAGAGCCTAACTCGGGCTTGGGGACGGCGATATCTTACCTGCTCAAACACTGGGACAGACTTACCTTGTTTCTACGACAACCGGGAGCACCATTGGATAACAACATTTGCGAGCGAGCATTGAAGAAGTCCATCTTACATCGCAAGAACTCTCTGTTTTACAAGACTAGAAATGGAGCCCGGGTTGGCGATCTGTTCATGAGCTTGATCCATACCTGCGAATTGAATGGCGCCGATCCTTTCGACTACCTGAATCAGTTGCAGCGGCACGCGGAAGAACTGAAGCAGACGCCGTCGGAGTGGATGCCCTGGAACTAGTGTGCTGCAGAAGTACACAGAAAAGGAGGTCATTATTACAATATGACCTAGCCTAATCGTGGACGAGCTGTGCAATCGATGAGGGCGGGCCCCTCGAGATCGGCTTTCAGGAGCAGGTCTCAAACCGCCTCCAAGCTGCTGCGGTTAAGAGCCGTCGGTGGTGAGCGTTGGAGGAAAAGCGCGAGGAAACTTGTGCAGGTGCGCATTCGAGAGACGAACGAAAGTGAACCCATCGATGACGCGTCGTTATGCATTCTAGTGTCGTCGAAACCAGGCATGTAGTTCCTGTCTGGGACAAAATCCGCTGGGTACCTGATTACTGGGCGGGTGGCGGCCGGCGTAGAGAGGGCGTGAATCGGATGCAGGCGGTGGCACGGAACTGCAGGAACCAGTCGCTCCGATGATCAAGGGAGAAGCTCAAGCGGTCAAAACCGCGAGGCGAGAGTACCGAGGCGGGGCACTGGGACGGACCGACTCGTAGTAGCGATGAAGGCTCTGTAATAGGGCTGGAGCGAAGGGGTCGGGTCAGGCAGTTGCATGACCGAAACAACTGGAAACAGGATGATCTCGATGCGTGCGACAAACAAACCGTTCCATATTGATAAGCGCCTGGTGTACGAGGCGTATAAAGCAGTCAAATCCAATCGTGGGGCGGCTGGAGTGGATGAGCAGACAATCGAGCAGTTTGAGGCCGACTTGTCAGGAAACCTGTACAGGATCTGGAATCGGATGAGCTCGGGAAGTTACTTTCCACCACCGGTCCGCGCCGTCTCCATTCCCAAAAAGAGTGGAGGGGAAAGGATTTTGGGTGTGCCCACTGTGGCCGATCGCGTGGCGCAGATGGTCGTCAAGCAGGTAATTGAGCCGATTCTAGACTCGATCTTTCTGGCAGATTCTTACGGATACAGGCCGAATAAATCGGCCTTGGACGCTGTAGGGGTCACGCGAGAGCGGTGCTGGAAGTATGACTGGGTTTTAGAGTTCGACATCAGAGGCCTGTTCGACAACATCGACCATGACCTTCTGCTACGGGCCGTTCGGAAACATGTAACGTGTAAGTGGGTGCTATTGTACATCGAAAGATGGCTCAAGGCACCCATGGTGCAGGAAGATGGGACCACTGTTGGGCGAAGCCGCGGCACGCCTCAGGGCGGGGTGGTTAGTCCAATTTTGGCCAACCTCTTTATGCACTATGCGTTCGATGTCTGGATGGTACGGACCCACCCTGGGCTCCCGTGGTGTCGGTATGCAGATGATGGACTGGTGCACTGTCGTAACCAGCAAGAGGCCCAGGCGCTTAAGTCTGTGCTTCAAGCGCGTTTGGCGGAGTGCCATCTGGAGCTGCATCCGACGAAAACCAAAATCGTTTACTGTAGAGACGGAAAACGGAAAGGCAAGTATCCGAATGTCAAATTCGACTTTCTCGGGTTCTGCTTCCGGCCACGTCTGGTCCAAAATTTCCGAGACAAGACCCTGTTCGGGAGCTTCAATCCGGCGGTTAGTCCCTCGGCGATGAAGGGCATGCGGGAAGCGATTCGGGACTTGAAACCCTGGCATCAAACGCAGTTGACCTTGCAGGATATTGCTCGTGAACTCAATCCACTCCTTCGGGGATGGATTGGATACTACGGGCGCTATGCTCGCTCGGGACTGTACCCAGTGTTCCGGTACCTCAATTTAAAGCTCCGGACATGGGTGATGCGCAAGTTCAAGCGCTTCAAACACCATACAGTCCAAGCCAGTCAGTTTTTACAAAAACTGGCCAAGGAACGTGTGGATCTCTTCGTTCACTGGCGGATCGCTGTGGCCGGCACGTTTGCCTGATGGGAGCCGAGTGAGGCGAGAGCCTCACGCTCGGTTCTGCGAGAGGTTGTGTCAAGAAGACGCGAAGGCGTCGTGCTGTACGAAAGATGAAGGTGGGCCCTTCGGAGCCGCTCTGTAGGGGGAGGCTTCAAACGGCCATAGGCTGCTACGGTCCAATGACCGCGGTGGTGAACGCTATGGTTAAAAGGCGCGACATTGATCGCGTCATGTGGGGATCAGAAAGACGAGCGAAAGCGAACCTGTGGGTAAAGCATCGAAACAGAACTATGACGGCATCAAAACCGAGGCATACTCTCTGTCTCGGGAACAGCAGGGCGGGTACCTACTTATTGGCCCTGTGGTGTCCGGTGCAGAGCAGGCGTGAGTCTGATCCGGGCTTTGGTACGGAACTTGAGAACCTGGTTGGTTCTGTTAAGGGAAAAGGCACAAGCGGTGGAGCCGTGAGGCCGAAAGTACCGATGGGCCAACCAGGGGCGGACTGCTCCGTAATACCGAGGAGGCGGCGTAATTTCCGCGGAGGGAAGGGAGCAGGTCACCCGCATCAGGATCAGCAGGGTCAACGGGCAACCGGAGGAACTCGAGGGTCTTGATGGGAGGCGGCAGCCTTCACTGGGTGGCACGAGCCGTGTGAGTCGAGAGGCTCAAGCACGGATCTGTGAGGGGCTCGGGTGCAACTCCCGGGCCTACTCGGCCTCGGGGTGAGATTCCCCGGGCCTACTCACCTCGTCGCGGGATTCGAAAACCGCGCCGACGCGGAGCGGTTTCTTCAGGAGTGGAAGGACCGTTTGCAGAAGTTCGGGTTGGAGTTACACCCGGACAAGACGCGCCTGATTGAGTTTGGGCGTCATGCAGCCGAAAACCGGA
>DATDGW010000593.1:0-7019 GCA_036521895.1 Candidatus Sulfotelmatobacter sp. | reverse complement strand
ATGAGCCTGCACCCTCGCCATCAGCCCTTGCCCATGCAACCAATCGACTAGGGGAGCGAAAAAATTGTCGATCCAGAGGTCGGAGACGGTCTGCCAGTAGTCCTGCCTAACACGCTCGGCGTCCGAACCGTCGAACCATGGCTGAGATCGATAGGGCGGATATATATCGCCGCGACCCGGAGTCTCGATGAAAGGTAGCCACGGTGTCAAGTCGTAGCCCCGCCGCTTCCGGAATTCACCAAGAAAGTTGTCGGTCCAGTAGATCTCGGCTTCGACCTCCAGTGAATCGCAGAAACCCGCCCGCACCGACTTGCCGTAAAACGATCCGATCTCGGGACCCGCGGCTCCTGATATTCGCTTCAAGTGTGCTTCCAGCGCCGTCCGGTTCATATGGTCGAGTACGAGTTGTGGTCCCGTCCCGACCCCGCCGATTACTCGCGTCTCAAGCGGTTGCTGAAAGAAGACAAACACCTGCCATTGTCCAGGTGGCACGCCCCAGTCGAGGGTCCCGTCCGTGAGCACTTGTCCCGTAAGGATCTGAACTGATCGCGGATCGAGGTGTCCCGGGGTCTTGACTTCCGGTCGCGGAGCGGGCGACAGGCCGCCTTCTCGCATCTCTACAACTGGCTCTGTTCCCGATATAGCCAGGACTGCGACAATTCGAGTGCGGGCCTGAAGACGCTGTTGCCAGCCGGGAGGCAGTTCGGCTGAAGACAACCCAGACAAGCGAGCCAGGTTCATGCCTGCTGTCGGGCGCGGCGGCGGTATAAGAACTCGCTCGTGAAAATGGCTGGGGCCGGAAAGAGCCTTGCGGGTAAAGCGCAACTCGATAGAGGCAAGTTCCGGCGTAATGGCCTCGCCTCCTCCAAACGGCCAGCCCGAACCTAACGTCAGGTCGAGAAACAGCCCGCGATTGCGTGCCTCCTCGGCCGCAGCGCGTACCTTGTGGTAGAACGACGGCGACGGATAGTCGTTCACTCGGGCTGCGACATCGGCCGGCATGTCGGTCTTTAGTCCGATGCGGAAAGCCTGGATCTCCGCGCCTCCGAATCCTGCTTCATCGAGAACGCGCACTTCACGCCGCAATTCGTCAGGCGCGACGTCTCCACCAGGCCACCACCAACGCACCATTGGACGCATCGCCTTCGGTGGGTCAGCGAATTCACGTCTTAAATGATCCAGCGATTGCGCGTTTGCGGTGAGGGTGATACATCCAAACAGTGTGATAAGTCCGCACAAGAAGGAACGTGTCATCAGTTGCTGTCGCAAGGGAACCCTTTCTCAGGCCGGCAACCGCAAGCAGTCAGGATACCGCATCGGGGGACACTAATCTCGGTGCTTCCGCTATGCCCGCGCCCGTCAAGCGTGGCATTTACAAGGAAAGAATTTCAAACTGAGGCACTTTCTGCTGCCCGCAGTTTTCACCCGCAGTTGCTGTTTCCACCATGCACTATCAACAACTTCTAGCGCCACCCGTGCCACGAAGTTGTTGTAATCACTGTTAATTTTGGCCCTGAAAAGGCTGGCGTCGGCGGTTCAACTCCGTCCCTGGCCACCATATCTCTCAAGGGTTTAGCAACCCAGCCCGAAATTTCACACCTGTGATTTCACACCTGTGGTCGCTTATTATTAATATGTTCATAAGTAAGTAGACATAGGGTATAATGGGCGCGCCATGAAACGACGCGACGCTCGTGCCCTCGATCACAAGACGTTGGAAGAGATTCGGACTCGTGCCGTTGAGAGAGTTCAGGCGGGTGAAAGTCCAGAGGCGGTGATTGAAGCGCTGGGCTTTAGTCGAAGCTGCATCTACACCTGGCTGGCGAGATACCGCAGCGGCGGTTGGGGTGCACTGAAGGCGCAGGCCTTGAACGGGCGGCCGATGAAGATCACCGCCTCCCAGATGCGGTGGCTTTATCGCACCGTTACCGGCAAGAGTCCGCTGCAGTTTCGCTTCGAGTTTGCGCTTTGGACGCGAGGGATGATCCGGATTCTGTTGCGCGAGCAATTCAACTTGAAACTGAGCGTGACGAGCGTGGGAAGGCTGCTGAAACAGCTGGGATTGAGCTGTCAGCGGCCGCTGTTTCGAGCCATCGAGCAAGACCCGAAGCGAGTGCGGCTGTGGCTGAAGCAGGAGTATCCGCGGATCCGCCAGTTAGCACGAGAAGTCGGGGCGGATATCTACTTTGGCGACGAAGCCGGGGTGCGATCCGACAGCCATGCCGGAACGACATGGGGCATCAAGGGGCAAACGCCGGTGGTGCGGGTCACCGGGCAGCGGAGTTCGGTCAACATGATTTCGGCGGTCAGCGCACGCGGATCGATGCGTTTCATGGTGGCCAAGGGCAGAGTAAACGGGCCAGTGTTTGTCGAGTTTCTCAAACGTTTGCTGCACAACGCAACCCAACCGATCTTTCTCGTTCTGGACGGCGGTAGCTATCATCGCAGTCGCGTGGTGAAGGACTACGTGGCCAGCGTGGGCGACAAGCTGCAATTATTCTTTCTGCCGCCTTACTCCCCAGAACTGAATCCCGATGAGCAAGTGTGGAATTATCTGAAGCACCAAGGAGTGGCCAAGGCTGGGTTGCGCAGCGGAAAGGAACTCAGGGCATACGTCCTGGCACGCCTTCGCTCACTGCAACGGCTACCCTGGACTATCCGCATGTTCTTTCTTACGCCGTACACACAGTACGCAGCAGTCTAACCTTCAATCTGTGTATACCTACTTATGAACTGCTTAATAAGTATCCAAGAAGCGCAGACGGCATAACTCGAACCTCTGGGCGCTTGAAATAACCACGTTGTTACTGGACAATAGTTGACGAGCAAAGACCTGACTGATTGGATTTCCAGGTGCCTCCAGCCATAGGCAAGTCTTAGGTGCCGAGTGAGGGATAGATACGGCAGCTAACCGGAGGTCGTGTTGTTCAATTACTACCGTTCTTGAAGTCAAAAAGGAGATTCCGGTTTATATGAAACTCTTTCCCCGGCTCAACATGGGAGTTCCCGCTCAGCGGCGTTATCCCTTGCGCTTGCTCGCGCTGCTCGTGGTGAGTCTTCCTTTGTGTGCCCAGGAGCATTCCATGTGGAGAGGGTTACCTTCCGGGCCGTACCAGGTAGGGTTCAAGGCGGTATGGAAGGCCGACGATTCGCGCACGTTTCTTACTTCTCACGATTGGCAGGGACGACAAATCAATGGGGATGTTTCTCGCCCTATCCGACTGAGCTTGTGGTTCCCCGCGGTTCCCGATCGGGGCGATTCCCCAATGATGTTTGGACAGTATTTGAAGGCACGCAGAAAGGGAAACGCCACACCTAAATATGAACAGGAGATGGAAGCCTATGACCGCTCCAGTCTTGCGAACATGTTTGGCGGGAACGAAGCGCTGCTGGACGATCTCCTGAAGAGAAAGACCGCCGCGTATCTCGATGCGCCGCCCGCCAGCGGGTCGTTTCCAGTGGTGGTCTATTCGATGGGGCAAAACGATCACAACGAGGAAAACGCCGTCTTATGTGAATTCCTCGCGAGCCATGGCTTTATCGTTGTGTCCGTTCCCGATCTGGGGCCAACGCCAAGGAGATCATCACTCATTGTAGACGATCCGGCCAGCTATGAAGGGCAGGTCCGCGATCTCGAATTCGCTCTTCAGGAAACTCTCAAGATGCCATCAGCCGACGGAAGTCGCGTTGCTGCGGTCGGCATGAGCATGGGAGGGATCTATGCTTTGCTCTTTGCGATGCGTAATGATCGCGTCGGAGCTATTGTGGGACTGGATGCGTCTTACATGGAACCGCTTCCGCGCTACTACTACAAGTATCAGGAGGCATACTATTTCAACCCGCCCGCCATCCGGATTCCGCTACTTTCGATTTTCCGGAAAGACGAACATGTGAGCCAAGATGTTATCGCCAAATTACGCTACAGCGATCGTGTTCTTGTCGAGGTTCCGAAAGTGATTCACGCAGACTTTACGAGCTATCCTCTAACTAATAACGCTGGATGAACCGCCACAATACATTGACGAATTTGCTCGCACCCACCGGAGCCAGGACACAGGCTTAAAGGGAAATCTCTTCGTCTCAGAAACAGTTCTCGCATTCCTCAATGACACGCTGAATCAGGAAAGGCCGAAAAGCAGCATTCAGTCCACTGCAGAGGCCTTCAGGCTGGAGGGGGAAACTCCCAAGTACACAATGCTGGCTGGTCTGAAGGCTCCAACAGAGGAAGACTTCTACCAGATCATCATCTCTGAGGGCCTGGAGAAGGCCATACAGATCTATGACGAGATGAGAGCGAAGTACCCTTCCGAAACCATCATTCAGGAAAAGGTGCTGAACCGCATCGGCTCGGAGGCTGAGTGGAACAATCATCCGAAGGTCGCAGGCGCAGTGTTGCTATTGAACGTTCACGCATATCCCAATTCTGCTGCGGCCTATGAGAATCTGGCTGAGGCGGACGAGGCCGCCGGCGATAAACCTGAAGCGGTGGCAAATTACAAGAAGGCCCTCGCCTTGGATCCTGCGAACTCCGACGCTATCAGCGGCCTAAAAAAGCTTCAACCCGTGAACTAGACGAATGTTGATTTCTCGTCCGACGAATGCGGGCTTGAGTGTTGGCTCCGGGAAGTCCTGCCAGGGCCCGAGAGTGGTGGTGTCGAGCTGAGCCCAGCCAGATATTTCACACCTGTGATTTCACACCTGTGGTTGCTCTGTTAGGGTGTTGGCGAACAAAACGCGAAAGTGGTAAACTGCCCGATGTGGACGAGGGCCGCAAACGCGTGCTACTGATCGCGGCGAGTATTCTCGCGGCCCGCAAACTCGCGCAGTTTGATGGAGGAAAAAGAGTTCCGGCCACTATGAGCGCAATCGCGGACGCGGTGCGATGGGCAGAGGAAATCATGAAGGCTATCGACGAACGCTGGCCGACTGCGAGATGAGGCTCGACTGTCGTCAGAACTTTTGGTCGCGAGTGCCGCTAAACCACCGCGCTCTGCCGCTCAGATGCCGAGAGAGGCACGATCTGGTCTCCGCGGGACCCCGTAACCAGTGCAGGTCAGGAAACTTCCTCCGAGATGCCCCCGCATTGCCGCGGAGCCTGTCGATATTTTTCCTCCGACCACGTCCGCTTCAGTTACCAGAGACTCTGGCTGTTGGAGACGGTCCTTTGAAAGCCCAGTGACTTCGCTTTGGATTTCCTCCGCCGGGACGGCTAGCGGGCCTCTGAAACAAGCAGATGGGGCAGGCGATATCTTTCGGCCAAGGATGCCTACTGACTTGACACATGAAATCGCCAATGGCGCCGTCAATTATGACGATCGGCCATAGCGTACGTTGAACCTCATGGCGAACGTCGATGTTGTCTAACCCGTTCAGTACAATTTTCGGAAACTGCCGGAGTTCACTGGCGTACCGCTCAAATGAGCCAAAGAATCGGTCCGCACGAATGCCGCACTTTTCAAGGACTGATGCGAGAGAAACTGCCTTGGGCTTGTTCGCATCATCGGGCGTGGTAAGAATGCATGTACCCAAGTTCTCAGGTCCGTACTCTTCTCGGTCAACGATTGTAATGACCCCGGTGAACCGCAAACGGGAGGTAAGATGCCACAATGCCATTACCAATCGCCCCTTCTCCAACGACCAGCAAGTCATGTGGCAGGGTCTTTGGGATCGGCTCACAGTAATCGGAGGTTCCGTGTTGTAGTTTCGTAGGGAGAAGCTGAAACCGTTCAACGTCTCTCCGCGCTCACCCTTCAAGCGGATAAGCCTTTTGAATACCTCTCCAATGCCCAAACAAGCGGCTGCGAGTGCCCCAATCGGATTGAAGATGTCGCATTCGCCGGAAATATCAGCAGCTCCCGACGTTACCCGCGCCACAAATCCGTTCGAATTCAGCGTTGTCCATGGCAACTCGGGGCGTGCTTTCGTGCCGATGGATAGAATCGTGTCAAACTGAGCGAGATTCGGCGACACTTGAAAAAAGTCCACCTTCTTGCCGAACGCGATGCGCTCTGCAAGATCCTGAGCTTCCTTTCTCAAATCGTCGTTCTCGCCACCGAGATAGACGGAGATGTTTGGACAAATCCGCACTGCGAGACGTTTTGCAAGAGAGCGGGTAAAGTGTGGGTGTACCACTACTACAAGACCCGCGATACGGACGGCCACAGGGTGGAGAATACGGTCGTCGTCGGGGCGTTGTCCTCCCTCCCAAGAGAGAAAGACGCCTGGGCCGAAGTGGAGCATCGTGGCCTTAACCGCAACCACGAACTGGGCTTGACAGGCCGGGTTATGTTTGGAGATCTAGCGCGGCACTATATCAACTATGAGCTAGGCGAACTTGCCGAAGCGGACGATCAAAAGTCCCACACCACCATAGAACGCTACCTTCAAATCCTGAACAATCGACTGATTCCCCGCTGGGGAAATCGTGCCGCGCTGGAGCTTGAGCCGCTGGAGATCATGCAGTGGTTGAAAGCCAGCAAGCGAATGGAGAACCTTGAGAACCCTACCGTGGACAAAATCCGCCGTGTCATGAACCTGGTCTTTAAGCATGGGCAGACCTATGGCCTGATTCCTCGCACCGGGGAAGCCAACCCCATGACTTTTGTTCGGGTGGGTGCGCGAGGGAAGGGGCAACATCCCTTCCCTCGCCCAGCGATGTAGAAGGATTCTGCGCTTTCATGACGCCGCCTTCTCCAGGGCCGGCATCCGTTCCGGCCACAGAATCGTGAAATGGTTTAAGGCTTCGCGCCAGTGATGAATCGGCATCGTCCACTTCTTGGCCGCATGCCGCAGCGCGAGAAACAGCAGCTTCAAAGCGGCTGCGTTCGATGAAGGCGCGTCCCGCGGCGCGAACCAGATCGGCCACCTCGAGTGGCGGGTGCTAGCAGATGCCTCGTCACCTCGCGGTTCCGAAGAGGGTTAAGTCGTTTTCGTGTGTTACAATGACTAGTCAGACTAGTCAGGAGCGTTGGTTTATGGCAAAGAGGAAGGTGAGGGGCCACAAAGCTGCGAAATCCGAG
>DATDGW010000592.1:0-2621 GCA_036521895.1 Candidatus Sulfotelmatobacter sp. | reverse complement strand
GTTCCAGTTCCTCCGCGAGGATCGGCAGACCCAGGTTGAAAGTCTGAACTCCCTGAACGACGCAGAGCTTCAGCACTTCCATGATCTCCTCCATGGTCGCGCCCGCCTTCAGCGCGTTCTTGATGTGGCGGCGTGTGCCCGGCGCATACATGTGTGTGACGGAAGCATCGAGGGCGATGCTGAGGAGTTCGACCTCCTTCGGCGACATCAGTCCACTCTTATAAATGCCGCCTCCCATCGCCATGAATTCGTCGGTGAATACCGGATCGAGTGCAAAGAACGGATCCCACGCCGTATTCCACTGTCCGATCTTCCGCATCGCATCGCAAGCGGGGGTCGGCTCCGTGTTGGTTCGCGGAGTCAACTGGATGTTGGAAGCTTTGGCTTCTTCCAGAACAATGGGCGCGGCCAAGCTGCACGAATGAATGGACAAGGCCGATCCGCACTTAATAGCGAATAAAATCTCCTCGCGCGTCGCGCCCGCTTCGAGCGCGCCGCGGATGTGGTGGCGCGTTCCCTCCGGATTGAGATTTGTGCAGGCGGCATTCAAGCTGACGCTGACCAGTTCGATAAACTTGCGAGGCAGGACCGAGTGGGTCCATGGATTGGTACTCATCTTGAAGCAAAGCTCGGCCCACTTCGGATCCCATTCGCTCAGCGTGTCTAAAGCAGAGCCCCAAGGGCCCGTAGGCGGATCAGTCACCCCGCTCGTGTTTTCCTGGTGTTCCTTTGCTTCGTTGCTCATAACTTGCTCCTTTTTCTAAAGTTGCAGGTTTGTCGGTACGAAAAGCAGCACGCTGCCTCTGCGCAGCGTCTATTGCGAATCCAGAACTGCTATTGAGCAGGGCATGGCGCTCCCGCGTCGATCCACGCTTTGACTGTCCGAAGGAACTCATCATGAGTTGCCCGCTTCACAGACTGGCTTGAGCTCCGATTCGAGGTGTTGATCTGATCGAGATCAGGTAGCGCTGACTGGAATAGTCCTTGTTGACCGTGATCCAGTCGTTCGTACTCTGCGCGTAAGCGCCAAACGGAGATGCGAGATAAATTGCTGCATAAGCAATGGTAGGCGAGGGCGAACCTTCACGCTCACAGTGCTCCTCCGACCGCTTTGGGCGAATCAACTACTTTGCTCTCGCGCAGAGCTTTCGCCACGATGGCGTCAGTAATTGCGTTCCACAGCCGGTCCGGAGTGACGCGGTGAATCCAGTAGGTGACCTTTACCTTCCAGCCCGGGATGATCATGGCCTCGTCGTGCTCGATGCCTTTCACCAGGCCGCGTACTGCGGCCTCGACGGGCATGGTTCCGCCAATCTTTTTTAGCGCGGCACTGGCCGGGTGCAGCGTATTGCGCTCCGCCGCCAGACCCGGGGTCTCTACTTCGCCGGGACAAAAACAGGCGACGCTAATACCACGGGGCTTCAGTTCGTAACGCAGGCACTGCGCTAGCCCCACGACGGCAAACTTGGAGCTGCCGTAGGCGGTATAGCCGTAGACTGGGATGATCCCACCCATCGAGCCAACCAGGACGATCTTGCAATTGCCACGTCTGAGCATTGAGGGCAGCACCGCTTCGACAATGTGTCGCGTGCCGTAGAGGTTGATTTGAATGACTCGGTCGAAAGTCTCGTACTTCATGTCAATGAGTTCCGACGTGCCCCCGATTCCGGCCATGTTAATAAGGATGTCCGGTGGGCCAACCTCAGCGACTACCCTTCCGACGGTCCCGATTACCCTTTCGCGTTCCGCGATGTTAACCCGGTAACGAACCACGCGCTGCTCCGGCGAGCGCCGCGCCGACTCGATCTCGTGCAGTGCGGCGTCGCTCGGGTTGCGATCAAGAGTCACGATGTGGGCGCCGAGTCGGGCCAGCATCTTACCCGCGAGCAGCCCCATGCCGCTGGCGGCGCCAGTGATGTAGATGGTCTTTCCGGCAACGTCAGTCATCGAGAACTATCCCGCGCGACTGCTCATTTTTGGCCGACATAGGTCATCAGCTGGTCTATCTGGAACGCTTGGTCGGCAATGACAGCGCTCGCCAAGTCGCCCATAGAAACAACCCCGACGAGTTCACTCTTGTCAAAAACAGGAAGGTGTCTGATATGGCGGCGAGTCATGATCGCCATGCATTCTAAGACGCTGGCTTCGAGTGTGACTGTCACGACAGGGCTTGTCATGATCTGGTGAACTCGGGAGTCTCTTGCCGAAAGTCCTTGCAGTACGACCTTGCTGCCATAGTCCTTGGCGGAGACGATACCAGCCAATTTCCCCTGAGCGAGGACCAACACCGCTGCAACTCCCTTCTCTGCCATAATCGAGACGGCCTCATGTACTGTTGCCTCCGAAGGGACGGAGTAGATTCCATGCCTCTTGTTCCTCAGAATTGAAGCGATTGTTTCAATCATTGTTGAAATTCCAGCCTTCCTGGATGCCCGCCAGTATTTCGCCCGCGCGGATCGGGTTCCCAAAAAGAGTGGGGCCTGATCCATCAGCCGGGCCAGTACCCCCTCTTCTTAGGCGACCTTCACTGTGATCGGAACCTCCAGATCCTTCTCCCACTCGCCGGCATGGATGCAACGGATCATGTAGAACCGCACGGGACGGATCGGGTAGAACCTCAT
>DATDGW010000591.1:0-30610 GCA_036521895.1 Candidatus Sulfotelmatobacter sp. | reverse complement strand
AGCCTCGATCCCCGACGAAACCTTGCGTCCGGCGGCCGCAAACGCGTGGGGAATACTCCAGGCAGGGCATAGCCGGGAACCGCGCCGAATCTCACGCCGGGGAGCTGCGCTGACGCACTCGCCGGCGCAACCCTGGTTGAGCATCTCGGGCGCATTCCGAGTTAGCCTGCCCGCCCTCGACCAGTTTCCCATCGGCATCTGGTCGAAGCTGGTGGCCCGTCACTCTCGCAGGTCTCCACGCGGCATCATGGCCTACGGCGATGCCATGGGATACATGCCATTCCGCGAAGCCATCGCCGAGTATCTGGGTGCATCTCGCGGAGTCCGCTGCGAGTCTTCACAAATACTGGTAACGACTGGGTCGCAGCTAGCCTTACAACTTTCGGCTCAAGTCTTGCTGAATCCCAATGATCGCCTCCGGATGGAAGAACCGGGCTATTCCGGCGCGCGCCAGGCGTTCCTGACGGCCGGTGCTCGCTTGCTTCCGGCTGCGGTGGACGACGAGGGCATCGACGTTGCAGAGATCCTGCGCTGGGATCGTGGAGCGCGCGCTGTGTATGTCACGCCGTCCCATCAATACCCCCTGGGCACGACCATGAGCGCGGCGCGCCGCATGCTACTCCTCAATTGGGCCGTGCGCTTCGGAGCCTGGATCATCGAAGACGACTATGACAGCGAATACCGTTTCGGGAGCCGCCCGGTCGCTGCGTTGCAAGGCCTCGACTCGGATGCACGAGTTATTTATATCGGGACCTTCAGCAAGGTCCTATTTCCCGCCTTGCGCTTGGGCTACATGGTGATTCCGAACGATCTGGTGCCCGCTTTCTCGGCCGCTCGCGATGCCGCCGACATCTTTTCCTCGACGCTCTATCAGGCTGTCATGACCGATTTCATCCGCGAGGGGCACTTCGCCCGCCATATCCGCCGGATGCGCATGCTCTACATGGAGCGGCGCGGCGCGCTGGTCAAAGGGATCCAAACCCAGATGGGAGATTCGCTCGAGGTGATTGGTGCTGAGGCGGGTATGCATCTCGTAGCACTACTGCCGCCCGGCACCAACGATGTGGTGGTCGCGCGCAAGGCCGTCGAAAAGGGTATTTCTGCAATGCCCCTGTCCAGTTGCTACTCGAATCCTCCCGCAAGAGGCGGTTTGATTCTCGGCTATGGAGGCGCGAGCGTTCATCAGATTCAGGAGGGCGTCCGAAAACTCAGACTCTGCCTACCGCGCGGCGCGCCCTGACCGCGGCTGTGTTGATAGCGCCGCGATGTGAGCGGCATTTACAATCCCCAAGCATGTTCTATCGTTCTGACAATCGTTCTCCCGACCAACTGCGCCCCATCGTTCTCACTCCGGAATTCATTCCGACCGCGGAGGGCTCTGTCCTGATTGAAGTGGGCAATACTCGCGTCATCTGCACCGCGTCGATCGAAGGGACCGTCCCGCAGTTCATGCGCAACAGCGGCAAAGGGTGGATTTCCAGCGAATACAGCATGCTTCCCCGCTCCACCCTGACGCGCACTCCGCGCGAAGTCTCCAAGGGCCGCCAGAGCGGACGTACCCACGAAATCCAACGCCTGATCGGCCGCTCTCTGCGGGCCGCTACCGATCTCACGCGTCTCGGAGAACGCACCATCTGGATCGACTGCGATGTCATCCAGGCGGATGGCGGCACGCGCACCGCCTCCATCACCGGCGCATTCGTGGCACTGGGCCTGGCTCTGGAAAAACTGGTGGACGCCGGCACTCTGACCTCGGTCCCACTCAAGGATTTCGTCGCTGCGGTAAGCGTGGGAATTGTCGACGGAGAAATTCTGCTCGACCTCTGCTACGAAGAAGATTCGCGTGCAGACGTCGACATGAACTTCGTTATGACGGCTGGGCACAAACTGGTGGAAGTCCAGGCAACCGCCGAACACCAGGTTTTCGACGACCAGCAACTGGCTAAGATGATCGCCTTCGCCAAGCAAGGCGTGCAGTCGCTGATCGCCAAGCAGCAGGCTGCATTGAAGGCGTTGACGCTCAGGCAATAGGCGACCCGTCGGTTCCATTTTGGACCGTTCCCTAAGATGAAACGACCCCCTACTACTTTCGTTTCCCGAACGGCCCGCGAGCATTTACAGGCGCCTCCCTTCCGACGCTAGGGTGAGGCATGGGAACTCTCCGCATCATCGACGGTCAAAGCCCCAGACCGCCGGCGCAAACCGCGTTACGGACATGGACCTCGGGCTTACCGTTTGGGCGTAGACACGCGGGGCGACCGCTTCCTGCAGGAAGGCCGCGTCCGCGAGATCAGTTTGAGCGGGCGCTGCTGACCTGTCTGGAGGCTCAACTCCGCTCTGGTGATGTGATTGGAATTCTCTACGCCAGCAGGAAGGCCCGCTAGCGCGTGGTGTGGGTCCGCCACAGTGGAACCGGCGACAAGGTGAAGGCCGCGGTTCACAGGTTCGGGGCCGACGAATGCCCCTGGAAGGAACGGCTGGCCGATCACTCCCGGAATTCGGCAGCGACGGCGAGTTCGTCACTTCCGGAGACTTGGCGTTAACCCTCTGTGTACTCCGTCCTCTGTGGTTGAGGATTTCTCGTTAAGCCACCCACACGGTCTTCGCGTTTAAGAACTCGCGAATCCCCACCGCGCCCAACTCGCGTCCATGCCCAGACTGCTTCACCCCGCCAAACGGAATGCGCGGATCAGACGCGACCATTTTGTTGATGAACACCATCCCGGCTTCCAGTTCGTTGATGAAGCGCTCACGCTCCTCGTCATCATTGGTCCACGCGCTCGCTCCCAGCCCGAAGCGTACGTCATTGGCAATGCGGATCGCCTCATCCTGATCTTTCACGCGAAAAATCGACGCCACCGGACCAAAGAATTCCTCGCTATAAGCGGGCGAGTCTTTCGGAATATTTGTGAGCACCGTGGGCGCGTAGTAATTCCCTTTCTGCTGCAGCGGATGTCCGCCAGTCAGCAGTTTCGCTCCGGCCTTCACGGTCTTCTGCACGTCGGCGTCGAGAGTCGTGACCGCATCCGCGCTGGCCAGCGGACCAAGTTCTGTCTTCTCGTCAAACGGATCGCCGATCTTAAGCCCCTCCATGCGCGCCACAAACTTTTTTTCAAACTCCGCGGCGATGGAATCGGCCACGATGAAACGCTTCGCTGCAATGCACGACTGCCCGTTGTTGAGAATGCGCGCCTCCACCGCCGTCTTCACCGCCACCTCCAGATCAGCCGAAGGCATCACGATAAACGGGTCGCTGCCGCCCAACTCCAACACAACTTTCTTGATCCGCTTCGCCGCCCCAATGCCCACTTGGATGCCGGCTTGCTCGCTGCCGGTCAGCGTCGCCGCCACCACTCGCGGATCGTTCAGCAGCGCGTCCACCTGCCCCGAGCCAATCAGCAGCGTTTGGAACACGCCCGTTGGGAATCCCGCCTCCAGAAAAATCTCCTCAATGGCCAGCGCGCTCTGCGGCACATTCGAGGCATGCTTCAACAGTCCGACGTTACCCGCCATCAGCGCTGGAGCCGCAAACCGGATCACCTGCCAGAACGGAAAATTCCACGGCATCACCGCGAGAATAGGCCCGATGGGCAGATAGCGGATGAAGCTCTTCTTGGCCCCGGTCTCGACCGGTTCGTCGGCCATAAAGCGCTCGGTGTTCTCCGCATAGTAGCGGCAGGCCGTGGTGCACTTGACTGCTTCCGCGACGGCAGCTTTGTAGGGCTTGCCCATTTCGAGCGTCATCAGGTGCGCAAACTTTTCCTTGTCGCGCTCCAGGATCTCGGCCGCCTTCAGCATGCGCTGGGCGCGCGTCGCGAACGGAGTTTTGCGTTCCGCATTGAAGGCGCCGACCGCAAGCTGCAGCTTCTTCTCGATCTCAGCCTCGGCAAGCGCCTGGAATGTTTTGACGACTTCGCCGGTTGCAGGATTAATCGTTGCAATGGCCATAAAATTACGTTGTCCTTCGGTGGTAGCCTTCGTACAACAGAGCAGCGGTCGAACCAGACCGCCCAGTTGTCAGCCTCTAAAATAACAGGGAAGATTAGCGGTCATACCACTATACCATTGGTGTGGCCTATTTGTTCTCGCGGTTCCAAATTGCTCAGATTGGCACTTAAAGATCAGCTTCCATGAAACGCTTCGTCATTGGTTTTCTGACTGGCGGTTTATTCCAGGTTCTCTGCGGCGTCGGATACCTGAAACTAGGTCTGGCCGATGTCTCCGCAGACGCCCCTACTCCAGCATGGGAAACGCGCTGGATGTTCTCGTCCGTTCACGCCGCGATTCGGCGCACGACGCCTCGCGACCTGAAAAGCCCCTTGGCGACCAGTAACGAGAACCTGATCGCTGGCGGAAAGCTCTATTTGAACGACTGCGTGGGCTGCCACGGCGAGCCAGGCAAACCGCCGAGCACCTTCGGCGCCACCTTCTTTCCTCCCGCACCCCAGCTGGCACGTGACGGAACGACGTATTCGGAAACTCAGATCTACTGGGTCGCCAAGCACGGCATCCGCAGAACGGGAATGTCCGCGCAGGGGCCTTACTAGTCGAACCAGAAGCTTTGGCTGCTGGCTGGGTTCATCAGACGCCTCACCACCCTGCCGACAGAAGTCCGTGCCGGCATCGAGGAAAAAACGGGACACTGACCATGAAGACTTTCCTGCTTGGCTTCGTCGTTTCGCCCGGTTCCGGCCCGGCGAGGCTATCATTTCGGTCATCGCATACGGCGAACTTATGTCGGGAGCGATGAAAAGTTCGCAGCGCGAATCTGCGCTGAAGCGATTAGGTGAGTTGAGCGAGGCACTGCCCGCCCTTCCATTGCCCGAGCAAGCCGCCGAGACGTATGGAACGATCCGTGCCGAACTAGAGTCCATAGGCGAGATCCGGTCAGAACACAGTTCCCTAACCCAGGAATTTCCCCCCCGACACGCGTGATTCCGATCACGTTCCGGCAGCGTCGTTGGTTTACAATAATGAGTCACACGCATTCATCCCATCCGCTATAGGAGGATTTCTCATGAAGCTCACCCCTGGCAAACTTGCCGGCCTCAAAAAAGTCTCCAACGAACGCGGCATCATCGCCGCCGCTGCCATGGACCAGCGCGGCTCCCTGCAAAAATCACTGGCCAAGGAAAAGGGCGGCGAAGTCAACGACGCCATGATGGAAGAATTCAAAACGCTAGTCAGCGAGGTTCTCACCCCGCACGCCACCGCCATCCTGCTCGACCCCGAGTGGGGGCTGCCGGCCTCCAAGCGCCGCGCCAAGAACGCCGGTCTGCTGCTCGCCTATGAAAAGACCGGATACGACAAGACCGGCCCCGGCCGCCTGCCCGACCTGCTCGATGTATGGTCCGCGCGCCGCCTGAAAGAAGCCGGCGCTGACTGCGTCAAGATCCTGCTGTACTACACCCCCGACGATCCCAAGCACGTCAACGAGATCAAGCACGCCTGGGTCGAGCGCATCGGCGACGAATGCCGCGCCAACGACATCCCGTATTTCCTCGAGTTCGTGGGCTACGAAGAGGGCGCCGACGAGAAGGGCCTCGACTACGCCAAGAAGAAACCGCACATTGTCACCGAGAGCATGCGCGAGTTCAGCAAAGACCGCTACGGCGTCGACGTGCTCAAGGTCGAAGTGCCGGTAAACATGAAGTTCGTCGAGGGCACGAAGTCATTCGGCGGACAGAAGGCCTACACCAAGAAGGAAGCTATTGACCTGTTCCACAAAGCCGCCAACGTTGCCACGAAGCCGTTCATCTACCTGTCGGCCGGTGTGAGCAACGCCGAGTTCAGCGAGACCCTGGAACTCGCCGGCGAATCCGGTGTGAAGTTCAACGGCGTTCTCTGCGGCCGCGCCACCTGGAAAGACGGCATTCCCATCTACGCCAAGCAGGGAGCAGCCGCCTTCCGCAAGTGGCTCGAAACCGAAGGCGTAAAAAACATCCACAACGTCAACGACAAACTGAAAGCCGCAACCAGCTGGCATTCGATCTACGGCGTAGAGCTGGTGCACGCGTAAACTCAAATCGTCATGCGGCGCGGGCGCCCTCGCCCGCGCCATTCTTTTTGCTGCTCTTAGCGATTCAGCGAGTCCTCACTTTGAAGCGAAAGATCCTTGTCTCGTGGAGTAGCAAAGATAGTGCCTGGACCCTCCATGTACTTCGTCAGCGCGGTGATGTAGAAGTGGTCGGCGTGCTCACCACAATCAACAGTCATTTCGATCGCGTCGCCATGCACGGCACGCGACACGCGCTGCTGAAGGCACAAGCAACTGCCGCTCGCGTACGCCTGTGGGAGGTTCCCTTACCATGGCCTTGCACCAACGCTATGTATGAAGAGGCGATGTCGGCCGCGTGTGCCTCGGCCATTCAGAACGGGATCTTCGCCGTCGCTTTCGGCGATCTCTTTCTGGAAGACGTCCGTCGCTACCGCGAAGAGCGTCTCCGCGGCACCGGGCTCGAACCCATGTTCCCGCTCTGGGGCCGAGATACACGGCAACTGATTCTAGAAATGCTGGATGCGGGTGTGCGTGCCCGAATCATATGTGCGGATCCTTCGAAGCTGGCAAGCGATTTTATCGGCCGCGATCTCGACGAGAATATATTGAGTCGCCTGCCCGCCGGAGTTGACCCCTGCGGCGAGAACGGCGAGTTTCACACCTTCACCCATGCCGGGCCTATGTTCCATCAACCGATTCCCCTCAAGGACGGCGAAACCGTAACGCGCGATGGGTTCCTCTTCGCGGACATCCTGCCCGATTCCGAGATGGCGGTAACGAACTACGACCGCTAGCCACACGAACGAGACTGTGACACCGAAAGAAGCCGCTATGTCTGCAACTACAGTCCTCATCACCGGCGCCTCCGGCGGCATCGGATATGAACTCGCCAAGCTCTTCGCCCGCGATCACCACAACCAGGTGCTCGTCGCCCGCAGCGCCGACAAACTCGCGCAGGTCGCCAAAGAACTGCAAGCACAGGGCGTCACGCTCAAGACGATCGCCCTCGATCTCGCCGAACTGCCCGCACCGAAATTCCTCTTCGACCAGCTACAGCGCGAAGGCATCGCCATCGACATCCTCATCAACAACGCCGGCTTCGGCGCCTTCGGCGCTTTCGCGCAGATGCCCGAAGAAGAAATCCGAGGCCAGATCGATCTCAACCTCACCGCACTCACAGCACTCACGCGTCTCTTCCTGCCGCCGATGATCCAGCGCCGCAGCGGGCGCATCATGAACGTCGCTTCGACCGCGGGATTCCAGCCGGGCCCCCTCATGGCCGTCTACTACGCCACCAAGGCCTACGTGATTTCCTTTTCCGAAGCGCTCGCCAATGAACTGCGCGGCTCCGGCGTCACCGTAACCTGCTTCTGTCCGGGCGCGACCAATACCGGTTTTGCGAAACGCGCAGGCAACGATCAGTCGCGAGTGTTCAAGAAGTTCGGTGCGATGAGCGCAGAAACGGTCGCGCTCCACGGATACCGCGCCGTCATGGCAGGCCGGACGCTTGCGATTTCCGGAAGGCAAAACTGGCTGGTGGCTCAGTCCACCCGTTTCGCTCCCCGCAAATTGGTCACCGCCATCTCCCGCTGGGTGAGCGAAAAGGCCGAATAGCGGGGCCAAACAAGAGCACCCAAAAGGAGTCCGAGGGCTGCCTTCGTGTCCTTAGTGGTGAAGTGATTCACGCCCATTTTGATTTCGGTGTTTGACCGAGAGCGGTGACTGTTGCGAATCTCATCAAACCCCTTGTCCCGCAAGCCTTTTTACAAATCGCTACCGACTCTTTGCAAACCTTTACCAGCGCAAACGCTACCTTTGTAAAGGACGAGGGTCTAACCCAAAGGGAGCCCAAGTTCCTCTCCCCCGCTCCGCACGGAATCGAAAGCTTCCGCACCAGCGGGAGACTTCGACAGGAGGTAGCTAATGGCGAACACCAGCTGTATCTCTCGACCTGTTTCGACCATGATTGCCTTTCTGACTCTGGCCGCGACAAACGCGAGGCGTTCCCTCGCGACATTTTCAACCCTCTTTTTTCTTGCCCTCACCTGTTTGGCCCAAAATCAGGATCAACCTCAACAACCCTCCCCCCCGGATTCGCAAACCAACCAGCATGCGTCCGCAAAACCCAATCCCGTCACGGAGACCATTCCCGCCGGCACCCGGTTTGCTCTGGTCCTCACGCATCCCATCCAGAGCCGGTACATCCATCGCGGAGACGATATCTACGCGCAAATGACCGCTCCCATCACGTTGGGCAACGAGGTCGTAATCCCACCCGGGGCGTTGGTGGATGGAATCGTAGACAAGCTCCAGCGCAGAAACGGACGTGGGGAGTTGTATCTACAGTCGATGTCGATCACGTTCCCTGACGGCTACGTGGTTCCCGTCTCCGGACCAGCGCTTCTCGAAACCGTCCAGGGCTATGCTTTGACCGATCCCGGGTCCGCACGGATCGTCGGAATGTTCGCGCTGCCCGCGGCAGGCGCTGGTCTCGGCGCGCTCATTGGCCATTCGGTCGGGCAGCCACAATCTGAAGTCGCCACCTCTCTGCCTCCCGGCTGCATCGGAGGAGCACCGTTTTGTACTTCAACCACCATGCCGATTTTCGGCACCAAAGGGCGAGACGCGATCATCGGCGCCGGAATCGGTAGCGCAATCGGCGCGGCAGGCTCCCTGATCTTGCTGGTCGGCTCGCATCACTTCTTCCTCGACGTGGGCTCGCCTGTCGATATGGTGCTGCGGCAACCCTTGTCGCTCGATCAAAATCAGGTTGCAACTGCGGTCCGCGAGTCTGAACAACATCCAGTAGCGGAGCAGCCCATCGCACCGCGCCCGCTGCCTCCGCCTCCGCCACCCGATATGGGTCCACCGCCGGGCACCCCGGGCACACCGCCCACGGTCATCCCCGGAGCGCCTGGCGCCCACGGCGTTCCGGGACCGCCGATTATCATTCCGGGCACTCCACCGGGCACGCCGTAATTCGCGTTCGCAAGCGAGGTGGAAGACCGGAGGCCCAGTCTCCGGTCTTCCACAGACTTCTTCTTGATTCGGTAACGACCAATTTGCCCGAGTCATTCCGCATTGCTCCGCGGCACGCTGCCTTTTCTTCGACGATCTCTGCGATGAAAGCTTTTGTTGTACTCTAATCCGGAAGCCGAAAGCCGAGAGTCGGAAGCCCAATTCATGCCCACATTCATCCCGCAGCCCACCCGCATTCAGGCCACCGGCAATAAGCCCAAACTCATCGACGAATACGTTGGCCGGTTTAACTCGAAAACCTCGGCCACCAGCGTTGCGCACATGCGCAGCCCGCAAGGATGGCTCGAGCCCGGCCAGACTCCCGAGTTCGATGAGTTCACGATCGTGCTGAAAGGGGTGCTGCGCGTGGAACACCGAAGTGCGAATGGGAAGATCGCTGCACTCGACGTCAGCGCAGGTCAGGCCGTTGTCGCCCACGCTGGCGAGTGGGTGCGCTACTCCACTCCACAAGATGGCGGCGCCGAATATATCGCCGTCTGCCTGCCAGCGTTCTCCATGGAAACGGTGCACCGCGACGAATAGAGGACGTACACGATTCCGTTCGTGTGCCTTTCCCCCGTCGGCGCCCCACTTTTCAATTTCCTCTACTTCTCGCTCGCGTAGAATCCCGAACGAGCCCTTACATGCAAGCGGAAGAGCGTGCTCGGCAGCCTCAGCTTTACGCTGATCTTGTGCCACTTACCGTCGCGGGTCGTCGACTGGGGCTCATACGCCAGCACATACTGGTGCCGCCGCCGCGTACCGATGTTGCGGGCCACGGTCGGCAGTTCGTTCAGATTGGTCAAGGTAAAGGCATCCCCACCCGACAGTTCCGTGATCGTTCGCAGCAGTTCCGGGCCCAGCAACTCTTCCTGCGTGGCAACATAGGGTTCGTAAATACCAACCGCCTAGATGGTGACGTCGCCCTCTTTAGATGGCCGACTTCACATCGCGTTCCGAGTAGCGGCTATGGTTGTCGCCTCCGTCGGAGAGGATCAACAAGGCCCTCCGTGCATAGCGCGCGCTACGCAGTTTCTCGATGCCCATGTAAATCGCATCCAGTAGAGCCGTCTTGCCCTGGGAACGTGTCGTCAACAAGTCATGTTCAACATTCTCAGGAGTGGTGGTGAAGTCGGTCGTAGGATGGGGCGTATCGGCGAAGGTAATCAGGAAGAATTCGTCCTGCGGATTAGCCGTTTCGCAGAACTGGGCAACCGCCTCGCGCGCCCGGTCAAGTTTGTAAGACATGCTGCCGCTAGTGTCGAGCAGAATTCCAACCGACACCGCCTTCGCTCGAGAAGTGCTTGATCTGCTGCGGCTTCTTGTTCTCAAACAACTGAAAATTTTCCTGGTCGAGGCCCACCACCGGCCGGTTCAGGCCGTCGGTAATGCTCCCGGGAACCAGCACCAGGTTGACGCTGGTCCGGAGCAAAGCGCCGCCCGCTCTTGCAGAAGGATACCCGGCCGTCGCCACGTCCACCGTCTTCTCCCGCGGAGTGATGTGTACATCGTCAATCGGGGTCTGGGCAAGGGCTCCAGCGGATCCGAGGGTTAGGAGGCAAAATAGAGTCGCGCGGAAGGAGACTGCTAGCACCGAGGGAAACATGGCCGGCACCGCCCAATCAACGATTCGACAGCCGAAACAACGTGCATTAGGCGTCCTGGTTGCAATTATCGTTGTCCGTCGAATCCGGTAGAGGAACCAGGAAATAACCCGAGGGAAAACGCGCGGAGATAGCCTGACGTCTCGGGAAATGGAGGAAACGTGATTTTGCTGGAAGCTAGGAGCTAGCAGCGAGAAGCTGCTACTCCCACTCAATCGTCCCCGGCGGCTTCGAAGTGATGTCATAGACAACGCGGTTCACGCCCTTCACCTCATTCACAATCCGCGTGGAGATCGTCTTGAGCACTTCGTGCGGGAGCGGAACCCAGTCGGCCGTCATGCCGTCTTCCGAACTTACCGCCCGGATGGCGCACGTATAGGCATAGGTCCTCATGTCGCCCATCACACCGACCGACATTACCGGCAGCAGCACGGCGAACGACTGCCAGACCTTGTTGTAGAGCCCGGCCTCTTTGATTTCGCTGACCACAATGGCATCGCACTCGCGCAGCAGCGCCAGACGCTGAGGCGTAACTTCTCCCAGCACGCGCACCGCAAGACCAGGACCGGGGAACGGCTGCCGTTGCAGAATCTCTTCCGGCATGCCGAGGTCGCGGCCAATCTTGCGGACTTCATCCTTGAAGAGATCCTTCAGCGGCTCGATCAGCTTGAGCTTCATCTTCACTGGCAGGCCGCCCACGTTGTGATGCGACTTGATGACCTGCGACGGCCCACGCACCGAGCGCGACTCGATCACGTCGGGATACAGCGTACCCTGCACCAGCCATTTGACCTTGCCTGCGTTCTTCTCGATGCGACGGGCTTCCTGCTCGAACACTTTGATGAACTCATTGCCGATAATCTTGCGCTTCTTCTCAGGGTCGCTGACGCCCGCGAGTTTCTTCATGAACCGGTCGGTCGCGTCGACGACATCCAGGGTTAGCTTCAGCTTTTCGCGCAATACCTTCTGCACCTTCTCGAATTCGTCCTTGCGCAACACTCCGTTATTGACGAAGACGCAGGTCAGCCGCGACTTGCCTTTAACGTCGCGCAGCGCGCGATCAACCAAAATGGCAGCGACCGAAGAATCCACACCTCCCGAAAGCGCGCAGATGGCGCGTCCGTTGCCGACTTGTTGCTTCACCTGCTCGCTGGTCGAATCGATGAAGCGCTGCGCAGTCCAAGTTGGCTTCGCGCCGCAGATCTCGAAGATGAAATTCCTCAGCATCTGCGTGCCCTGCGGCGTGTGGTGCACCTCAGGATGGAACTGCACCGCGTACCACTTTTTCGCCGTGTTCTGAATTCCCGCGACCGCGTAGTGCGTCTTGGCCATCAGTTCGAAGCCGGGAGGCAATTCGAGCGCTTCGTCGCCATGCGACATCCATACCGCCAGTTTCTTGGCCATCCCCTGAAACAGGACCGAGGCCGAGACTACATCGACTTCGGCGTGGCCGTACTCGCGCTTATCCGCCGGACGCACCTTGCCACCCAGTGTGTGCACCATGAATTGCAATCCATAGCAGATTCCGAGCACGGGGATGCCCAGTTCAAACACGCGCGCGTCGGCAGGCGGGGCGTCTTTGTCATACACGGACCAAGGCGCACCCGAGAGAATGATGCCCACGGGCGCATAGCTGTTGACCTCTTCGAGCTTGGCCGTGCAGGGCAGCACCACGGAGAAGACATTCTGTTCGCGGATACGGCGCGCGATGAGTTGGGTATACTGCGCGCCAAAGTCGAGGATTACAATGCTCTGGCCCAGTGAAATTTGATTGTGCGGGGATTTGATTTCCACAAATGAGTTTCTCAAATTCGGGGAGAGCGTGTAAAGCAGGCGACTCTCCTTGGAAGGTAACTGACGTTCACTGCACTTCGTAATACTCCGGATCTGGGCCCTCCCACGCGCTGCTTTCCCTCATCGCTTCTTCCAACGACATAAACCAACTGGAGTCCACACCGACACTCGTGTGGGGCCCGTCAAGAATACGAGTCCCCACGGATATGAGGGCCCGAAGCCCTTTGTCGCAAAACGCAATTCCGGTGTTCGATAAGCGGCGTTCCACGACCGTCCAGCATGTGAAGTGTTCGTTGACCACTCCATAGTCCCAACCCCTTTCGACCGGGTAAGGGAGCACTAGAAGTTCGCGAATCCGCCCTACCAGCTTCGTATCCCTTATGCGCTATAGTTCACGCTCCACCAGGGCTGATAGCTCGTGGGCATCGTTCATGCTCAACCTTGCATCCTTGGATTGGAGAGGTCGCTCAGGATCGGTTCGTCGCGGTCGATCGTAGTCTGGAGCGGCGCCCCTGCGACAGCGGGAGGCATTGGCGGCGGCGCAGGCGGCAAGGGCCTGAGTTGCGCCTCCGGCGTCTCTGCGATGCAGACATATCCCGCGAGCCTTGCCACGTATAGGCAGTCGGCGACCGCGAAATACGCCACAGTCATAAAGGCCATTCCCAACACCAACAGTCGCCACGGCACGACACCCGCGAAACCCAGCGGCATGGAGATACCTACGCTAGCTCCAACGAACGCGACCAGGTGAGCCAGTCCGGTCCAGGTGCTGACCGCGAATACTGCCCCAGTCCGCTCGCGGCAGAAGGCCACCGCCGCAGAAATGGCACCCACGGCGTCCTCACCATCGCGCACCGCAAACATTCCCGCCAATGACAACAGCCAGTTTAGTGCCCACCACACCCAGCAGATCAACGCCGCCAGGGGCAGAAACAGAAAGAATGCAACTCCGGGTTGGGGATTCGTGGCCGGCGAGGCGAACCCCGCCACAATCGATGCACCGGCAAATCCGATCACGGCGGCCACGGCCACTGCAGCGCGCAAGAAATTCAGGCGAACCAGCGCCGGCAATGGTGCGCCAGCGTTATCGGTGGAGCTAGTATCGGCTGCGTCTCTGCGGAAATAATCCAGAAGCCCACGCACGGTGGCGATCCTTCCCACCGAAGCCGCAACGATCCACAGCACTCCCAACATCAACGCCGCAAACAATCCGGCGATCACGACACGGTTCAGACTGCCGCGCAGAATGTGGGCGATCGCCTCTCCCACCAGGTAAGGATGCCGCGTCCGCAGAAACAGCAACTCTCCGTTGGTGACGGGCAGGGTGTTGAGGTATTCGAAGATGCCGAAGAGGAATAGAGCTGCCGCAGTCGCGCCCGCAGTCCAGCGCCACATGATCTCCGCCAGCGTGACCGACGGCCGCTGAAACGCAGCGCGAAACCCTTCAGCAGTGGGAGAGATGGCCATGCTTGGTCAGGATAACTCATTCCCCGTCATCCCAAACCCGTTGCCTCTCCAATTCCTAGTCGATCTCATCCTTCGACTTGGCAGTGCCCGCGCAGTAAGACTCACTTCACCACGATATTCACCAGCTTGCCCGGAACGTAGATCTTCTTCACCACCTGCTTGGCAGCGATCGCGGCTTTCACTTTCTCATCAGCCAGCGCGCGTTCGAGAACCACCGCTTCTGTGGCATCTCTAGGCACAACGATACGGCTGCGCAGCTTCCCATTGATCTGCACAGGAATCTCAAGCTCCTCTTCCTTGGCCAACTCAACGTCAAACTTCGGCCACGCGGCCTTGAGCAGGTTCCCCTTTTCACCGAGCATCTCCCACAATTCATGGGCGAGATATGGAGCAAACGGCGCCATCAACAAGACCAGATTGCGCAGTACATCCGCCAGAAATGGCACTGGAACTTCATTCCCGCCAATCGCCTCCTCCGAGGCGTACAGGACGTTCACCAACTCCATGATCGCCGAGATGCACGTGTTGAAGTGCCAGCGTCCCTGGAAGTCGTCGCTGACCCGCTTGATCGTCTGGTGCAACTTGCGCTGGATGCCCCGCGCCACCGCCGGTAACTCAGGCGGCACCGGCTTACGCCAGTCAGCATGATCCGGCCGCGCATTGCGCATCACGAACCGGTACACGCGCCCGAGGAACCGCTGAATGCCTTCAATCCCCGAATCCTGCCAGTCAAGATCGCGATCTGGCGGGGCTGCGAACAAACTATAGAGGCGCGCCGCGTCGGCCCCGTAGCGCGCAACCATCACGTCGGGCGACACAACGTTGCCGATGTTCTTCGACATCTTCCTGCCGTCCTTGATCACCATCCCCTGCGTGAACAGACGGTCGGCCGGTTCGTCGTTCGTGATCATCCCCAGGTCGCGCATGAACTTCGTCCAGAAGCGCGAGTAAATCAAGTGCAAGATGGCGTGCTCGACCCCGCCAATATACTGATCGATGGGGAACCAGTATTGTGCGGCCCTGCCATCGAACGGCGCGCGATCGTTGTGCGCGTCGGTGTAGCGGTAGAAATACCACGACGAATCGACGAACGTATCCATCGTGTCGGTTTCGCGCCGTGCCGCTCCGCCGCACTTGGGGCAAGTAGCGTGGACAAAATCCGGCACGCGCTCGAGCGGCGATCCGCCGGTGAGCGTGATGTCGACGTTCTCGGGCAAGATCACCGGCAAATCTTTTTCAGGCACCGCGACGATCCCGTCTCTCTCGCAATACAGCATCGGGATCGGCGTGCCCCAATAGCGTTGCCGAGAAATCCCCCAGTCTTTCAGGCGATAAGTGACGGTGGCCTTGCCGAACTTGTTCTCCTCGGCGTAAGCGGACATCTTCCGGATCGCGTCCTCGCAAGCCAGAGTGTTGTATCGCCCCGAATTGATCAGCATGCCTTCGTGCCCGGCGAATGGAAGCTGGGGCTCGGCCACGGTGTCGTCCGGATCGCCCGACACTGGCAAAATCACGATGTGAACCTCGAGGCCGTACTTCTTGGCGAACTCGTAGTCGCGCTCGTCGTGCGCCGGCACGCTCATGATGGCGCCCGTGCCGTAGTCCATCAATATGTAATTCGCGACCCACACCGGCACCCGCTCGCTATTGAACGGATTGATCGCATAACGCCCCGTAAATACGCCGTGCTTTTCGATTTCGCCGATATCGCCGGCCTCTCTCGCCTTCCGTTGCTCGCCAATCAATTGATCGACCTTCGCGCGCAACTCAGGGTTCGCCGCCGCCAGATCTTTGACGATCGGATGCTCTGGCGCAAGCTGCACCGAAGTCGCGCCATAGATCGTATCCACGCGCGTGGTAAAGACAGGAATCGTCGATCCCGCCGGCCCGAACCCGGTATGGTTCTCGGCGTAATCGAGCTTGAAATCGACCCGCGTGCCCTCACTACGCCCGATCCAGTTGCGCTGCATGGTCCGCACTTTTTCCGGCCAGCCTTCCAACTTGTCGAGCCCAGCGAGCAACTCGTCGGCATACTTCGTCGTGCGCACGAACCACTGTTCCAACTCGCGCTGTTCCACCAAAGTATCTTCGTGCCTCCAGCAGCAGCCGTTCACGACTTGCTCATTCGCGAGCACGGTCGCACACTTCGGACACCAGTTCACTTTGCTCTTCTTGCGGTACGCCAATCCCTTCTCAAACAACTTGAGAAAGAACCACTGGTTCCACCGGTAATACTCCGGAAGACACGTCGTCACCTCGCGTGCCCAGTCGTACGCAAAGCCCAGGCGCTTCATCTGCCCCTTCATGTTGGCGATGTTGCGTAGCGTCCACAGGCGCGGCGGCGTGTTGTTCTGGATGGCTGCATTCTCTGCGGGCAAGCCAAACGAATCCCACCCCATAGGATGAAGCACGTTGTACCCATTCATCCACATGTACCGCGCCAGTGCGTCACCGATGGCGTAATTGCGCACGTGCCCCATGTGAAGCGCGCCTGAGGGGTACGGCAACATCTCCAGAACGTAATATTTCTTCTTGGTCGAGTCAGGCTCGGCAGCGTAGAGCGAAGCATCTTGTTGCCACCGCTCGAACCATTTCGTTTCGACGCGCTGGGCATCATAACGCTCATCGTTGGGACGGTCGGCAGGAACTCGGGGTTCAGAGCCGCAGGCCACGCCGTTAACCGTTTTTTCTCCGATAGCCATAGACTGGAAGGCACCAGTAAATAGTCCTCTATTTTACACGTCGCGCAGCCAACTCCGGAGCGTAACCTCGGTAGCGACTGCGGAAGGGTTTCCTTCGTGAACCTTAGTGTTCTTCGCGGTCAAGATCAAGTCATCGCCCTGCCCCCGCTGCGTACCCACATCTCACCCAACACGATTCACGAGAGTCCCAATCGGTGGAATCGCAATGCGGATCTCGTCGCCAGACTTCAACGTAAACGAATCGGGAGGTACGATCCCAGTGCCGGTTAGAAGAAAGCACCCGTACGGGAAGCTGTTATTGCGATAGAGATACTCGACCAGTTCTTCCGGCTTTCGCTTCATTTCCTTGAGCGTGGTCGCTCCGGAAAACGCCACGGCACCACTCCGTCGAATCTCCAGCGCAATTTCCGTGGCAGCCGACAATGGCTCATCCGCAATCAACAGACAGGGTCCAAGCGCGCAACTGCGGTCGTACACTTTGGCCTGCGGCAAATACAACGGATTTTCCCCTTCAATGTCCCGCGAGCTCATGTCATTGCCGATGGTGTAGCCAGCGATCTTACCGCCCGGAGACACAAACAGAGTCAACTCCGGCTCCGGCACCGACCATGAAGCATCGTCGCGGATCGCCACGTTCGCCTCCGGGCCGACCACCCGATGGGGCGCCGATTTGAAGAACAGTTCCGGCCGCTTCGCCTGATACACGCGGTCGTAGAAGTCTCCGCCGCCCGCGCCTTTGGCTTCCTCCATCCGCGCATCACGGCTGCGGTAATAGGTCACGCCCGCAGCCCACACCTCCTGGCTACCGATCGGCGGAAGCAGATCCGGTGGCGCAGCCGCATCCACAGGCTTGCCCTCAGCAATCAGTTGTTCGAGATAGTCGCGCAGATCTTCGTGCCGAACCAGGTCGTCCCAGGAAGACGCATGCAACGCGTAGTAGCGACTAGCCTGCTCGGCCACAAAGCCATGGCGGGAACGGTAGAGCTTCATGCAGAAGAGTATCGGGCCACCCAGTCGTGGCTGGCAACGTCTCCTCGTCTTGGCGTAAGTTACGTTTCCGCCACCAGCTTCTTGAGAGCATCGATATTTCTCCGATCGTCTCCCCGCTTCTCGATCGGCGTTTCAGCGATGAACGCGGCGTGGGCCAGGCGAAGATCGTTGAGCAACACCCGAAAAGTTTCCTTGCCGATCATTCCCTTCCCAATCTGTTGATGCCGGTCGAGTTTCGATCCCCGCGCCGCTTTGGCGTCGTTGCAGTGCCAAACCTTGACGTGATTCAGCCCGACCGTCGCTTCGAGGTGCTGCAGAGTCTCGGAAAGACCTGCATCGCTCACAATGTCGTATCCCGCAACGTGTGTGTGGCAGGTGTCGATGCACGCGCCCACAGGAACCACACCCCGCAGACGCTCTAGAATCTCCGCCACTTGTTCGAAGCTCCCGCCCAGCGAAAACTCCGAACCAGCTGTGTTCTCGATCAGGATAGTCAAGCCTCCCTTAGCCAGGTCAAGCCCCTGGGTGGATGCCGCGATCGCAGCGGCCGTGCGCACGAGTCCCTGTTCGCGATCGCTGCCCCGAAAGGAGCCGGGGTGCGGCACCAGATAGTCCGCACACAAGGCAACCGCCCGCTCCGCCTCCCCGCGAAACGCCTCCATCGACTTCCGCAGGAAGAGTCGATTGGCACTGGCGAGGTTCACTAGGTAATTTGTGTGAATCACCAGCGGCTTCAGGCCGTACCGGGCCCGCAACCGGTTCATCTCGGCGCACTGCAACTCGCCCAACTCATGCGGCGCCCACTGGCGCGGGCTCGACGAGAAAATCTGAAACGTGTTGCACCCCAGCCGGTAGGCACGCTCGGCCGCGTTCTGCACCCCTCCAGCGGAAGAGGTGTGAATGCCAATGCGGCGGGACGTCAGGTGGGGCGGGCGCTTCGGCGCGGACCGCTTGAGAATGTCCTGTTCGCGCGCCATCGAGCCGGGCATGGCAGAAGTATATCGAGCCGGGGTGCTCGGCGGGACGGGCAGCTACGCCCGTCCCACGCCGTGACCTCCATCGGAGTCAATTCATCGTGATCACTGCCCGGAATCGCACCTTGCCGTCGGACACGCGGTCATACGCCCTGGCGATTTCACCGAGCTTGTAGGTTTCCGCGACCACCTTCACCTTGGCCTTTGCCGCATAGTCCAGCGCTTCGTACAAATACTCCGGCCCGTTCTGGCTCGACCCAATCAGCCGCACACGCTTGAACATTAGTTCGGGATTGTAGTTCAGCGGCTCGTGGCCAACTCCCATGAGAATGATGCGCCCCTCAGGACGCATTCCCTTCGTGGCATCAGCAGTCGCAGCCCACGAATTCGAAGTCGCCAACAGCACATCCGCTCCTCCCGCAGACAGCAGTTTCTCGCCGCTCTCGACCACCTCATCGGCTCCCAGGTCGCGAATCATCTTCTCTTTGTCTTTCGACTTGGTCACGGCGATCGTCTCGAAGCCCGATGCCTTGGAATACTGCAGCGCCAGATGGCCGAGGCCTCCGATGCCTACGACCGCGACCCGCTCGTGCGGCTTGGGGTCAGCCAACCGCAACCCGCTCCATACTGTGTACCCGGCGCAGAAAATCGGCGCAGCTTGCTCGTAACCGAGCGCGTCCGGGATCAGCATGGTCGCATCCGCGTAGGCCAGCATGTACTCGGCGTGGCTGCCCTGGGTCGAAATGCCAGTAGAGATATTGTTCTGGCACAACTCCTTTTTGCCACGCAAGCACCACTCGCACCGCCCACAGCCTTTTTGCACCCAGCCGACGCCGACCCGGTCTCCGACCTTGCGCGTGGTCACACCGGGACCGACTTCGACAATCTCCCCGACCGGCTCATGCCCAAGCACGCGCGGAAACTGCAGCGGAAACAAGCCGTGGGTCAAATGCACGTCGGTATAGCAAAGTCCGCTGGCATGAATTTTGATGACCACCTGATTCGGACCGGCCTTGGGAGTCTCCCACTCTTTCACCTCCCACTTGCCATTCACACAAGGAACGACTGCTGCTTTCATGACGACCTCTCCCGGGAAATTTGCAACGGAATTATCAATAATCTTTTCGTTGGATGCTTCCCGAGTTCACCGGATTCACCTGCCCTGCTGTATTTGCGGTGCAGGTACACGGAAAGGTAGACTTGTAAGGCGGCTTCTCCTGCAGCCGCGGTGAGAAAGTCGAGCCTCGCTCGACCGGACAGCCGAACCGGCCGTCCCCACCCGCAATACTCTCAGGGTGAACTTATGCTCGTCGTCATGAAGGCGCAGGCCACCGAAGAACAGGTGCGTGCCGTTTGCCAGAAAATCGAAAAACTCGGATACCGCGCCCATTCCATGCCGGGCGCAACCCGCACCGCCATCGGCATCACCGGCAACAAGGGCGAAGTCGAACAGGGCACGCTGGAAGAAATGCCGGGGGTGCAGGAAGTCATCCAGGTCTCGAAGCCCTACAAACTGGTCAGCCGCGACGTCAAAGAAGACAACACGGTCATCACTTTTCCCGGAACCGCCGCCACCATCGGCGGACGAGGACTCGCGATCGTTGCCGGACCGTGCGCCATCGAGAATCGCGACCAAGCCTTTACGGTGGCTGAGCGCGTCCATCGCGCCGGAGCGCAATTCTTCCGCGGAGGCGCTTACAAACCGCGCACCTCGCCCTACTCGTTTCAAGGACTCGGCGAAGAAGGACTGCGCATCATGGCCGAAATCCGCCAGCAGTTTGGCATGAAGATCATCACTGAGGCCATCGACCACGAATCGCTCGACCTGGTCGAAGAATATGCCGACGTGATCCAGATCGGCGCCCGCAACATGCAGAATTTCTCTCTGCTGAAGCGTGCCGGACGCGCCCGCAAGCCCGTGCTGCTCAAACGCGGCATGTCAGCCACGCTGGAAGAGTTCCTGATGGCTGCCGAATACATCCTGAGCGAGGGCAACTACAACGTCGCGCTCTGCGAACGCGGCGTGCGCACCTTCGCCGACCACACCCGCAACACGCTCGACTTGAGCGTGGTGCCGGCGGTGCAGCGCCTAAGCCATCTGCCGATTCTGGTTGATCCCAGCCACGGCACCGGCAAACGCAACAAAGTGACCCCGCTGTCGCGCGCAGCGGTCGCCGTGGGCGCGGACGGCTTGATGGTCGAAGTGCATCATCAGCCGGATGAGGCAATGTCCGACGGTCCGCAATCGCTCTTCCCCGATCAGTTCGACACGTTGATGGAGCAAGTGCGTCAAATCGCTGCAGTCGTAGGAAGAACTGTGCCCGCGATCGGGGTGCGGGAACCGGTGGCAGTAAGCAAGTAGGGGTAGGTCGCATCGACTCGATTCTGGAGCCTCTCATGAGGACTATCGATTCGTTTTTCGTTCAACTTGTGGTGCTTCTGAGTGTCATCACGATTCCGATTGGCGGCCCGCTGTGTGCACAGCAGCAACTGGACCCTAATGGCGTGTACGAAGTAGGAAATGGCGTGGCGCCACCCACGCCCTTGTCCATGCCGAATCCCGAGTACACCGACAAAGCTCGGAAAAAGAAGCTCAATGGGACGGTCGTGGTTGCAATGATTGTTACGCCGGAGGGCAAGGTACTCGACCCCAAGGTCACCAAGAGCCTCGACAAAGACCTCGACAAACAGGCGCTAGCCGCCGTTCGCACGTGGAAATTTGAACCGGCAACGAAAGACGGAATCCCAGTGGCGGTACACGTCAAAGTTGAGGTTGACTTCCGACTGTACTAAGACTTCTGACCTGCTCCTGTCTGGTAATCTTTCTCTTCCGCCATTGCGGCCTCTACTTTGAGAAAGCTCCTCCTCATCGCTGTTCTGGTTCCCGTCCTCGCCGGAGCGGGCTGGTGGTATTTCCGCGAGCAGGCTATGCCCGACTACGGCCCCGCCTACCGCGAGTACGCCTACGTCTCCAATGGCAAGAGCAACACCGTCAGCGTGATCGACTTGCGCACGTTCGCCCTGGCCAAGACCATCCCGGTTGGCAGCGAGCCGACTGGTCTCGCAGCCAACGGCAAGAAGAACGAGATCTATGTCGTCAACACTGGATCCAACAACGTCAGCGTGATCAACGCCGAGACGAACACCGTGGTCGCGACCATCGGCGTCCACGGGCGTCCCTACTTCATCGACGTCTCCGAGGACGGCAAGCGCGCCTATGTGGCCAACTCGGGCTCGTCGAATGTTAGCGTGATCGATCTCGAGAAGCGACTCGTGATCGGCAGCGTGCGCGTGGGTGCATCGCCGGGGATGGCGCGCGTTTCGCCGGACGGATCAACCGTCGTCGTAAGCAACCGCGCTGACAACACCGTAACTCTGATCGACGCGAAGGCCTTGCGCGTGCGCGCGACGTTACCCGTTTGTGAGCAACCCGAAGACATCGCCGTCCTCCCAGATTCGAGTAAGGCTTTCGTAGCCTGCTCCGGATCGGCGCAAGTCGCCTCGATTGCCCTGCAGAGCGACGCGACTAAGGGCGGCAACCAGAAAGACGATCGTGTGCTCGCGCTGCTCGACGTCGGCCGCACGCCGGTGAGCCTCACACTAAAGCCCGACGGCGGCGAACTGATCGTCTGCAACTTCGATTCCGACAGCATCTCGATCATCGAGACCGGCAACGACGAAGTGGGCAGCAGCCTGGAGATTGGGCAGCATCCGTCCCGTGGCGTGGTCACGCTCGACAACTCGCGGCTGTATGTAACGAATTTCGGGTCGAACAGCATCGCAATATACGACATCGATATGGGCCGCCGCATCCCTCCAACCTTGACCGTGGGCAGCCGGCCGGATGACCTCGCTCTCACTCCCGATCAGAACTATCTGCTGGTACTCGACACGCAATCGGGCGACGTGACCGTAATCCAGAAGCGCACGCCAAAGCGCACTTTGGAGACATCAGAGTATTCGCTTCTCACTCTAATTCCCGTAGGCGTGCAGCCCAACGCAATCGTAGTCAAATCGTTCATGGCGACCGCAGGAAAAAAGAAATAGACCTCATCGCCGCCGATCCCGATACACTCGTCATCCGAACGGGGCGAGCAATTTGCCGTTTGCCAGCATCCGGCAAACTGCAGGCCAAGGTTAGACCGCAGCCGGCTTGCCGCAGAACTTATCAAACGCCGCCTTCAGATCAGCAGCAATCGTCGGCGCTTCCCGTCTCTCAATATCGCTGCGTGGCATCAAATACACAAGCTGCCCGTCGCGTAGAATCCCGATCGACGGCGAAGACGGCAACTGCCCCGTGAAATAACGGCGCGCGCGTTCCGTCGCGTCCTCCTCCTGCCCCGCAAAAACGGTGTAGGAGTGATCCGGCAGGCTAGAATTCTGCATCGCGATTCGCACCGCCGGACGCATGCGCCCGGCGGCGCATCCGCAAATCGAGTTCACCACGACCATGGTCGTGCCCGGACGGTTCTTCAGCGCCTGGTCCACTTCCTCGGGCGTGCGCAGCTCTTCGATTCCCAGACGCGTCAACTCCTCGCGCATCGGGATCACCATTATTTCGGGATACATCGGCATATCAGTTTTATTCCTCTGCTTGGATTCATTGATCTCATTGTAACGTGTCTGCCACCGCGAGCGAAGTTGCCGTTCGCACCGCCCTTCTAGAAACGTCATCCGGAGCGAAGGGACTGCTTCGCGAACGCGGAGCAGTCCCGCAGTCGAAGGACCCCTGCCCAATTCGTCACTGTGCCCTGTGTATATTGAAAGCACCAATGCAGCTTCAGGAAAACGTCTTGCTGGCTCCGCTGACCACCTTCCGACTAGGAGGCCCAGCCCGTTTCCTCGTGGAGGCAAAGTCAGCCCCAGAGGTCCAGGAGGCAGTTGCATTCGCGCAGTCGAAGAATCTGCCGCTCTTTGTTTTGGGCGGCGGCAGCAATCTGGTCGTTGCCGATTCCGGCTGGCCCGGGCTGGTCCTGAAGGTCGCGATCCCAGGCATCGACCGGCGTCCGGGACATGACGACGAGGGCAAGGTTCTTTTCGACGCGGGCGCCGGAGAATCATGGGACCGCTTCGTCTCGCACGCCGTCGTGGCGCAGTGCGCGGGCGTCGAGTGCCTGAGCGGAATTCCCGGCAGCGTGGGTGGCACCCCCGTCCAAAACGTGGGCGCCTACGGACAGGAAGTGTCCGAGACCATCGAGTCGGTCGAAGTATTCGATCTCAAAGACAACCAGGTGCGCGAACTCCGCCGCAAGGCCTGCGGCTTCACCTACCGCTCCAGCATCTTCAATACGACTGAGCCCGGACGGTTCGTCATCCTACGAGTCACCTACGCTCTCACACCCGACGGCGAGGCCCATCTCGAATATGGCGACCTGAAGCGCCACTTCGAAGGCCGCGAGACTCGCCCCAATCTCGCCGAGACGCGCGAGGCCGTTCGCCACATTCGCGCACGCAAAGGCATGCTGATCGTCTCTGGCGATCCCGATTGCCAGAGCGCCGGATCGTTCTTCAAGAATCCCGTGCTCTCAGAAGAGCAGCACGCAGACCTGCAAAAGCGAGCCGAAGCGAAAGGACTAGACCTTCCCAGTTATCCCGCCCTCGAGAAAAGCCGAAAGGTCTCGGCGGCGTGGCTGGTTGAGAAATCTGGATTCACCCGCGGATACGGCTTCGGCCACGTCGGTATCTCCAGCAAACACGCGCTGGCGATTGTGAATCGTGGCGAGGCCACGACCGCAGAAGTCCTCGCCTTGATAGATCAAATCCAGCAGCGCGTCGAGGAGCTCTGGGCCGTGCGCCTTGAACCAGAGCCGGTGATGGTCGGCTTCTAGGTTTATGTGGCGCGGGCGCCCTCACTCGCGCGATGCGGAACCTCAAGATTCACTCTCTCCTTCGTTTTCGGGCGAAAGTTTCGCAAGCCCCGTCACTCCTTCCGTTCTTCCAAAGATTTTCCTGAACAAAACGGACCCTAGGCAGTCTTCATGAGTGAGGGCAAACGAGTGGCGGCAGGAGAGGCGATCCTGAGCGGAGCGGCCACGACTGAGCGCAACGAAGCCGCGCAAAGTCGGGCTGAACACAGTCACGACATACTCGAACGCCTGGTCCGCGAGCACTCCCGCCTCATTTACCGCATCGCATATGCGGCCCTGCGAAGCCACCACGACGCCGAGGACTCCACACAGGAAACGTTCATGCGGGTACTGCGTTACAGCTCGAGGCTCCCGGAGGTAGAAGATCCCAAGACGTGGCTGGCGCGGATTGCCTGGCGCGTTGCGATCGACCGTAGCCGGCAGCGCGGCCGCACGCGGGAGATTCCTCTGGAGCATCCCGACAAGCCGATCGCTCAAGTGCCTTCGTCCGACACCCCGGCGGATCAGACAATACAGAGCACGCAATTCAGCGCGGCACTGGAGAAACTGATCGCGGCACTTCCAGAGAAACTACGCCAGCCGCTGATCCTGTCGACGATCGAGGAAATGTCGCCCCGGGAGGTCGCCGCAATGTTGGGCATCAACGAGGCAGCCGCGCGGTCCAGAGTTTTCCGGGCGCGGCAGATCCTGCACGAGAAGCTGGCAGGACGTATGAGCAGGAAGTAGAGGCAACCATGAAACCCAAGGATCAAAGTCCGGTTGATGCGGACTGGCAGTCAGACAACGACGAACTCGACCGCCAGTTGGACGCCGCCTTGGCCAAGTACAGCGACGTCGAGCCGAGGGCCGGACTCGAGGATCGAGTGCTTGCGAACTTGCGGACCGATCGTGCACAGGTTCCAGACCGCAGGTGGTGGCGCTGGAGTCTGGCCGGAGCGATCGCCGCAATTGTCGTTGTGTCCGTCGCCTTGGCGTGGAGATCCGGCAAGTCATCGAACTCGGTCGTGGCGAATCATCCCCCTGCCGCGACGCAGGCTCCAAAGCAACCAGCGACCCAAGTTGTGTCGAAGACCGAAGAAAAGGGAGTGCGGCCCTCGCGATGGACCCCCACAAGCAGGGTAACCGCTCCCCGCTCACATCTCGCAGTCAAGCCTTCAGCTCGGCCGAAGCTCGATCAGTTTCCTTCGCCCCAGCCACCGAGCCAGCAGGAACTCGCCTTAAGAAGGTATGCCAGTCAGTTTCCGGAGGAAGCTAAGCTGATCGGGCTAGAGCAAGAGAAATACGAGAAAGAAATACAGCAGCAGATGAAAGAAGCAAGCTCTGAAAACACATTCTCCGATTCGGACCAACAGGAAAGGTAAAGGCAACCATCCATGCGAAAAACGTTTGCAGTAATGATTGTGGCAATGACGGTAGGCCTCTGGCTCGTCCCAGGGCCGGCACGAGCCCAGGAAGGATCCAAAGAGAGCTCCGCCCGTCCCTCCAAGGTGACGCCCGTGCAACCCTATCGTCTCGATTTTTCCTTTAATGAGGTTCTCGAAGGAAAGATCGTAAACGTCCGGCACTACTCCATGAACCTGACCGCCGGCAACTCCGACGAAATAAAAATCGGGACGCGGGTTCCGGTTGCTGTTTCGGTAACCCCGTCGAACTCCGGCAGCCCCGTTCCCTCGTTTCAATATATGGACATCGGAACCAATCTCTGGTCTCAACTGAGAGAGCACGGCGACGAGTTGATGTTGGCGGTCAGGGGTGACGTCAGCAACCTGGATATGGACTCCGGCGAGCGCGCTGGGGCATCGGCACCGGTGGTTCGCCAAATCAAGATCAGCGGTGACACGTTGATGGTGGTCGGGAAACCGATCCTGATTGGCAGCGCGGACGATCCCAACTCCAAACGTCAGTTTCAGTTGGAAGTAACAGTAACAAAGCTGAGATAAATCACGTGGCGCAGACACGCAGGATTGTGGATTGCTGGTTCTTGATTGTTTGATTCTTGATTGCAAGACTCAAATGGCAGCGATTTCGATTTTCAATCATCAATCAACAATCAGTAATCAGAAATCCTTAACTTGTCCGCGCCGCACAACACAACGGTGCCGCTCCGGTTCGCAACCCAGCCTTGTCGGCTATCCCCTCAAAGGGAGGGACGGTTGAACGAACCGGCACAGCGGCGCTTCAGCGTTCTCGATCGGCAATTCTTGCCGCCTCTTGAAAGATCTCCACAAACATCTTCCGCGTCAGCTTTCCTGTCTGTGTGTTCTGATTCGACGGATGGTAAGACGCGAGTAACGCCTTCCCGTCGGGCATGCGGTAACTGGCGCCGTGTTTGAAAACGCAGGTCTTCTTGCTGGCAAGCAGCCTCACACGCTTCAGGTAGTTCAGGTAAGCGTCGAAACCAATCTTCCCCAAGGCAACCACAACCTTCACATCCGTCAATCCCGCCAACTCGCGATCGAGAAAGTGCGAGCACGCGGCGAGTTCCTCCGGAAGCGGCTTATTGTCGGGAGGCGCACACCGAACCGCGGCCGTAATATAAAGATCCTTCAACTTCAAGCCGTCACTCCGCTCGACCGCCGTAGGTTGGCTGGCAAAACCAGTTTCATAGAGTACCGGGTACATAAAATTCCCGGAAGCATCTCCTGTGAACGGCCGCCCAGTGCGGTTCGAGCCATGCGCTCCCGGCGCCAGCCCCATGATCAGCACCCGCGCATGCGGATCCCCGAATCCCGGCACGGGCTTGCCCCAGTATTCCCAGCTCAGATACGCGCGCCGCTTCACTCGCGCAACTTCCTGTCGGTACGCGACCAGGCGCGGACAGCGGGTGCACTCGACGACTTCGCGGTTCAGAACAGTAAGCCAGTTCACCACGATCATTACACCACATCGCCCGGGGCATTTGACGGCCGCAAGAACACGGCGCTCGTGACGGGGCGCATCTGGGTTCCTGGCCACTGTCAACTCTGCCAGTCGTAATTCCGCCAGTTCAGGGCTAACATTTGGAGCAGGACTTCTTCACTTCGGGAACGCACTCAACCTGAACCGCCACGACTAGGAGAATCACAATGCAAAAACGCATTGCTCTGTTTGTATCGCTGATCTTATTGCTCGGAATGGCAATCGGCTGTTCCAGCCGCACCAAAGACAAAGACCAGGAGATCCAAAAGGACATTCAGACCAAGGCCGCCGCTGAACCTGAGACGAAGGACTCAGACGTCCAAGTCGCATCTAACGAAGGGAAAGTTACGCTGAAGGGGAAAGTGAAGACTCCGGCCGCCCAGAAGAAGATTGAACAGATCGCCAAGGAAGAACCGGGCGCTGTTGCCGTAGACGATCAGACCACGGTTGAGCCGGACACGATGGCGACGCAACCCGCTCCGCCTCCGCCCCCTGTGGAGAAACCCAAACCTCAACCCATTGTCGTGCCCGCAGGTACAGCTCTGACCGTCAAGTTGGGCCAGGCCCTGGGATCGAAGACCAGTCAGACCGGCCAGACTTTTCTCGCCACTCTGGCGCAACCAGTAACCGTGCGCGGTATGGCCGCCATTCCCGCCGCATCCACCATCAGTGGCACCGTGGTCTCGGCCAAGGCCAAGGGCAAGATCAAGGGTGAAGGCGAACTGGTCCTCACGCTCAGCAACATCACGGTAAACGGGAGAACCTATGCGATAAGGACTGCCACGTTGGATAGCACGGTTAAGGGCAAAGGCAAAAGAACCGCTGTCGCCACCGGCGGCGGGGCTGCCGGGGGTGCGTTGATCGGCGGCATAGCAGGCGGCGGTAAAGGAGCAGGCATCGGTGCTCTCGTCGGTGCTGGCGCCGGTCTCATCGGAGGAACGTTGACCGGAAACAAACAGATTGAGTATCCCGCTGAGTCCGCGTTGACCTTTCAGTTGTCCGCACCGTTGACCTTGCCACCGCCGAACGAATAGTCCGATCCAGCGGAGGCGGTGAGCCGCCTCCGCTGGACTTGTGAATGCCTGACTCGGCCCTAGCGTGGCTACGGAATTCCGGCTTTGGGATCGGCCTATCTCGCCAAAGACGAATGTCGCCTTCCCATCGTTTGACGGGAGAAGGGAAAGAGACGTGTCCAGAGACACGTGACGAGATGATAAACAGTTGAAAATCAAGTTTAGACAGGGATCAGATCAACTCAGAGAGCGCGTTTCGAGAAGGGAAAGAGATGGTCCCAGAGCGCCCCCCCTGTGAAAAATCAGGTTGAACTGGGAATGTTGAGATGCTCCTCTGCGAGGTCTCATCATGTGCTTAATGTGCGGGGAAGGTGTCAGTTGGACGCGAAGGTCATTTCTCCGACGAGTGACCTGCTTTCTCACAGGCGCAGCCGCGTTCCGAGGTGGATAATGGCTAGTCTCACCAAATTGCGGAGGAAACAAGCAAGGTTATGCCTGACCTGTACAACCCGGTAAAGAGAACGATCGGCGACTTGTTAAGCACTACAAGTCCGAGAATCGTTGTGTCGGATTGACGAAGGCTATTCGTGATCTGCAAAACAAGAACTCAGAGAACTGAAATGAAAGCCCAATCTGCCAGTCAGTATCGGGCTGCTACTTGGGACACTCGATAGCGTCACTCCGCCCACTCCCGGTGATCTCGGCGGATCGCTTGTTTCGGACAATCCCGGGATGTCCTAGGTTCGGGCTCCCTTGGCGCGGCGCTCTTAACGGCTCTCCGAGACGGGAAGGCCGACACGTTTGACCAGATCGCGGAAGCGCGGGTCGGAGCGCAGCGGATCGAGGCGAGGATCTATGTTCAGCAACAGCAACCAACCGTCATGCTGTGCCAAATCTTTTTCTAGCCAAACGAAGGCTCGGTCTCTATCACCCAATGACGTGTAAAGGAGAGCTGCATCATAAGGCCAAAGGAAGTTGTCTCCCGAGAGGGACTCAGCCCTGTGTCTCATTTCCTCGGCCTCCTTCGAATCTCCCGCCAGCAAATGAGAACGTCCGAGAGCAGTCAGGAAGATGCCATGATCATCGGGATCCAGTACCTTTTCATATTCGGCAATCGCCTTGTCGTACATTCTTTTTTGTTCGTATGCGTAGCCCGCCCAGTAGTGAGCACGGTCATGCTGTGGATCAAGTTCCAGTGCTGCCCTTTCTTCCTCGATAGCTTCGTCATACCGCCCGGTCATGAACAGAATCATGCCGGAAGACATCACATTACCGGCCGAGAACGGATCAAGTTCTCGCGCCGTTTTGGCTTCGGCAATCGCATCGGTGAACCGACCTGTGCCGACCAATAATAAAGCGTAGTCAAGATGACCTACTGCGTAGCTGGGATTGAGCGCCAGGGCCTCCTTAAATTCCCTTTCCGCTTCTACCAAGTCTTTGTCATAGGTCATTTTAACGCTACCGAGTGCATCGTGGGCCTCGGCAAGGGATGGATCCAGCTCGACAGCCTTCATTGCCGCGGCGCGAGCTCTCGGCACATGGTCCAGTCCCAAGGCGGAATTGGAGTCCGCGATGCCAGCGTACGCTGGGGCGCACTTGGGATCTAGCGTTAAGACGTGCTCATAGCACTTGATCGCAAGGTTTTGGTCCTCTTCGCTGCTTTGTCGAGCCAGGCCTCGGCATTCCAAGTACAGTTCATAAGTTTCGCGAGTGAATTGCGGACTGGACACTCCCGTCGCATTTCGCGTCATCGTGTTGGCTCGGATGAGGCCGGCAATCGTGGCTGCCACTTCACTCTGGATGGGAAAAAAATCCTTCCGATCACGATCATAGCTGTGTGCCCAGAGATGCCGGTCGGTCGATGCCTGTATGAGTTGGGCAGTGATGTGCACTTGCTGGTCCGAGAGCATGACCGACCCTTCCACGATCGCATCCACCTTTAATTCGCGGGCGATTTCGGGGAGGGGCTTCCTGGAACCCTTGTAGCGCATGACGGAGGTGCGGGAAACCACGAGGATGCGCGTCTGCTCCGCGAGGTCGGTGGTCAACTCGTCGGTGAATCCGTCGGCAAAGTAATCTTTGGAAGGATCGCCAGAAAGATTTTCGAAGGGCAAGACCGCCAATGACCGGATGGCGCCCTGCCGCTTTAAAACGCGATCGCGCAGGCGGTTCGGGATCAGCAGGAAAGCTAAGACGACGCAGCCGATCAGCGCAATTCCTGCAGCCCCCAGCTTTATAGACCGCTTCCAACTCCACCGAGCCTCAGACACAGTCCGTTGCGCTTC
>DATDGW010000590.1:0-7125 GCA_036521895.1 Candidatus Sulfotelmatobacter sp. | reverse complement strand
GCTCCCGAACCTGAAGCCGGTGCTGTATGCACAGTTCTGGATTTCGATTCCGGCGTTCATCCTGAGCGAAGCGAACCTCGGAATCCTGGGATTGGGTGTCGCCGAGCCGATGCCGTCGTGGGGGAGCTTGTTGAAAGAGTTGGAAGGGCTGGTCTCGGTAGGCGAAGAGCCGTGGAAGTTCGTGCCACTGGTGTTGCTGGTGGTCGTGGTGACCTCGTTTCAGCTTGCACTTTCGAAGCAAGACGAAATGCCCGCATGACGGGCCTCTGGGGAAGGTTGGCAGTGATGGGAGCAAAGAGCAAACAAGCCGTCTTGATTTCGCTGGTCTGCCTGGGAATGCTGGCGGGCTCGGCGATGGCGCAGGGCGAACTGCGGTTTTGTCTGCGGTCGGAACCGAAAACGTTCGATCCTCTGAAAGTCGAGGACGATGCGTCGGTCGCGATCCGATATTTGACCGGAGGCGTGCTCCTGCGCCTCAACCGTCAGACGCAGGCCTTGGAGTCCGAACTGGCGCAGTCGTGGCAGGTTTCGAAAGACGGAAAAGAAATCACGTTCAAGTTGCGCAGCGGAGTCTCGTTCTCCGATGGCACTGCTTTTTCCGCGGAGGACGTGGCCTACACAGTAAGGCAGTTGATGGATCCGGCGCTGCATTCGCCGACCGGGGACGCGTTCCGTTCGGGACCGGGGGATGTCGAGACTAAGATTCTCTCCGCCACCCAGATTTCAATTACGTTTCCGGCGCCCGTCGCTGGACTCGACCGGCAATTTGATCAAGTCGCGATTCTTTCGGCGCACTCCGGCAGGAAGGAAATGGCGGTACTGGGTCCGTTCATGGTGGCTGATTACAAGCCGGGTGCTACGGTCCTGCTGAAACGCAATCCGAATTACTGGAAGACGGATGCGCAGGGGCGGAAGCTGCCCTACCTGGATTCGATCAAGCTGGATATTCAGCCGAACCGGGATGTAGAAATGCTGCGCTTCAAGCGGGGAGAAATCGACCTGATCAACTCGATCGACAGCGAGTACTTCGACAAGCTGGCGGCGACTTCTCCGCAACTCGTGCATGATGCGGGCCCGTCCCTCGACAGCGAACAGATGTGGTTCAACGAAGTCAGCAAGTCTCCTTTGCCCGCGTACAAGAAGAACTGGTTCCGGTCGGCCACCTTCCGTCGGGCGATTTCGCAGGCGATCAATCGCGAGGATCTGGCCCGGGTTGTGTTCCGTGGGCATGCGCAGCCGGCGGTTGGTCCGGTGTCTCCCGCAAACAAGTTCTGGTTCAACGCGCGTCTGAAGGCTGAGACCCATTCTCCAGACGCGGCTCTGAGGGCGCTGCAGAACGAGGGCTTCCGCTTAGAGAATGGAACACTCAAAGACAAAGAAGGCAATGCGGTAGTGTTCTCGATCATCACCAACTCGGGGAATCATTATCGCGAGCGCATGGCCACGATGCTTCAGGAAGATCTGCAGAAGATCGGAATTCAGGTGAACGTCGTGACCCTCGACTTCCCTTCCCTCATCGAGCGCATGACGCAGACCTTTGACTACGAAGCGATCTTGCTCGGACTCACCAATGTCGGACTCGACCCGAGCGAGCAGATGAATGTGTGGCTCAGTTCATCGGAAAACCATCAGTGGAATCCGTCGGAGAAATCCCCGGAAACCGCGTGGGAAGCAGAGATCGACAAGCTGATGCGGGTGCAGGCTTCCTCGGCCGATCCGAAGAAGCGCAAGGAGAGCTTCGATCGCGTGCAGGAGATTGCCGTGGAGCAGGCTCCATTCATTTATCTGGTGAATCGGAATGCGCTGTCGGCGGTCGCCGGCTCAGTTCAGGGGGCAAACCCGGTGATCCTGGTGCCGCAAACTTACTGGAATGCGGAGCGGCTGACGGTCAAGTAACCGTCACCTTCTCCGTCTGAGTTCACGAAATCGAAACCGTTAAGCACGAAGGACACTAAGGCGCACGAAGGAATGGTCGAGGAATCACAGAGCGGAGTTCTTTTGTCGGCCCACCTGTGGCTGCGTTACGGGAAAAAGCCTCCGGTGCTGCGCGATGTAGACGTAGACATCTGCTGTGGCGAAGTGCTCGGCCTTATCGGCCAGAGTGGATCGGGCAAGAGCACGCTGGCCATGGCGATTCTCGGCCTACTCGATCGCAGGAGCGCTCAGGTGGAAGGCACAGTCCGGTTCGATGGGGCCGACCTGCTGCGACTCAGCGAGTCGGACCTGCGTGCCCTGCGCGGAAGGAAAATCGCGCTCGTGCTGCAGAGTCCACTATCGTCGCTGAATCCTGCGTTGAAGATTCGGACCCAGTTGAAGGAGGCGTGGGGGGCTCACGCATCGGGGCCGAAGGCAGATTGCGAGGCCGCGATCCGGGCCGCGCTGGAAAGCGTGAGCCTGCCGGCGACCGATGAGTTCCTGCGAAAGTACCCGTCACAGATGAGCGTTGGGCAAGCCCAGCGGGTACTGATTGCGATGGCCGTCATGCACCGCCCGGCGCTGTTGATTGCCGATGAAGCCACCAGCGCGCTTGATGTGATCACGCAGGCTGAGATCCTCTCGCTGTTTCGCGAACTGAACCGCAGTTATGGAATGGCGATTCTCTACATCTCGCATGATCTCGCCTCGGTGGCGGGCATCTGCGACCGCATTGCGATCCTGCACGAAGGCCAGATCGTCGAGACCGGATCCGCTGAACAGGTGTTGACCAATCCTAGCCACGAATACACGCAAAGACTGATGGCCGCCATGCCGAAGATGCCGCAGCCGCAGAGGCTCGCAGTCGGCAAAGCGGCGTCCCTCTAGCGAACTCGGTAATCCTCACGTTCGCCTCCGCCCTCATTTTCACAAACTCACTTGCTAACAATGCAGAGGACTGAAGGTCCTCCACGCCTGAATAGAAGTGGGACATACTGTCCCACGCCCACCCTCGTGGGACAGAGTGGCCCAACCCACCCCCTCCAGACCGACAAGATCTCCAATAGAAACAATCACTTACAAGACAGGCTTTGGCCGCTCCCGTGCAACGGTAAGGCTGGGTACGAAGCTCGATCTTTCCCCCCATCAAGAAAGTAGGGTGAGATTTTATGGAGCACACGACGAAGAAACAGAAACCTAAGTGCGGAGAACGGAATAGCGCCGCCTGGGGTAAGCGCGTGAGCCTCGTTCTTCTCTTGGCATCGGGGATGGCATTTGGACAGCGCTGGAAAGACCCTGGGGCAGAGGAATCGAACGGCCGATTCTCGTCTCGGATCGCTCCCGAACTCTCGAGCCTTCTGGCCAAGGCGCATCAGGGAACTGCACACGGGCAGACCGTGAAGGTCATTGTGCAGTACAAGCAGGTCCCGACGGCAGCGCACTACGCCACGATGCAGGGCCGCGGCGGGCGCTTGCACTCCAGACTGCACATGATTAAGGGTGCGGCGTTTACTATTCCGGTCAGCGCTCTGGCTGCGTTAGAGGCTGATCCCGAAATCGCGTCTGTCACCATCGATCACCCAATGAATGTCATGGACGATCTCACAAACGGCGCCACGGGCGTCGAGTCGGCCTGGAGCGCCGGATTTAACGGCGCCGGCGTAGGCGTGGCTGTGATCGATAGCGGCATCAACGACAGTCACCCCGATCTGCGGAATCCGGACGGATCGTCGCGCGTGGTCTATCACCAGGACTTTACGGGCACCGCGACGACCAACTCCGCCGGAGCGCAGTATGACCTCTACGGTCACGGTACGCATGTGGCCGGGATCATTGCCGGCAACGGCTCGCTCTCGGGTGGGGAATACGCGGGCGTCGCTCCGGGCGCCAGCCTGGTCGATCTGCGAGCTCTGGACGCGAACGGAGCGGGCACCGACAGCACCGTGATCGCCGCCATTCAGCAGGCCATTGCCCTGCAGAACACTTACAACATTCGAGTCATCAACCTGTCCCTCGGCCGCGGTATTCCGGTCAGCTACACGCAGGATCCTCTGTGCCAGGCAGTGGAAGCGGCATGGAACAGTGGCATCGTAGTGGTTGTGGCGGCCGGCAACTATGGCCGCTTGAACGTGAACGGAAACAATGGTTATGGAACCGTCACGGCACCGGGCAACGATCCTTACGTACTGACCGTGGGCGCGACCAAGAGCAATGGGTCGACTTTAGCGTCGGCTGAAACCGTAGCCAGCTACAGCTCGAAGGGCCCCACAACCTACGATCACGTGGTAAAGCCTGACATCATGGCGCCCGGCAATGCCATCGTTTCGTTGGCGGCCCCGGGAGCCACGCTCGAAGGCTCCTATCCGGGCGATGCGATCTCCGGCAGCGACGGGAACAACGACTACTTCCGACTGAGTGGCACCAGCATGGCGACCCCCGCGGTCGCAGGAGCGGCGGCCATCTTGTTGCAAGAGACCAACACACTCACGCCGGATCAAGTGAAGGCGCGGCTCATGAAGACGGCCTACAAGATGGGATTCACTTCAACGTCGGCATGGGTGCCGCATCTGATGATGTCATTCCTTAACTTCTACGATCTGTTCTCGGTGGGATCGGGATTGATGAACGTTCAGGCAGCTACCGCGAATACGGACCTGGCCCCGGCCACGGTTGGAGCGGCCCTTTCGCCGACGGCGGTCTATAACCCTCAGAACCATACGGTTTCCCTCGTCTATGGAAACTCGAGCGTGGCCTCAACCTCCGTGGTTTGGGGTACTTCGGTGGTCTGGGGAACTTCCGTGGTTTGGGGTGCGTCGATCGTGAACGGCACATCCGTGGTTTGGGGCAGCTCGCTGCCTTGGAACGACAACACTCTGAATGCGTTCAGCGTGGTTTGGGGATCGAGCACTGGCCAGAGCACTTCGGCCACGAGCGTGGTGTGGGGAGCATCTGTGTCGAATGCTACTACCGCGTTCACTGATGCTGGAGACGACGAGCAATAGTCAGCCGTGTGAATCCAAGGAAGGGAGACGAGACTACATGAACAACACACGGCGAATTAAGACCTTCATCGGCGCCATGATGCTGGCCGCCGCCATCACCGCAGGCTACGCAGTCTTCGTAAGCCACGCGCGACACACTTACTTTGCTCTGGCAGTTCTGGTACTCGCAGCGGTTACGTCGAGGATGAGAGTCAAGCTGCCGGGTATCAACGGCAACATGTCGGTAAATCTGCCATTCCTGCTCACGGCGGTGGTAAGCCTGAGTTCCGCCGAAGCAGTGGTCATCACGTGCGTTTCAACCGCGGTGCAGTGCTGGCCGCGGAAGAATGCGAAGTTCAACCCGCAGCAGATGGTCTTCAACCTGAGCATGATGGCGTTCGCCAGCTGCCTGGCGAGCCTGATGTTCCATGCTCACTGGCCCGGATTGCAGGCGAGTTCGAGTACGCTGGGACTCGTGCTGGCGACTGCGACCTTGTTCCTGGGACAGACGGGTCCGGTGGCAGCGATCGTAGCGGTGAGCGAGGGCAAGGCGGCAGGACAGATCTGGTGGGGCCTAGCGCATCTCTCGTTCCCCTACTACATCGTCAGCGCGGGCGTCACCACGATGGTCCAGGCCGTCAGCTCGCACCTAGGCTGGGGACTGGCGCTCGCGGTCTTCCCGGTGATGTACGGCATCCATCGCTCCTACCGCACGTACTTTGGAGCGATCGCCGAAAATCTTCGCGCCCAGGCGCTGCGCCCCGAAGGTCGGGTCAGAGCAGCCAGCGCAGGAGCGTAACCGGTCCGAGAGTACATGCATTGAAAAAGGGTGGCAGCGCGGCCCAACCGCAGCTGCCACCTTTTGTGTTTTCAGCTCGCGCAAGCGGAGCTACGGGCTAAGGGAGGGGTCCAATTTTCCGAACCTTCGATCCATGAACCTCAAGGTCTCTAACGACACCGCTTCGCGTGCCAGTAAACATACTCATCCCCGACATTTGTGAGATCGGCCCCTGCACGCAATGTTGATTGCGATGTGAAGCAGGCGTGCTAACTTCCGGTGGGAGATGACATCCGACGACCCTGTTGCGGTTCGCATGGCCCCTGCGTGGTCGATGCTGGCCGTCTTGGTCGCAGGTGGTGCAATCCTTTATCTGCAAGTCTTCGTCCATCCCAACGTCCCGCCGTCACGCGTACGGCGATCAAAATGTTTATCGAAATCATGCCGCACGCATGGTGGATGGCGAAATGGCGGGCCACCCGCCCATCTGCGATTGGATGAATTGCCGAACGTCGTAGCGTTCGTTCTTGTTCATGCCCTGATTCCGTTGATCTATATTCTTTTTCTTGTGCACTGGGCGGACGCACCGCAATCCCCGCCGCTTTCAGGTAGCCGCTGGCAGTTTCACGCCGGATTCTGGTCGCCTGCTGGATGCGCCGCAGCGGCCAGCCCAGCCGCCCCAGAGCTAAGACTTGTTGTTTCTTCTCTTCGTTCAAGACAGTGGCCATGCCCACTGAGCAACATGTTGCCAGATGCTGTGGATTTGTCTACTGCACCAGTTCCTGAGTCATCACAGCTCCGCCCATGGAAGCTAAAACCGCGGTGGACTTCACTACTTTGTGGGTTTCCCCAGCAATCCAAATAGTCTTTTTGTCCGTGCCTCCATCCGCGGAGGAGATCTCGACCCGAAACGTATTGAACGTACCGGCAGGCACTTGAACCTCTTCCTTTCCGGCGACCGACAGTTGCAATAATTTCACCTTCTGCGTTTGGACATCGAAGTTGCGGAAGGTCGTACTGTAACCCTCCGCCAGTGGCAGGCAGGCAACGACTTGATCGGAACCGGCAGCGTCCGCAAACAGCGGGCCGCCCAGATCAACCGCGATGGGCCGGTCTTGCCCGTTCATGCTCATCTTGCCCGCAGCTTTATTCCCGGCAAAATCGAGATCGATGGCAACCGGTCCGTGCTTGACACTTCGTTTCAACAGCAGCAAGCTCCCTTTCTCCAGCGTCGCCGTGTCGGTTGCGGCGCCTTGTGGCGTGTCCATCTGATCGATTGCGGTCCAGGAGCCAGCGCCGTCCCGGACGGTGGTGGAGAGCTTTCGATTCATCTGCTGGCCACCCATCTCGATCTTCACCTGATAGTTGTACGTGCCCACCTGCAGATCCATGGCCGGCTTGGGAGCGCCGATGCTCCCTGCATCGACCTTCTTCGCAAGCACGACCGTCTTC
>DATDGW010000589.1:0-2087 GCA_036521895.1 Candidatus Sulfotelmatobacter sp. | reverse complement strand
AGAGTTTCGTTTTGCCAGCGAGCTGGTCTTTCACCGCGTCAGCAATGTGATGGGGCATGAACGGTTCTCCGTCGTACTTGCGAATGTGGCCGTTGGGCACAAAGCTGGTTTCGCTGCGCAGATAGCGGGCGAACTGACCGCTGTAGTTGTTTTCGACGATGATGGAGCGGCGCGAGTTTTTCAGGATTTCGAGAATGGCTTCACCATGAAGCGGCACTAACCAGCGGATCTGCAGTTGATTGGCAGAGATTCCTTCTCCGTTGAGAAGTTCACAAGCTTCCTCAATGACACCTTTGGTTGAACCCCAGCCGATCAGGGTGACATCTGCGCTGGATGGCCCTGATAGCGCGGGTGGGGGCACAGAGGCTTCAATCCCGACGACCTTGCGCATGCGCTTTTCCATCATCGCGCGGCGCTTGATGGGATTCGTGAACTCATCGCTGATAAGTACGCCATCTTCCATATGTTCGTCGGTGGCTGCCGTATGAATGTGGCCGGGCACGCCGGGAACAGCGCGGGGTGAAACGCCGCTGTCCGTGATTTTGTAGCGTTTGTAGCCGCCGTTCGTGGGAGCCGAGGCGGCACCATTGCCGCTGGCAGAGAGGATCAGCTCGCCGCGATCGATGGCCGGGCCGAAATTGAGGTCGTCCGGATGGACGCTGAGGCGGCCTTCCGACAAGAGGAGATCGCAAAGCACGAGCCCCGGGCACTGGAAACGGTCCGCGAGGTTGAAGATTTCGGGGATGAGTTTGAAGCAATCTCCGATGTCCAGTGGAGCGGCGATGATCCGGGGATAATCGCCAAAGGCGGCACCGAGCATCTGCCAGAGATCGCCCTGCTCAGTCTTGGTGGGAACGCCGGTGGAAGGGCCGGCGCGCTGACAGTTGATGACTACGACGGGGGTTTCCATCATGGCGGACATGCCCAGGCCCTCGCTCATTAAAGCGAAGCCGCCGCCGGAGGTGGCGCACATGGCGCGGACACCAGAGTGAGCCGCGCCGATGGCCATGTTGATCACCCCGATTTCGTCCTCTACCTGGCGAACCATGATGCCGGCTTTACGAGCGTGCGCTGCCATCCAGTGCAGCACGCCGGTCGAAGGGCTCATGGGATAGGCACAGTAGAACTTCACACCCGCTGCGGCCCCGCCCATGGCCATCGCGGTATTGCCGCTCAGAATTGCATAGCGAGTGTCGGTCTTGGGCACCGGAACCGGGAAGGCGGCGAAGTGAGCGGCGGCGTAATCGTAGCCGGCGCGCGCTACTCCGACGTTTTCGGCGATCACGGCATCGCCCTTCTTTTTAAACTGCTCTCGGAGGACTTCCTCTACGGCGGGGAATCCGATACCCATCATGTGGAGACCGGCGCCGATCGCGAGGGTGTTCTGGGCAACTTTATTGCGTGTGATGTCGGCCAACTCGGAAACCGGAAGCGGGCAAAGCTGCACGCCTTCGGCGGCAGAGCCGGGCTTAATAGTGTCGGCATTGTAGATACAGGAAGCACCGGACGTGAGGAGGTGCAGATGGCGATCCATGCTGTCCTGGTTAAGGGGAATGAGCAGATCGATGCGGTCACCCATGTTGGTGACCTTTTCTGGGCCCGTCCGAATGGTAAGAAATGTGTGGCCGCCGCGAATAATGGATTGATAGGCGTTGTAGGCGTTGAGGTTGAGGCCTCGGCGGCTGAAGATCTTTGCGAAAATGTCGCCGGGGGTGGCGACTCCTTGCCCAGCTGCGCCTCCGATACCGATAGCAAAGGTCTGCTTCATCTCGCCCTCACTGACTGAGAGCCGGTCGAGCCGCGAGGACCGAACGCCCGGACCAGCTCAGAGGAATGAATGTTGGTTTCCCGGTTGTGAGACTCCTCATCCCAAGGATTGGTTCGTTGTTTCGGGCAGCCGGAGTATACACCCAATTCTTGCAGATGGAATACGGGAGGATTTGGGAGGGGTGCGCGACTTGGAAGGGGCAATCATGGCCGGCGGGACTCCCAATAGTCGTCGAATTCGCGGCTGTGACGGCAGCAACGGACGGCGATGACCGCATTGGCGCCGCGAACGGTCCAGAACATTCCGGAGCGTTTGAGAC
>DATDGW010000588.1:0-1588 GCA_036521895.1 Candidatus Sulfotelmatobacter sp. | reverse complement strand
CCAGGCCCGCCTGGCCTTGCGCTTGCCACGGAGTTGTTGCGGCGCAAATCCGTCAAACATTGTGTCGTAGGCAGGGTGGCAGGCCACCAGCTGTCCCTGCAGATGCGTAGAAAGCTCGGAGATTACTACGTTGTGCCGAGCAGCTACGGCAGCAAATTCATCGCAGTATGCTTTGCTCTCGGCCGCGCGCTTCAAATCGAAAAGCCGCGCATCCCAAGAAGGAATTTGCACGGCAGCATAACCGAGATTCGCTGCCCACCCGCAAATCGTGTCGAAGGAGTTGAAGGGCACGCTATCAGAAACAAACTGTGCCAGAAATATGCCCGGACCCTGCATCGTTTTCATTCGTATGCTCCCATCGCTCCCCTGGCCATTGCGACTGTTGCCGGGGGCTCGTCAACAAGCTGTACTCAGCTGCGCGGGAGAATTCTATACGCAGTGCGGGTCTCGCCCCAAACTATGGCGGAGATCACCCGGGCGCGTGATACGCGGCCATCTTGAAGAGGAACTTACCTCCAGGGGGCGCAAAGAAGACCATCTCGCCAGAACCGCAGTTCGATTGCAAAACATCTTATTTGCCGCGATTTTCGCCGCAGGCCCGGCGCAGGCCATTCCCTGCGTCAAAAACGAATTGCCAAACACTAAGACGCGAACCTTATAACCCTGCACGTCCGGACCCCACTTGTGAATCCCCGGGACCGAACCCGGGACTTGGCGGCAGTCATGCGATGCACATGGGACGGCACTATCCAAACCAGTCCCGCTGAGACGATGTACGCAAAGACTTCCACGCCCACTCACGAAAGAACAAGACGAACTCCTGCAGCAGGAATTCCTCCGCCGCAACGATCTGGGTGGCGATATCTTTCTGTTGATGCGCCACACCGGCATGCGCATCGGGAATGTGCCGATCTGTCCTCCGACTGCCTTCGCTCTACCGGCCCGAATCAATGGGCGGTTCATGTGCCACTCGGCAAACTCAAAACAGAACGTATGGTCCCCGTAGATCCATTTGTGTGTGAACTCGTCCGTCGTCTTCGTTTCTTTCGTTCTCTTGATCCTCTGTCTGTCGATGGACGGCTCCTGGCCCGTCCGCGCACCAAAGAAGCACTCGTTCGTCAACTCCGTGATTACTTGCATCAGGTCTGCCACGCGCTGGGTCTTCCCACCCGCATTATCCCGCACAAATTTCGCCACAGCTATGCCTCAGAAATGCTTCGTGCCGGTGTTAGTCTTCCCGCCGTGATGAAGTTACTCGGCCACACCTCTCCCGAGATGACCATGCGCTATCTCGACATAGTGCTGACGGATCTCCAGCGGGAATTCGAGCTGGCTCGCTCCAAACCTCGCCATCTCACTCCACAGCCGAAGGCGCGACTCGCCTCCTTTCCAACTGGACTCGACGGGGTGATTGATCCTTTGCTCGCAGCTCAACACGTGCTCGAGATGTTCCGCCGCACGCTGCCAAACGGAACCTCTCGCCGTGGCCTTGACCGCCTCTCCAACCGCCTCACCAAAATCCTCAGCGAAGCGCGCAAACTCGTGACACCGTGAGAATGGGCAGACATTGGCCGGTTAAGCCGACAAT
>DATDGW010000587.1:0-2154 GCA_036521895.1 Candidatus Sulfotelmatobacter sp. | reverse complement strand
ACAGAGACGAGTCAAATAGCGCGGCCATGCCAAGTTGGAGCAGCAGGGATCTCCGGACTATGCTGCCGGAAAAGAATTCTGCACAGCGCGGATTAGGCCGCAACCCGAAGAAGAATTTACCCTAGCGCGGCCTCTGGCCGCAACCAAACGGGCGGCGAGTGACAAGTGGCGAGTGAGGAGCAAGAAGAGTGGCGTTTCCCGGCTCTGCGTATCATGATGAGCTTGTCCAAAGACATCCTGGTACGGAGGGAAACGCCATGAACCAGTTTATCGCCAAATTTGGGGAGCAGATCATCGGGGTTCTTTCCGGGTTCGACCGCCTGGTGCTGCGAGGAACGTTGCGCGCGATCTGCTACGAGAAGGGCATGGAAGGCTACCTGAGCGGGAGCGATGTGCGATTGAAGGATTTCGCGGGCCACGTGCAGGAGGTCAGCCGTCGGCTGAGGCAAGCCTCGTTGGCACTGGCGGAAAAGCTGGGGCGCACGGTGAGATACTTGGCCTCCAGCGAGGTGAACAAAGAGGCGGTGGCGAAGCGGATCGCCGCCGAACAGAAGATTAGCGAAGGGCTGGTGTGCGTCCTCACCTGCGTGGAGACCTGCCAGAGTTTTGAGGTCCATCGCAATGCCGAGACCAAGAGGCTGGAGTTGGTCTCCCGACGGCGCAAGTGCCTCTTTCTCTACCACTACTCGATTCACCCCGCCTTGGGTTTCCTGAACGCGCGAATTCAGACTTGGTTCCCGTTTTCCATCCAGATTTGTCTGAATGGGCGGGAATGGCTGGCGCGGCAGATGGACGCCGAGGGGTTGCGCTACCTGCGCCAAGACAACTGTTTTCCCTGGATTGAGGATTTCGCCCGCGCCCAGGAACTGATGAACGCTCAACTGCGAACCCGCTGGCCGGAGGAGTTGAACGCGATCGCCCGGCAACTGAACCCCCTCCACGATGAAATCTTTCACCGTGTTCCCGTGGCTTATTACTGGTCGACCTACCAGAGCGAATGGGCCAGTGACATCGTCTTTCGGGAGGCGGCGGTGCTGCGCCGCTTGTATCCCTTGCTTATCCAGCATGCCTTGACCAGTTTCGGCAGCCCTGAAGTGCTGCGCTTTCTCGGTCGCCGCACCCGGCAGGACGGCCAGGTGCCAAGAAACTTTGACGGCGAGGTGGGGACGGATCTGTGCGAACGGGAAGAGGGAGTTCGGATCAAGCATCGAGTCAACGGGAATTCCTTGAAACTCTACGACAAGGCTTACACCCCGAGGGGCAGCGTCCTGCGCCCCGAGATGACGATGAACCACGAAGGCGAGTTTCGCGTCTACCGCGCTAAGGAAGGAGACCCGCAGGGTCCTCAATCGTGGCGAGTGCTGCGTCGGGGGATGGCCGACTTGCACCGGCGGGCGAAAGTTTCGCAACAGGCCAACGAGCGCTATCTGGAAGCCTTGGCCAAGGTGGATGACACGACCCGACTGGAGGAAGTAATCCGCCCTCTGGAACGGCGGCGGGAGTGGAAGGGAAAACGAGTGCGGGCTCTGCGCCCCTTCCAAGGCTCCGACCTCGCCTTGTTGGAAGCCATCGGCCACGGGGAGTTCTTCATCAACGGCTTTCGCAACAAAAATCTGCAGGGCCTCTTGTTTACCCAAGCCCCGAACTCGGGGGCGGAAAAGCGCCGCCGCTCGGCCCGGGTCAGCCGTCAAATTCGTCTGCTGCGCGCTCATGGTCTGATCCGCAAGGTGGCTCACGAGAACCGCTATCACGTGACGAAGTCCGGTCGCCAGATCATCACCGCTGTTCTCGCCGCTCGGCAGGCGACCGTAAGTCAATTGCTCAAGGCCGCATAACCCCAAAATCTTCGCGGCCGGAGAAGAAGTTCAGGTTTAGTAGTTCAGCTGCGCAGCCGGGATGGAGCCGGCAAGGAGCCTACGTCCGGATCTGCCCTGATCCCAGTACTTGATACTTGGAGGAAGTCAGTTCCTGAAGCCCAAAGGGACCGCGGCAGTGCAACTTCTGGGTGCTGATTCCCATCTCGGCGCCGAGACCGAACTCGCCACCGTCCGTGAACCGTGTGGAGGCATTCCAGTAAACAGCTGCCGAGTCTATACGTTGCAAGAACTCGTGAGCCCGGCCTTCGTGGCGGGTAATGATCGCGTCCGAATGCGC
>DATDGW010000586.1:0-2213 GCA_036521895.1 Candidatus Sulfotelmatobacter sp. | reverse complement strand
AATCCGGTAACGACCGGAAGCGCCCCGCAGTTCACGGTTACTTCCGGTGGAGGCTTGGTTAGCGCCGTCACGCCCGCCGGTCCCGGCCAGTATCAGACCACCTGGACGCTAGCTACTTTCCCACTTAAAATTCGGAAATGTGCTCAAAAGCCCGGCAGGCGTCCCAAGAAATTTTGTCCAGGGGGTGCCCTTCGTGGGGGGCGCTTGACCGGCGCTTGACCCGGGGGAAAGGGAGTTAAGGTGAGAGCCTAGTCCGCAGAAGAATCTCACCGCAAGTAAGTTTGCTCAGCCAGGTGGGTACCGATGTGTATGATGTTGTCGGCGATCACCCCCAGCCCGACCCAGCGCCGGATGCCGCCAGATCCTTTGTAGAGCGATCGCCGCAACCCATGCCGGCGTTTGAGAACACTGATGCGGCCTTCACAGCCGGTGCGCCATTTCTGAAGCTTCTTGAACCAACGCTCCTTTTGCCGCTGCTTGCGGGCGGGGCTCTTGGTGTCGTGGCTGGGAATCGATACGCGGCGGACACCCCTGTCGTGGGCCTTGGATTCATTAGCAGCTGAAAAGAATCCTGGATCTGCGGCTACCTGCTCCGGAGCACGGCCGAATTGTTGGACATGCTGCTCCAGACATCCTTCCAGCAAGGTGGAGTCGGCCGGCCTCCGTTCGCACACTTCGTAGTGCGTAACGATCTGATTCTCCGCCTCTTGAATCAGGACCAGTTGGCCGAACTCATTCGGCTTATTGGCCTTGCCCTTGCGGATCACTTCGCTGTGCGTCTCAAATATGCTGAGCAGCTTTCCCTCGGCCTTGGTATTGCCGCGGAGCACCCGCTCGCGTGTCTGGCGCAGAACCTGTTGGACGCGGGGAATCATCTCATCCAGTTGCTCCTTGGCTTTGTGCAGTACCGACAGATTGCCTCGCTTGACGCGGCCGGCGATCTCGCGCGAAAACTTTTTGGCTTGTCCGGTAACCCGGCTGGTGATTTCCAACAGTTGGAGGTAGGCCTTCTTCATCTTCTGCCGGCCTTGCTCCGTCTTGTTACGGCTGGCACGCACAATCGCCAAAACCTTCAACTTGGCGGACCGACTGCGGTCGCGCATCTGCGTGCCGGCCTGCCCCGCCACGGCGGTGACTTTTTTCAGGATGCGCGTCAGGACGCGCACGCCGTCACCCAGTAACGTGCTGTCGGTCGGATAATGAATGTCGGTCTCTACAACGGTCGTATCCACTCGCATCTTTCGACCGGTTACAACCTTGATCTCCTGTGCGATCTCCACCACCCGCCGATGCAGCTTTTCGATCACTTCCGGCCCCAGTTGGCGCGCCAGGTTTCCCATCGTCCTGTCATCTGGAACCTTTCCGCCGCCGATCCGAGTGAATTCGCGGTAGACCAGATTGGCGCGCACTTCGCGCGACAATGTTTCGAAACTCCAGTCGCGCACATGCTTCAACAGCAGCATTCTGAGCACGACCTCGGCGGGTGTCGCCTTGCGGCCACGAGTCTTGCTCTTCTTGCAGCGTTTCATCAACTCCTGCTGGATGATGAGCAGTAGGCGGTCATCTTCCAACGCTGTATCGGCGCGTCGCATCCAGGGTTCCCAGAGATCCCCCACCGCCTCCGCGATGAAGCCATCGGCGAAATCCCGCTGTAGGCGGCGAGCGGCGATCACAATGCGCGCTCCTGGTTTTTGGACTCCTCGCGGTCCAGGCGTAACAGGAACTGATTCAATTCGCTGATGGCCTCCAGAGTTTGCTTGCAATCGTGATAACGTTCGATCGCCTCACGAACCTGCGGAACCTGCTCGGGACGTAGGCTCACCTGACGAGTCTTTCCGCCCGGATAACCCACCGTGAGCACCCACAGCGGATGGCCCTCGCCACGCGCGCATTTCAGACATCCCGAGGTGTAATGGATAGTGCGCTCGAGCAGCGAGCCACGCAGGACGCTGATGACGGAGGACATTCGGGTCGCGAGCCTTTCTCGCTTGCGGATGGCTTGTTTTCGTGTCATCGATATTGATGATACATCAATGGACGAAGAGAGTCAATACATTTCGCGAAGAACATGTTTTATTATTTCCGGCCCGTCGTTGTGGCTGCCTGACCGCTGGTCTCTCCGTGAGCAGGGCCGCTCGATCCGGCAAACCAACCCCTGGATGTGTTACGAAACGAGGGAACTTCGGTGCGGAATTTTAAGTGGGAAAGTAGCT
>DATDGW010000585.1:0-19850 GCA_036521895.1 Candidatus Sulfotelmatobacter sp. | reverse complement strand
ACCAGCCCTATCGCGCGCCTCTCTGCCCATTGCTGCCGAGCCTGCAAGAATTAAAAGGCAAGCATGGCATTCTGGGAGCGGCTCTCAGCGGCGCGGGTCCCTCGGTGCTGATCTTTCTCGATCCGCGGGCGTCGCTGCAGAAAGTGCACAAGCAAGTCTCGGCTCACCTCGCGCAAGCCCGCCTCCCTGCGGAATTGCTTCCTACCTCGATCACTCTGCGCGGCGCACGTACTTCGTTCGCGCGCTAGTCAGCACATAGGTTCTACACCAAACACCGTAGCCAGAAGGTGCCATTTACCTGTTCTCCTATGCTCGATAGCTTGAATATTGCTCCGGCGAAACTAATTTCTGCCTAACGTGTTTTTTGTCATAGGCAGAATCGGATGCCCCGGCATCTGAGTGAGCGGGATTTCCGGGTTCGCTTGGGGTGGGCCGAGATGAAGTCCAAAATGCGTCAGGATTCGGTAGGAAACGATATGTCCGGGAACGAGAAAGTCCGGGTCGAGATTCAGACTTTCCTACAGGCACTCAATTCTTATCCTGAACGCTTCAAGAGGAATCCCGGCATTACTTTCGAAGAGCACCGCAGCACCTTGATTCCCGGGGTTGAAGCCGACGGTACCCGCGGGAACTAAAGCAAGTTCAAGCCGAGATGTGGAAAGGGCACGGCTCCTGGCCGTGCCCTTCGCATTTGCCCTAAATTCCTCGACCAATCGTTCTGATTAGCGGCTGGCTGGCGGCACAATCCCGTTCATGCGCAGATACACCACCATCTGACCGTAGTGGTCGAATCCGTGAGTCGAAATGACGGTCACCAATCCCAAGCGCGTCACTTTGCCTTCTCCAAACGGACTTCTCACAGTGTCCACCAGATTTTTCTCATTCACCGTGGCGAGCGCCTTGTGAACATATTCAAAGGAAGCCTTCAGGAACTTCAGGATGTCAGCTTTGCTGGTGACGGAACTCGGCCCGGATTCCCCGCCAATGTCCAGGGGAGGCTTCTGCTCCAGAAGAGCAGCCGCGAGCATGTAGTTCACCGCCGCCACATGCTTGATCTGCTCGGCATACGTTCGTGCGCCTTTGAACTCTCCGTTGGTGGGAGCGAATCCGAACTTATCCTCGGGCATCGCCTCTGCAGCCGGCACGAACTCGTGCTCCATGTTCAGGACGGTGCGGTCTAATACTTCAGTGACGGTACGATGTTCTTCTTTTGGCTTGGCCATCTGTGCCGCTGCCGTCATGGTCAAAACCAGCAAACCGCACACAACCAATCCCAGTCTCTTCATCATTCGGGGTCCCCTTGTTCTTGTTTTTTGGATTGTCTTAGTCTCGTACTACCGCCGGAGCCATCTTCAACTGGGCCGTCGTCAAACGATGCCGGCGGATCGTCGTCAGCCCCACGATCATAGCCAAGGCCGACCAAGCCAGCGCCTCGGGCACGCCCTGTCTCGCGGCCAGCCATCCCCACAGAGTGCTGCCGACGGCCATGCCTCCCTGCAACACCAGCAAGTACATGGAGAGGGCGCGCGCCCGCATCCACGACGGACACATCGTCTGCGCCACGACGTTGAAACAGGCCAGAATGCCGATCCACGCCGCGCCCGCCGTAAACAATACCAGACAGAGCCATTCAAAGATATGTACTTGCCCCGCTAAGAAGGTCATGGCGGCGAACACAACGGTTGCGCCGGCCACCAGGCCGTCCAACGAGTACCGCAGCCGAAGGCGCGGCAGCAGCGCCGCGCCCGCCAGAGCGCCCAGCCCAAAGCAGGTCAGGAGGAATCCATATCCTTGTGCGCCATGCGGCTGGCAGACTACCGGAAGCAGCGCCAGCAGGGACGCTGCTCCCACGCTGAAGGCCCCGGTGCGAATCAGCACGGACCGAACCTCAGGCGCGCCGCCTACGTAGCGAAAGCCTTCGCTGATGGCATCCCATACACGCTGCCTGGGCAACGGCTCATGCGCGGCCTGCTTCCACTTGTATAAGAAGTAAATCACGCCAAAGAATGAGGCTGCGTTCAGCAGGAAGGACCATCCCGATCCGACGGCCGCGACGACGATTCCGCCGAGCGCCGGACCGACCGCACGCGCCACGTTGAATCCCGCGGAATTCAGCGCCACCGCGGAAGCATGCCGCGCTGGAGAAACCACGTCGGGCGTGATCGCCTGCCATGCCGGATCATTCATGACAGCGCCCAGCCCGAGCAGAAACGTGAAGGCCAGCAACATCCACGGATCAACCGCGTGCAGCAGAGTCAACACGCCGAGCGCGGCCGATGCGACCACCATCCATCCTTGCGTGAACAAAAGCAGCCGCCGCCGGTCGACCATGTCGGCCAGCGCTCCGGCCGGCAGGACTACCAGAAAAACTGGGACCGCCGCTGCCGCCTGCACCAGGCCGACCATCAGCGGAGACGTGGTGAGCTGCGTCATCAGCCAGCCCGCGCCCACGTTCTGCATCCAGGTTCCGGTATAAGAAATGACGGCGGCGATCCACAGCGACCGGAACAGCGGCTCGCCCAAGGGCGTCCAAGCCGCGTCCGGGCGCTGCATTCCTGTGCCCTGAATCGGAACTGAAATCTGATCGGCCAATCGGCGCCTCTGTGTCCTCTGTGGTTAGTTCGATGGCAGCGAATCCAATGCCGTCCTGAACGGCCACTGCGTAGCCTTCCATGCCCGTATCAAATAAATGATCACGCCCGTCAGCAGAATAACCGCGGCATACCGCATCTCCTTCTGCCAGTTCTCCCGCTTAAACAATATGAAGAGGAAGCCAGCCGATGCCAGTAACGCCGGTAACGGATAGAGCCACATCCGGAATGGCCGGCGCATCTCCGGCCGAGTAATCCTCAATACAATGACGCCCACCGCCTGCACCAGAAATTGCAGGATCAGACGGATCACCACCAGCGCCGCGATGGCATCCTTCAGCCGCAGAAAGCAGAAGGCCGCCGCCACGACTCCCAGCGCCAGCAGGGAAATATGGGGGAAACGATGTACGGGATGCACTTTGGCAAAGGCCTTGAAGTAATTGCCATCCTTCGCCGCCGCGTAAGGAACTCGCGAATATCCGAGCATCAGGGAAAAGACCGAAGCAAAGGCGGTCACGATCACTAGGCCCGTGACCAGCCGCGCCGCCCACGCGCCGTACACCCGCTGCATGAATAACGAAACAACATACAGGCCGGTGTTGTTCTGTCCCGCCTGCAACATCTCCCGCCAGGGCACCACGGCGAGGACGCAGACGTTCATCATGAGATATAGACAGGCCACCAGCAGAATGGAAAGCAGCAGGGCGCGAGGAATATTCTTTTCCGGGTCTTTGATCTCGTCCCCCAGAAAACTGACGTTGTAATACCCCCAATAGTCGTAGGTGGCGATGAGCATTGCCCCGCCCAGCCCGGTCCAAAAGTGATGGGAAAGGGTGAACGCGCCCGGGGGGAAATCAAAGGCCCGTGCCGGGTTGAAATGCGTCAGTCCGGCGAAGATGATCCAGCCGATCGTTCCCATCACGCCAAACCACAGTATTTTCGACAGCCGCCCGATGGCCGTGATGTTCCGGTAAAGCAGCAGCACCGTAAAGAAACAAATCAGGACCGCAACGGCCGTTCCCGGCGTGACGATCCAGCTGGCCTGCAATGTTCCTGCCCACGGAATGTGCAACGCTGCGTCGTGATGCGCGAGGACCGTATCCAGTTCCGGCCAGTAGTAGGCGGCATAACCCGCCAGCCCGATGCATCCGGTCGCAATGGAAAGAGGTGCAGAAAAAGAAACCTGCCAGATGAAGAGGAACGAAATCAGCCGTCCCCACTTCTGCGCCCCGTACATCTCGCGCAGGTAGCGATAAGATCCGCCGGACGCAGGCAGCGCGGCTCCCAACTCCGCGGAGACCAGCCCGTCACAAACGGCCAGCAGCGCGCCGACCACCCAACCCAGCAGCGCCTGCGGCCCGCCCATGGCGCTCACCACTAGCGGCATGGTGATGAACGGACCCACGCCGATCATGTCGATCATGTTCAGCGAGGTCGCGCTCCACAGCCCCATCCCGCGGATGAGACTGTGAGAACTCGCGTCCGGTTTTGTCGGAGAACCCATGCGTTGGTTGGATCAAACGCCCGGGAATCTCCCGGGGGCGCTTTCCTGGAGCTGCGTAGCTGGGACTACTGCTTCGGGGGCCCTGCGCTCAACAGATTCACGTACAGCCGTACCGCGCCCGGCACGCCCGCCGGCAATTGCCGGAAGAACGCATAGGCAGCATAAATGTACGTCCCCTGGCCATACTGCGCTCGCAGAAGCCCGCCTTTCTGCGGCTCTTCTCCCGGGTCGTGGCACGACAGCAGCGGGGTGAAGTGATCGTCCCACTTGTCCATGAAGTAGAGGCCGCGCTCCTGCACCCAGCCGTCGAAATCTTTCGCCGTGATCGTGTTGGGATGGTGAAAGACGGAATCCTCCGGCGCCAGAATCTCCACCGGAGCCTCTTCCACCGAAACGCGCGCCCGGCTCAGTTCCGCGGGATACGGAGTGAACTTGCCGGAGTTGAAGTCGCCTGTGCCCGTGTTGTACTGCACCACCAGAGTTCCGCCGGCGGAGACAAAATCGAGCAGCTTCTTATTGTTGGCGACGACGTCTTTCTGGGTGTCGTAGGCGCGAATCCCGAGCACGATGGTTCCGTACTTGCTGAGATCCTCGCTGGCGATATGTTCTGCGGGAATCAGCGTGACGTTCATCCCTACCTGCTGCAGCACTGTTGGAATATCATCGCCCGCACCCATAATGTAGCCGACTTTCAGATCGTGCGGCGCCTGCACATCGACAATGCTCACCCGCTGCCGCGCCGGCTGGTAGTAGTAGAAGCTGCCCAGATCTTCGCGCGTGACGAGCGTGTATCCCTCGCTGTATTTTTCGCCTTCCGATTCGAGCACCGCACGGACCGTGGTGCGGCCTTGCTGCAATCCGGTGGTGAATACCTTGAACTGGAAATCTTGTTTCTCTCCGCGCTTTTTCAGAGCTACTGCAAACTGTGCCGGTTCGGAGCGCCAGCCGCTGGGCAACTCCAGGCGAAGAACGCCATGCACGTCGTGGGACAAGTTGCTGGTCACGCCCACCGCGACAGTGGAAGTTGATCCGTTGTGGGTCGAGATCGCCTGGGTTCCGGGCTCCAGCATCACGGAGAAAGCAGGCACAATCGCGAGTGGACGCGCGCGCTGCTTGCCGGAGTCGTCGATAAATGGTGTGACGACAACGGCATTGATTCCGTTTCTCGTTGGTGTCGCTCCGCCGACGGAATACTCCACCCGCGCCCGCAGAGCCGGAGGCGGGAAGGGAAGCGTGACGTACCTTGCGTCGTCGATGTGATTCACGGCCTCGGTCTCAGGATCATCTCGATGCCAGTAAGGCCGCGTGTACTTCGTGTCTTTCGGCACGCGCAGGCGGAAGTTCGCGTGCAAATCTTCTCCAGCTTTGACTGTCTCCGGCTTGGTCTTGCCGCTGATCGTGTTCCATCCCTCTGGAACCTCGAGCTTGATGTGATCAATCAGCAACGGCATCTTTGATCGGTTGTGCAGCGTGACGGCTACGACGAATTCTTGTCCCGGCGAAACCGTGGTTAGCGCGTCGGCCTCTTTCGCCGCATGAGACGCAGGATTTCCGTCGGAAGACACATCCGCCGACAGGCTCACTCCTAAGGCGAGATTGAGCGTGGTCTCTGCTTGTTGCTGCTTCTCGGCAAAGCGCGTTAGCAAATCGAGTTTCGTGGCGGTGCTCAAGGCGCTTCCCCGGATTTCGTCCGCTACCCGATGCAATGCTGCGACCAGTTTCATCAAGGGCACCGCGGCAGCCGAAGCATCGCTGCCTTTCGCTGAACCTGCCGCCTGCTCCACCTGCTTCGCAATGTCAGTCAGTTCCTGGGGCACCCGCGGAACCTTCTTCTCTTCGGCTCCCAGCCCAGAGGCCAAACCAGCCCACGTTGTGTCGATCCCGTCGAAGAAACTCTTTTCGTGCCCGTCCTTGCCTACAGTCGGAGGGATCACCGAGTCCACGAGGCGGTAAAACGTGAACCGGTCCCCCGGATCGATCGTCCAGTTGGCTGCGCCTTGCGACATCTGATGCCGCAGTCCCTGCATCGCGAACTGCACGTAGCCCATGCCCAGGTCCGCGCTCTTTTCGCCCGTATTCAACTTCAAGGTCCATTTCTCGTCTTCACACGTCATCGCGCCAAAGCCGCACACGTTTCCGATGTAGAACTTTTTCGCCTGCCATGGCAACAGTCCCTGCGCAATCTGCTCGGGGAAGCGCTTGGGATCGGCGGCCGCGCGGAACGCCTCTTTCGCCAGAATGCTCGAGGCCTGGTGATGCCCGTGCCCATCGCGCTCAGTGCCGGAAAAGCGCGCCACCAGTACATCAGGACGGAAGGTCCGAAGCACGCGCACCACATCGGCGAGCGCTGTGTCGTGCCCGCCCCACTTTTGAAACGTCTCTTCGGGATTCTTCGAAAATCCAAAATCGGCCACGTGCGAAAAGCGTTCCTGCACGCCGTAGTACTGATCTGACGCCAGCAACTCTTCGGCTCGCAGCACGCCCAGCACGTCCGACAAATTGCTGCCGATCTTATTCTGCCCGCCCTCGCCGCGATTCAGAGTCATCAGCAACGTGCTCACGCCGCGCCCGCGCGCCTCCAGCGTCAGCATGCCGCCGTCTTCGTCATCCGGATGCGCCACCACTTGCATCAGCCGCGCCGTAGTTCCGAGTCGCAACAACTCCCGGCGCAGACCGGCCATTCCCTCACCCTGCGGAATCTCCGCTGGAACGCCCTGGTACAGCAGTCCGGGAGGATCCGCGAGCACTTCAAGGTACGGCGAAGGATTCGTCGAGGAGGGGCTCGCCGCGGCAGACTGTGCTGAGGCGGGCTTTGCTGCCTGCGGGGATGCGTTGTTCGCAACAGGACTCTGCGCAGTCGCGATCTGGGAAAAAATCGCCATCGCACAAACAAGTTTGGCGCCAAGAAATTGCAGGCGCTGAAAGATCAAGGAAGCGCGGCGAGGGCGGGGCCGCGGCAGGCTAGGGGTTCCGGAATGTCTCACGTTACAAGGATGGGGCCTATCCCCGGTTTGACGCAAATTCTTTCCAATCTTGACTCAGATTAGACGCTCGCAGGCGCCAATCGTAAGCCACACAGCCGGAATGAGTTCCGGAAGCCGGAAGCCGCCGTCACACGTCGCACAGTTCCACCGCCTTCCGCAGCGACTCCAGCGGATCGCCCGTGGGGACGAACTCATGGGCCACGTAACCTTTAAACCCCGAGTCGGCGATGGCCCGCATCACTCCGTCCCACTGAACTTCCTGCGTCCCGTCGAGTTCGTGCCTTCCCGGAACGCCGCCGGTGTGAAAATGCCCAATCCACTGGAGGTCTGCGCGGATCGTAGCGATCAGATCGCCTTCCATGATCTGCATGTGGTAGATGTCGAACAGCAGCTTTACATTGGGCGAGTTCACTTCCTGCACCACGCGCACTCCCCACGCCGTATGGTCGCACATGTAATCGTGATGATCGTGCTTGCTGTTGAGCAACTCCAGACATATCGTCACGCCGTGATCTTCCGCGATCTTCTTCACGCGATTCAGGCCCGCAATTGTGTTGCGCGCGCCTGCGTCGTCTGACATGCCCGCCCGATTGCCAGAAAACGTAATCACGTTTGGCACCCCTGCCTTCGCGGCCCGCGGAATATTAGCGCGAAATGCCTGCTCGATCGCGGCATGGTTTTCGGCGCGGTTGAGTGCCTTCCCGATGTCCCCACCGCCGGCGTATCCCATGGTGCACACCAATCCGTAGCGCCGCGGGATCGCATAGTCGTCCGGCTGCAGCAGATCGATTCCGCGCAGACCGATTTTTGCCGCGTACTCCGCGAGCTGATCAACAGGAGTGTGAGGGTAGCACCACTGACAGACTGATTGACGAATGCGCCCCTTGCGCGCCGCCGTCGCAACACCCGACGACAGCGCGGGAAGAACCGCCGCTGCCGTCCCGACGACCGATGACTTCAGCAGCGCCCGCCGCGTCAGATTCCCCATGGCTTTTCTGAGTACTAAGAGCCGAGAGTGAAGGCCAGCAACGTAGCCCCATACGCATTCGTCCGGGGCGCTCGCTTCGTTCGTGGGGCGGACGAATGCGTCCGCCCCTACGTCAGAAGCTACGCCCTTCCTTGAAAACCGCCTGGCAGTTACTCGATGCCGTCAGCACTTCATTGAATGCGGTTTCTTTCCGCAAGTCCTTTAGCAGCGGATCCTCCAGCAAACCCGAATACGCGCAATAATTCTGCTGCACAGCCAATTTCAGCAGCCGTAGCGCAGGCTCACTCTGTCCGCATGCGGCCATCAGCGCGGCCTGGTGATACCACAGTTCAGGATCGGGCTCCATCATCACCGACGATTCGGTTTCACGTGCGATCTTCGCCAGGTCGGCCGGACGCTGCGCCGCCGTGCACGCATCGATCAATTCGCGATGATAGGTCGCAGCCTTTCCCACACTCTTCGCCGCGGAATGCGCCTCGCCAATGTTGCCCTCCGCCAGGTACACATACGGAGTCACCCAGGCCGCCCATTCTGACCCCGGGTCCAGATGCACAAAATCCATCGCGCGCTCGGTCTTGCCCCTCTCCAGGAACGTCCACGCGCAGGACCGGAAGGCAAAATTTCCCGGATCGAGTTGCCGCGCCGTGTTGCACTCCTGCCCCGACTGTTCCAGCATTCCCGCATAGCGCAGCACATAACTGAGCGCGAAGTGCGCGTCTGCACTCTGCGGACGCCGCCGCACTAATTCCTTCGCCGCATCATACGCGCGGCCCAGTTCCCCGCGCATCACCCGGTTTGTGATGAGGAGGCTGGCGGCGGTCACCCGGTTCGGATCGAGTCCGATCGCCCGCTCGTACGCCGAACTCGATCGCTGGAACTTCTCTTCGCCGCCCCCGCCGTAGGCCGAGTCGAAATAGTATCGCTGTCCCAGCGCTTCCCACGCCGGGGCGTAGGTGGGATCGATCCCCGCGGACCACTCCAGCATCGTGATCGCTTCCTTGTTTGGTCCTGGATCGTGCGGCACAGCCACACTACGCAAATAGAGGTCATAAGCCTGCTGGTTCTTGGGTCGCGATGTCGCCGAATCCAGCGTGCCGGCGGCTCCGCCCAGAATCGGCAGAAGCCCGTGCTGCACTTGGTTCGTCAATCGCTCCCGCAGTCCGATCAAGTCCTCGGCTTTGCCGGTGGCGGTGCCCTGCCACAACAGCCGATCGGTCGGCACGTCGATAGCTTCCAGCGTCACCGTCAACTGGTCGCCCTGTTTCATGAAGTGCCCCTGAAGCAGCCGGCCCACTCGCAGTTCCTGCCCCACCTTTTTCGGGTCGACATCCGGCGACACGTACTTGCGCGTGACCGACGAAGGCCGCACTTCCAGCGAGCGGGAATAGGTCAGCACGCTCGACAGTTCATCGGCCAACGCGAACCGCAGGTAGTCGGTGTTCATGTCCCCAGTCAAGTTTTGCAACGGCAGCACCGCGATCGCATTCTGCTGTTCTGCGGTGGCCACTTCCCGGTGCTTGTACCACCAGGCTCCCACCGACCCCAGCACCGCCAGCAGCAGCCCCGCCATCCCCAGCAGCAGATAGGTTTGCAAGTTCGAATTTCTGCCGAACGTTCTCGACGCCGCGCGCAACTTCATCGTGGCGGTTCCACTCTTGACCGTGCCCGATTCGGTCTCACGCTTCAACTGCGCCAGGTCTGACCGCATCTCCGCCGCGCTCTGGTAGCGGTGCTTGCGGTCTTTCTCCATTGCCTTGCCGATGATGCCTTCCAGTTCGATGGGAATCTTCGGATTCAAATCCTTCGGCGGGACGGGTTTGGAATGCAGCACGGCATCGAGCGTGACCAGAGAGTTATTTCCGGTGAATGGCTTTTTCCCCGTCGCCATTTCGTACATCACCGTGCCAAACGAGAACAGGTCGCTGCGGGCGTCGATCGTCTCGCTGCGCGCCTGCTCGGGCGACATATACACCGCGGTCCCGGGAATCACTCCAATCGCGGTCAGCGACAGGTCGGCGCCGCCGTCGTCTTCGGCGTGCACCAGTTTCGCCAGTCCGAAGTCGAGTACCTTCACCTGTCCGCTCGGAGTCAGGAAAATATTGGCCGGCTTAATGTCGCGATGCACGATCCCTTTGGCGTGCGACGCGACCAGCGCGTCCGCCACCTGCACCCCCACGTCGAGCACTTCCTCCACCCCCATCGGGTGGCCGGCGATGTGTGCCTTCAGGCTTTCTCCCTCAAGCTTCTCCATCACAATGAAGGGATGCCCGTTGTTGTCTTCAATGCCGTGGATCGTGCAGATATTAGGATGGTTAAGCTGCGACGCCGCCCGCGCTTCGCGGGTAAAACGCTCCAGCGATTTAGGGTCGCCGGTCAGATTTTCGGGGATAAACTTCAGGGCGACGTGCCGCCCCAGCTTGAGGTCCTCGGCCTCGTAGACGACGCCCATACCACCGCCCCCAAGCTTGCCGAGGATACGGTAATGGGATACCTGCTGGCCGATCATGAGAGCGCGTGACCTTGCTCGGCGGTAATGTTAGGCCCCCAGCTGAATCCGGTCAACTGCCTTATTTCCCGAGGCCTACAAGGCGGTTCGAACGAGCGAGGTGAAGGTGGGCAACGGGACAGTTGGCGGCGGAACAATAACCGCCGGCGTGCGATCGACTCTCGGGATGGACATGAATTCAGAGACGCGGACGACTCGGAAAGGGCACGACTTCGGGTCGTGTCGCTACTCAAGCGCACCCCGTCCCAGCTCCCGCCGCGGGGGAAATCTCCCCCGTGAAAACAATTCTCCATCTCCAGTTTGGGACCGCGATATCCTGAATCCTCATTATGTCCTCGCCTACGTCGTTACGTTGAGATGCCCGGCCACCCAAACGCGGTTTACGCGAATATCATGAGGAAAGCGGGGCATTGGCCCAGTAGGAGGCAACCGTCATGAACGCCGTTGTAAAAACTCCCAACCCCTGGCCAGTCACGCCGCCCGACCAGCATGAAGCCATCCGCCAGCGCGCCGAAGAAATCTACATCCGCAAGGGCAGAATCCCGGGCCGCGACCTCGAAAATTGGGCGCAAGCCGAGCGGGAAATCGCGCGCGAGTCCGCTGAATCCCCAGCCCGCAGGACGGCCATCATCGTCAAAGTCAACGGCACCGAGTACGTCGGCGAGTACAACCCAGCATCATCGGATGGCTACCTTCCCGGAGAGTTCGGCCCCGGGGCCTCGGTCCCAGTCCGCTTCCATGACGACAAGATGCTGGTAACGCGCTCCAACGGAAAGATCCTCGAGACCACCATCGTCAAGAAAAGCGGTGGATAGCAACAAGGCCTTCCAGTCCGAATCGCCTTGATACTATTGGGGAGATGCTGAATCTGCTGAGCCTGCTGGCTCCGACCCCGCGCCGAAGGAGAACGCAGAGCCTTGAAGTAACCCTTCGCCACCTGGGCGCACTCGGACTTTTCTTCCTGGCCATCCTCGACAGTTCACCGATTCCGACCTTCGGCGGTCCTGATATCCTTACGGCCATCCTGTCGGCCAGCCACCGCAACCCGTGGTATGAGTACGCCGCAATGGCAACTGCCGGATCAGTGATCGGTGCGTACATTACATTCAGCCTCGCCCGCCATGCCGGATCGGCTTTCCTGGACAGAAAATTCAAGAAAGGCAAGCTGTCGAAGTTCCTGAAGTTGTTTAAGCAGTGGGGCACAGGCACTCTCGCTGCCTCGGCGGCCATCCCTATTCCATCCCCGACCAGTATGTTTTTCGCGGCAGCCGGCGCCTCCGATTATCCCGTGGGAAAGTTCCTCGCGGTGGTCGCGATCGCCCGGGGAGTCCGCTATTCGGCCATCGCCCTCGTCGCAGACTTATATGGGCGACACTTTATCGGCGTGCTGCGCCATCCCATGCAGTACCGCGGTTGGCTGGTTTTATTTGTCATGATCACGATTGCTTTAGTTGCCGGTGGGATTCTGCTCAACCGCCGTTTGGAAAGCCTTCCCGCGAAGTGAATGGCCTGGTTTCCGATGCCCCACGACAGCTGGATCCAAGGGTGGGAAATATCTTAGATCGGTGCGTCGTTGCGGGACATTGGTAACGGGACAAAGGCAACTACTTGCGCATGACACCCTCGCAGCATCAGATATACTGGTGGGGGTACTCTCCATTCCTCGAGTAACGATCAAGACGGGCCTCAAGACTCCGGACGGGCGCGAGGAACTGCTCACCGAATATCTCTGCGACCAACCGGGCTGTCCCAACATTGCGACCCATGCCCTCGGGTTCGTGAGAGAGGTCGGCGCGATGGCCGCCGTCTGCGACGAGCACGCGCCTAAGCCTCGGTCCTAGCAACCATCTCCCGTCCGCTGCTTCAGGGTGAACACCAGGTGCGCATGCAGGATGCATGGCTGGCGGTGGTTCGGCGGGCTTTTTGTGAGGATGAGATTATTGGCAGCGCTCAGGTGAGGCCCCGCTCTGCTCGTGGTCTAGGCTTTCTCCGCAGCTGTTAGTGAGCCCTGACCAGCCGTCCATACGTGGGCTTCATCGCCATATACTTCGTGTTGGTCAACAGGTGCGTTTTCAGCTGGCTGTCGAGGATGAACATCTGATACTCACCGGTCCACATCTCGCACTTGGGCCGCTCCTCGCCGATCGCGACGTATTGAGCGCCGACACGATTCAAGGCGGTGAAAGCGATGGTCTGCCCGTCGAGCGACCACGCCGGAAAACAAAAATCCTGGCGCTTGGAGAACACCATCCTCTGTTGTCCGGATCCATCCGGCGCCATCGTAAATAGCGCAGGATGTTCCCCTTCCCGATCCGAAACAAACACAATGTCCTGCCCGTTCGGCGACCAGGCCGGCGCAGATTCCTCTGCCTTGTTGCTAGTCAGCCGCCGGACGTTCGACCCGTCCGAGTTCATGGCATAGATCTGAAACTTGCCGTCCCGGTTTGACGCGAAGACCATCTGCTTGTCGTCCGGAGACCACGACGGCGACAGCCCGTGTTCGGTGATCCGCTTCATATTCGAGCCATCCGGATCCATGACCCACACCGCCGGATTGCGGCTCGGGTGCGGCAGCGCAAAGCTGTAGAAAGCGATCTTTTTCCCATCATGCGACCAGACGGGCCCGCAGGAATCGCCAGTCGTGACCTTGGTGATTCTCTTTTCGCCAGTTCCATCCGCGTTGGCCACGTAGATTTGCGAGTACTGATCGTCGCGCAGCGAGCAATACGTGATCTTCGTGCCGTCGGGCGAAACCGAGGGGTCATACCCGTTAAGGTGTAAATCCGTGATCCCGCTGCCGTCGGGATTCATGGTGGCCAGCAGGTTCATCTTCGCGTCTGACGCCGCGTGGAATAGTACCCCGGGATCGTCCTGCGCGTGGATTGCTCCACCCACCGTATCAGCGGACCGGTGCACAGCTTCCGGTGCGGTAGTGACCACAGGATCCGGCCGTACAAACACAATCTTCTCCGCCTTGCTTCCGCTTTGCGAGAAGGCCGGGCCCGCCAGCAGACACCCACAGATACAAAATACAACTCTAAGGCGTTTCATTTCCGAACCTCCTTTAGAGTTGGGCAGCCATCCTATCGCTATTCGTCCAGATACAGCGCCGCCGAGGCTCCCACCCACTCCATATTCTTGTTGTGATCCACGCCCATCATCAACCCCCGCCCCATACGGATGATCGTCATCACCGGCGTGAGTTCGTCGAGCCATACGTACATCACCCGTACTTCCGCCTTGGTCCCGCCAAACGGCGTCGCAATCACAGGCTCAAAGTGCATCCGCTCCTGCAGAATATAGTGCGGCCTTTTCTCCACTGGAATTGCCGCAATATCTTCCTTCGTCGGCGCAATCACCACTCCCAACCCTGCAAATGAATACAACGGTTTGAGCGCGTAGTTCTCCAGATCCGCGGGGATTTCTTCGAGTCGATCCAGAAACCAGGTCTTCGGCACCGACGCATGCTTCAGGTAGGGAATCGAAAACTTGCTGATCCGGAAATACCAGTTGGGATGCCCCGCCCACTCCACGTCAAGATCGTCGCGCCAGTCAAACGCCAGTTTGACGTTCTTGCGCTCAAGTTCGTCAACAATCGCGCGGTTATAAATTCGCCGGATGGGCACACGCTTCCCGCCGCGCTCGTAATACAGACGCGACCCTTCTTTCCTGATGTCCACGATATCGACGGTGCGCACCCCGAGCATCTTCTCGGTAAGCAGAAAATCCGGCAGCGTCTTCTGATGCGCCGGATCAATCTCCATCAAAATCACATTCTCGGGATCGTGCGACCCCACAATCGCACGCCGCAGCAAGTCGCGGTAAGAAGAACTCTCAAGCCCGCTTAGCAAATACTTGAGCCGCCGATCCAGCCCATAAACGTCTACATAGGTGTCCGCCAGGGACGGCTGATACGCATACAGGGAAGGGAAGGCCTGCAACTCCACCAGCTTCGGCTGCAACTCCCCACGTGCATCCCGCACCAGCCCAAAATCCACCTGCGCAAACATGGGATGCGGAGACTCATTCGGAGTGTTGAACTCGGCGGGGACTGCCTCATCCGACCTCGCGCGATAGGCAGGTTTGTCGACCAGTTGCCGAATCAGATCCTGCCCATCCGATGCCATCCGATCAACCAGCGCCTTTGGAAAGAAGCACGGAGTTTCCGACAGCCGAAACTGCACATGCGTCCCGCAAGCCTCATCGACCCGCCGCAGAAATACCCCGTACTGTTCGGGAGTAAAGCTGTCGTTGAACCGGTGACGCAAGGAAGGAATCATCAGAATCGTAGCGTCGGCGTACCGCCGGCTGTCGCGAGGGCGTCCCGCCCTCGCTCTCGAAACATAACCCGAGCCCAAACGCTTTAAAGCTGAAAAGCCAGAGCCTCGAAGCTAGAAGCTAGAAGCTAGAAGCTAGAAGCTAGAAGCTCTACGCCTCCACCAAGAACTTCCCATCCCGCATAATCTGCTCGTCGTTCACCCAAATATTGAACTTCCGCCCAACGACGTCAATATGAGTGGTCGAATCCCAGTCCGCACCCGTATGCGCCCCATACGGATTTCCAAACGCAATGTGCACGCCAGGATACTTCTCGTCCTGCAGAATCTGCCCAATCACTTCCTTTAGATCGATGTTGGTGCCGATGGCAAATTCCCCCACGCGATCGCTGTTCTCGTCGGTGTGCGTATACTTCCAGAAATCACTTTCCAGCTCACGATTCTCCGAATGCGCCTCGGTCAGGCGGTTGCCCTTGATGTGCACGGTCAGCGGATTCTCTTTCAAATCTCCAAACTTCGCGCACAAATAATCGCCAACCACGCCGTCAATCACGAACGTCCCATTGACTTGGCCCGGCGTGGTAAAGATTTCGCCGCCCGGCAGGTTCCCCCACTTGTCGGTGCTGATAATCCCGCTGGTCTTCAGCCACTTGTAATTCGGATTCAAGTCCGCGGTCAGATCGGTTCCCGCCGCAGTCGTAGCCCGGATCTTCGAAGCCTTGCGCACCATCTCGACTACCTTCTGGCTCAGTCGGTCCACACGGGCAAAATCCGCCCGCATGCCTTCGAGCATGATCTGCCGGTTGATGTTCACCATGTGCGCGTGGCGAATCTTGCGCCGGTTCACCACGTCGGTCATCTGAATGCGTGACCGCAGCTCGCGGGTCTGCGCCTGCACAGCAAAAATCGAGACTTGGCTGCTCTCGAGGTCGTCCAGAATTGGCCGCGGCAAATCGGTCAGGGGACGCTCTGCCAGCTCTTCCAGCACCCAGCTGTGATACGGTGCGCCGATTTTTTCCAGTTCCCGCGCGATCGCTGCCGCAATCTCCATGGTCGCTTCGTCGGTGATCACACACACCTGTTCGCTAGGCTGAACGCGCAGGCAAACGTTGACTGCGTTGAAAGCCCCCGGCGTGTACTCGGGATCAAACGGAAGGTTAAGGGTGCCCCACCCTGGTCGCGCTTTTTGCGACAGAGTAGGGATCTTGACTGAATCTGAAGTATGTTCCACAGGAAAACTCATTACCCTACTTTTCGTACGGCGGCCGGCTCTTCTTCCAGTCCCGCTTCCGTCTCCTCGATGATGTAATCAACCACTTTCTTCAAATCGCCAGTCTCCTGGAACAGGCGCAGCTGTCGGTCGGCCCCGCTGCCCTTTTCCAGAATGGTGTGGATGTAATTCAATTCTTCACGCGACTCGAGTTCGTCCACGACATCGTCAACGAACTCCAGGTACTCGTGCACCAGATCGCGCGCCGGCACTTCCGTCTGCTTGCCGAAATCGACCAGCTTGCCGTCGAGCCCGTACCGCGCGGCGCGCCACTTGTTCTCCATGATCAGCGCCCGCCGGTACAGCCGGAACCCCTGATTGGCGGTGTACAGCTTGTACAGCTTGGCCACGGTGGCCTGGATCAACGCCGCCAGAGCGATGGTCTCGTCTGCCCGCATCGGAATGTCGCACACGCGGAACTCGATCGTGTTGAAGAACGGATGCGGCCGAATGTCCCACCAGATCTTCTTCGCGTTATCGATGCAGTTGGTTTTGATCAGCAGCTTGATGAAATTCTCGTACTCGCCCCAGCTCGGAAAATAATCGGGAATGTTCGTCCGCGGAAACTTGTCGAACACCTTGCACCGGTACGACTTCAACCCGGTGTTCATCCCCAGCCAGAACGGCGAGTTTGTCGACAGCGCCAGGATGTGCGGCAGAAAATATCGCGCATGATTCATCATGTGGATCGCGGTCTCGCGGTCCTCGATCCCGATGTGCACGTGCAGCCCGAAAATCAGGTTTGCCCGCGCGACCAATTGCATGTCTTCGACAATGTTCTTGTAACGTTGGTCAGGATGAATCTCCTGCGTGCGCCAGTCAGAAAACGGATGCGTCGCCGCCGACGCCAGCCGCAACCCATTCTCCTTGGCCAGTCGCACCATGTTGCTGCGCAGCTTCTTGACCTCGGCCTTCGCTTCCTTAATATTGGCGCAGACCGACGTCCCCACCTCCACCACCGACTGATGCATTTCGGCCTTCACCCGCTCCTGAAGAATCATCTTCCCCTTCTCCAGGATTTCGGCATGAATGTGCGAGCGCAGATCCCGCGTCTCGGGATCTACAGTCTGATATTCCTCTTCAATTCCGATGGTGAAGGTAGGTTGCATAACGAAGCATGAACTCTGAACTATAGGGCGCGGACACTCCCGCCCGCGCACTCTAACTAGGAATCCGGAACCTGCAATCCGGCGGTCACCCTGGCGCGACGGCCGCGACAACAGAGTCTTAACAGTATAACAATGCCCGAACGCCGCTTCGGACACGGCGGTAACTCAGTCCCACTCCCTGTTTTCCTTGACCCGCGCCTTCACGATCTTCTTCACCAGCGCGTCCGGCAAAGGCTTGTCGGACGGGAACTGAATCGTGCCCTTCGACGTGCGGTAGCCCTTCAACTCGTTCTCGAGCTGGTCGAGCACGCTCGACCCCGTGGGGAACAGGCTGCAATGCTGCTTGAACGCCGCATAGCCTACGAGCATCCCGTTGAACTTGAACATCGGAATCCCGTAGCTGATGACCTCAGTCGTCTCCTTGGGCACCACGGACCGAATCACCGCGCGGATATGTTTCAAGGTGCTCTGCGCCGGCTCCGGCACTCCAGCCAGATATTCATCCACAGACTTCGCAGGTTTGCCTTTTCTCATCGTTTTGTCATCCTGAGCGCAGCGAAGGATCTATGTAATTGGCCTGCACCGCACCAGCAATTGCAGAGATCCTTCGGCCCGCAAAAACCGCGGTCCTCAGGATGACAACTGCGTGCGTGCCAACGGTGCTGCCGATTGGCCTCTTCCCGCTACACGTCCGTTCGCTCTTACTTTGCCGGCTTGCGCTTCCGTGCGGCCACCCACTCGGGCTCACCCTTCTTCTCTGGTTTCCCAGCAGCCCCCGCCAACAATACCGCCCAGCGCAATTCCTGCACCGGACTTTCCCCGCTGACCGCCATCTTCACCGCCATGGCAGCGACCGCGTTCACGATCCAGTCAAAATTCTCCTGCCCGACAGAAGTAATTTCCGCATCCGGCGCCGGATTGAGGAAATCAATCGCATACGGCACTCCACCCTCCACCGCAAACTCCACGGTATTCAAGTCGTAGCCCAACGCCCGGCACAGCGACAGAGCATCCTTCTCAATGCGTTCCTTCAACGCTGGCGTTGACGGTGGCGGATTCCCCTTCACATACCTCTCATGGTGCGGCGCCTTGGGGTCGTACTTCATGATGTGCACTTTCTCCTGCCCCACCACGTAGCAGCGGTAATACTCGTCGAACTCTACTCCCCGCTGCAGCGTCATGCACAGTCGCCCGGTCTGGTTGTAATGCTGAAAGAACTCCTCCGGCGAATGCACCTTATATACGTGCTTCCACCCGCCGCCGGAATAAGGCTTCAGGAAAGCAGGGAAGCCGACGTAATCAAACAGCTCCTGCCAGTTCAGCGGAAACACCAGATTTCGCATCGACTGGTCCGTCGTGCCCTCGGGATGCTTGTTGTGCGGTAGGATCACAGTCGGCGGAATGGCCACGCCCATCTTGTGTGCCAGCGCGTAGTTGAAGAACTTGTCATCCGCCGTCCACCAGAACGGATTATTTACCACAATCGTCCCGTGCAGCGTCGCATTCTTCAGATACGCGCGGTAGAACTCGATATCCTGCGAAATCCGGTCAATGATGACGTCATACCTCTTCGGCTCATCCATCCGGATCCCGCCGATCTTCACAAACTCCGCCTCGACGCCATCCACCTTCATCGAGTTGATCTTGTCCACCAGCGCCGGCGGAAAGGTATTCTCCATCCCAAAAAGAACGCCAATCTTCTTCACCACGTGATCTCCATTCCTATTCTCTTCAAACATGTCATCCTGAGCGCAGTCGAGGATGCCTACCCTGTGAATCACACCCGGATTGTGGCGAGGCATTCTCCCGAACACCCAAGACCTAGTACCCAACAGCCGCGCTAAAAGTGCTTCCCCGCCATCCTCAGCCAAAGTGGCCAGTCATGCTTCGAGTTATCGTTCCAGACATCCAGCCAGTGCGGAATTGCCTTTGCATTCAAAATCGCCGAGAACTTCACGTTCTGGTCCAGGCATATATCCCAATCCGCCGACCCCAGCACGATCTTCATCTGCCGGTAGCGGCTCAAAAACCAGTCATCCGTCATGTTCGGAATGAAATCTGGAGGATTGTTGAAATAGCAGTCGTTGTCGTAGTACCCATCCAGAAACTGGTGGATATCAAACGCTCCGCTCATGCTCACGCAATGCGTCACCACATCCGGATGCTTGAATGCAAAACTCACCGCGTGGTATCCGCCAAAGCTGCATCCCGTCACCGCCAGCTGCCACGCCTGGTTCTTCCACTTAATGAACGGCAAAAACTCATGCAGAATGTAGCGCTCGTACTGCAGGTGCCGCATCACCCGCACCCGCGGATGCACGCCCTTGTTGTACCAACTCTCGGTATCGACGGCGTCCGGACAAAACACCTGCAGTTCGCCGCGCTCGATCTTCGGCGCCAGCACCCCAATTATGCCCCGGTCTTCATACTCGAAAAATTTCCCCATCGAGGTCGGAAAGACGAGCAGTGGCATCCCGGAATGCCCGAAGACTAGCGCTTCCATATCCCGGTGCAGTTCCTGGCTGTATCCTTTGTGATATTCGCGATTCATCGTGAGCGGAAAGAATGTCCTAACGCCGCGGTAGAGACGTGGCTCGCAACGCACCTTAGCGCAGCCGAAG
>DATDGW010000584.1:0-3360 GCA_036521895.1 Candidatus Sulfotelmatobacter sp. | reverse complement strand
CGTAATTCGGCAGTTCACCACGGCACCAGCAGTCTAGCAGCTTTCCGCGAATTTGAACGCACGTCAAAACGAGCAGGACCCCAAATGCTACAATCCCGACTTGGCCAGTCGAATTGTAACCTGGAGAAGCATGCTTGTGGAGGGCTTGTGCCACCGGCTTTGTATAGTGTGGCTTTTTTCGGAACTCCCCAAACGAGCCGATCGCCAAGGCCGCGTCCGCTGTGGAAGAGCGTAACTTCCCCCTCGATGACCCCGGAACAAATGGATAGACCTGTCGCTTTCCTACTATCAATATCACAGGTACCTGGAATCGATCGCCGCCGCCCAGACTGCTGCCTACCTCAGACCCAGCTGGCCCGAGGGCGATCACAACGTGGGAGCGGCCTATGCCGCGCTCCAATGTCTGCGCGAACGGCGGGATCTTGGCGGGGCTGGCGCGGCTACTTTCCTCTAAGCCCACTTGAACAAAGCCGCAAGCGGCAGGCGCGTGCCCGAGCATTGAGGTCATGCGATGGGGTACACCAACGAGCGAAAGGAGTTCGTTGGTATGACACCTCTACGCAAGCAAATGATCGAGGAGTTGCAGTTACGCAACCTCTCGGAGACGACCATCCACACGTATGTCCACGCCGTGGAGCGCTACGCCAAGCACTTCAACACTTCGCCGGCCAAGCTCGGCCCCGAGCAGGTTCGCGAGTATCTCCTCTATCTGCTCAACAACCATCACGTCAGCTCCAGCACGATACAGGTAAACCGCGGTGCTCTAAAGTTTCTATATGTCAAAACACTGAAACAGCGCTGGTTTGACGACGAGATCCCGTACCCGAAAAAGCAAGTCCGACTCCCGGACGTCATCCGCGCCGATGACATCGTCCGTATTCTGGATCGGACCAGCAATCTCAAGCATTGGACCATCATCGCCACGCTCTACGCGACGGCCCTGCGCGTCCACGAATGCAGCCTTCTCCAAATCGCCGACATCGACCACGAGGACATGATCATCCGGGTTCGCCACGGAAAGGGCCGCGTACCCCGAAACATCCCGCTTTCAGAAGCGTTGCAGAAGAGACTCGTCATCTATTGCCAGCGGTATCGCCCAACCACGTGGCTGTTCCCCTCCTCCATGCGGGCCGGCCGACCCCTCGACGATCACACCATTCGACACGCCTGCAGAAACGCCGGTAAGCGGGCCGGCATCCAGCAACCCGTACACCCGCACTTGTTCCGCCACGCCTGCGCCACGCACATGCTGGAAGCCGGTGCCGACCTTCGCACCATCCAGCATCTGCTCGGTCACGCGGATATTCGCACCACGGCACGATACCTTCACGTCTCCATGCGCTGGATCCAGACGATTCGCAGCCCCTTCGATGCCCTGACACTCCACCCGATCGAGTCTGCCCGGGAAAACGAAGACGATTAGTGACCCAGCATCGGCTCGAAGTCGCCGATGTCTTTCGCCAGCACGAACAGGAGTTCATGGCCCAGTGGGGACATACGTTGTCCCGCCAGCAGCGCCGTGTATTCCGTGACATCTGCGCATGCCGCACACCCGCTCTCGGCGCCCATATCGAGCAATGCGATACCTGCCGGCAACAGACCATCGCGTATAACTCATGCCGCTCGCGCTTTTGTCCCAAGTGCCAATCCACGGCCCGCGACAAGTGGCTCACCGCACAATCCAAGCAACTGCTCCCGGTACCGTACTGCCATGTCGTCTTCACGCTGCCGCATGAACTCTCCCCGCTGGCACTCCAGAATCCCAAGCTGATGTATGGCCTGCTGTTTCGAGCCGTTTCGGAAACTCTGTTGACGATTGCAGCCGACCCACGCCGGCTCGGCGCGCAGATCGGCTATCTGGCTGTGCTCCATACCTGGAGTCAGAAAATGCTGCATCACCCGCATTTGCACTGCCTAGTTCCAGCCGGTGGCCGCTCTCTGGATCGCTCACGCTGGATCGCCTGCCGGGGGCGATTCTTCCTTCCCGTTGCCGTTCTCAAAGCTCGCTTTCGCAGGCGATTCCTGCGCTTACTGGCCGCTGCCTATCGCCAGGGGAAGCTCAAGCTCTGGGGCCGACTTGGCTCCTTGCGGAAGCCGGAAGCGTTCGATCGGTTTCTGCGCCCTCTCCAAACCAAGAAATGGGTGGTCTGCGTCAAGCCTCCCTTTGGCAGTGCGGAGCACGTGCTTAAGTATCTGGCACATTACACGCACCGCATTGCCATCTCCAACGGACGGCTCATCGCGGTGGAGAACGGCCAGGTCACCTTCCGCTGGCGAGACTCGGCCGACCACAACGCCCAAAAGAGCATGACACTCGAAGCGGTCGAGTTCATCCGGCGCTTCCTGATGCACGTGCTGCCCGCCGGATTTGTCAAGATCCGGCATTGTGGCTTGCTCGCCAACCGCCATTGTCAGGCCTCTCTGGCGCTCTGCCGCTCGCTGCTGCATTCTCAACAGAATGCTGCTCCGCAGTTGGTAACAGAGCTTCATCTGCGGGCTGTGCGGAGAAACTGTCCTGTCTGCCAACGCGGGACCCTACACATCATCGGCTGGTTCCCGCCAGGCGCAGTAATCCCTCCCGTCCTCCCCGTCAATATGGACTCTTCATGAACCCGAATTCGCTTGGGCCGTATTTAATGGTGGTTTTGAAAGTGCCGCATCCAAGTCGTACGACGCATTCCCCGCTCGACGTGTGCCTGCGTTCCTGTTACCGGTGCTGCCGGGCTCCATACGGGCACGCTCGACAACTCCTCAAGCGCCCATACCGCCGTCGGTCTCGTGTCAGAGAGCATCGCTGCACAGCAACTATTTCATTCAATACCCAATCTATTTAATCCCCGGCTGTCGGTCCGGCTATGTTCAAGTAGGATTATCGGAACTGCTCCGGCGATCCGCTTGATCCCGCCCTCCAACTCTCCCGCGCCGGAGCACTTCCGATCAATCCTAATGACTTGGCGTCAACAAAGGCGACGTGCTGCTACTTGGGCCAACTACCAACCAGTGGCACATCACCATTTTCCGTGACGATCGTCGCTGGGAACCGGCAGATCCGCTGGACATCCGGTGTCACTGTCACCGGGATATTCGAGATCGTAGAGGCGACAAAACTCACGGCGCATTTGGCAATCATTCATGGCGGTCAGCAAGCGTCTTGATTCACGGTCTGAATAGTGTTGCCACCACCATTTCGCGCCGCGCTCCTGGTTCTTCTTTCTCCAGTCGGCGATCTCCGCTGCCGAGCAGCAGAAGTATCCGCTGTCATGAAGGTGAACTCTGTCCTCATCTGAAAGTAACTCCCAACACTCATCCTGACCCCACCCCGCAAGCAGAAGAAGTTCACGGCATGCAGGCACGCGCACT
>DATDGW010000583.1:0-6618 GCA_036521895.1 Candidatus Sulfotelmatobacter sp. | reverse complement strand
GAGTTGCCCGTGATACGCCCAAAATCGCACTGCCAGTCCCGTTTTGAGTGTGATCGCCTGTTCTGAACAACTGGCAGGATTCTATTGAGAGGTCGTTTGCTGGCTGAGTATCTCTAACGCCCTGGCCATCGCCGGATCTTTTCCAGCGGCCAGGTCGCCGTCGGCAAAGACAGGGGCTTCGATATCGGGTGGAATGCCCACTAGATCGAAGATCGTGCCGTCGGCGGTCCGATATATCTCATTCGGCAGGCCGAATCGCCAGCCATTGGGGAGCTGGCGACCGAGCACGTCGGAAAAAACGCCCTGGGTGTTCTCGCCGATGCGCACGATGTGCGGCGAGCGGCCCATCAACGCCTGGGTGAAGGTTTCGCCCGCGCTGATGGTCAAGGGCCCGATCAGTTCCACCGCCGGCCCGCGAAAGCCCGGCCGCGTGCTGGGATGGACCGTGCTGGGGTCTTCAGGGGTCCATTTGTTGCGGTCGACGGGGTCGGCGCGGGCGACCTTCGTGTAGGCCAGGTAGTCGGCCGTGGCAAGCCGGGCAGCGATCTCCAGGCCGTACCCATCGTCGCCGCCGAAATTGATACGGACATCGATAACGAGCGCCTTCAACTTCGGGTCTAAAAAGATCTCGTCGAGGGCGGTCTGCAGCGCTTTCAATCCGTTCGCAAACCCTCGCTCCTTGGAATAGCCGGAGAACGAGAGGATACGCAGATATCCCGTGGTCTCATTGACGTGGGCGTACTGCACCTGGTCGTTGCACCACTTGCGTAGTGGCGTCTGGAGATACGTGCGATCGGTAAAGGTCAGCAGCGCCAGCATGATCTTCGTGCGGAATTCATGCCTGTCCCCTTTGAAAACACGGTCCGAACCCGGTCTGTACGTGTTGAATTCGCGCTTGAGATCGGGAGCTTCGATATAACTGTGATGATTGTGGAATGGCTCGATCATTCCCGCAAGAATGTCGAAAAGTTCCGCTGACGTGGTCCTGTCAGTGACCTTGGCTCGATTGGCGGCAACGGTGGCGTCCCAATCCGCCTTCTGCTGATCGAACAGAATGTAATTCTCGGCCCAGGTGCGGGTGAAGACCTCGAAATTACCCTGGGGTGTGTTCGGCGTCGGATGCTCGCAGGTCGCTGGCAGCTTGGCGATACGGTCGATGCGCACGTCGGAGACCGAGGACACGTTGTGGAGGAGCCTGTGATCAGCCGCGCCACCGCTGCGGATAAAGAACACGTCCCCGTCAGTGGTCTTGAATGTGGCCTCGCGGCCATCAATGCTGGTGTCCTCACGCTGGGCTGCATCGCCAGTCACACAAGTCGTGGCGGTCACCTCGAAAGACTTTAGCGTGGCTCCCTGAATGTCGAACACCAGGCCGTATCCTTCGCTTGTCCACACCCCGTCGAGCGATTGTTTCTGCGCTGATGAACCTGACAAGCCAAGAGCTGCCAGGACTGTGAGCGTCACCGGGACGATGCGTTTCATGCTGAGTATTGTACCGTCCAATTGGCCATAAATCGCCAATTACACTCGCAACGGCAGTTCTAAGTATTTCCTTGCAGTGTTGTCGGCGATCCTTCCCTAAAAACCATAACGGAAGGGTTGCGCGTCATCCGTCAGGAGAGGCGAACGCCACGCTGGGCAGCGAAGCCATTGCGGGTGGCCAAGGGCGCTCCAAGACGCGGACCTTGAGATTGTGTCGTAACCACAAACACGATGCACGCGGCTCGAGTTCAACTGGCAGGTGGGGTTGCCGTGAGTTTCTTATATTCCGCTTTGGCTTGGCGGAGTATCGGGATTTCCGGGCCTGCTTGATTCCACGTAGCGAAAAAATCCTCGTAGGCTTTACGGCTTTTCTCACGATCCCCTTCCGCGGCATAGGCACGCGCAAGCTCGAGTCCCGCCAGTGGAGCAAACATTTCCGCGTTTAGCCATCCGCGATGACCCAGCAGTTTCTTAAGCTCGGCGGCGGCCTTATCGTTTTCTCCCGCAGCCAAGTAGGCTTTCGCGCGATGATATGGTATCTGCCAACAGTTTTCTTCGTATTGGGAGACTGGCGCGAGTAACTCCACCGCTTTGGTGGTATCGCCCTGCGTGCGTTTGATGATGGAACGTAGGAGCGGCAGACTCACCTTCTGATTCAATGTGTCCTCAGGCCGCAGCTGTTCATTTCTCTCTGCCAGCGCTTCAGCCTGTGTCACGTCGCCTGCAATCGCTAGCGCCAAGGCACAAGGAGCGAGCCACTCGCTGTCTTGACTCGCCTCCGCTGCCCGGCGACAGAGCTTGTCGGCCAGGGCACTGTTCCCGGCATAGGACTCAAGCCAGGCATGCCAGGCAAGCTCAGAGGCGGCGTTGTCCATCCGTTTCGCGTCGCTCTGCTGTTTCACCACGGCTTCGCTGAGCGAACGGAGTTTGCCGAAATCTCCTCGATTGAATGCGAACTGCCTCTGTGACTCAAGCCATTGGGGATCGTTCGCTGGCGTTTCGCGAGCGAGTCGTTCCATGGTGGGAGTATCGTTCTCGATAAAGGCGATCCGGTAGCGTACTCGTACTTGTTGCGAGGTCGGGGATCCTTTCTGGCGCCATTCCTCGAATAGTTTTTTGGCTTCGTCGAAACGGTCCAGGATCATGAGCGCCTGGCTTGCGTTGCCGTAGAGCGAGGCCGAGGGTACGGGCGAATCGTCCATAGCCCAATGGAATTCTTGCAGAGCTTCTTCGATTCTCCCCTGCAGCGCGTAATCTCTTCCCAGCAGGTTGTGCGCAAGCGCACTGCGTGGATACGTCTGCTTATACAAAACCAGTACAGCAGTTTCCTTTTCCAGGTTGCCGGTTATAGCCGAATGATAAAAGGCGGTGGTCTGAAAATTCTCCTCTTGTGTGACCCGGCTATCCTTGAGCTCGAAGGCTTTCGCAAAATTTTTCCTCGAAGCTTGGCCATCCCCTATGGCGTGGTAGGCACTGCCGAGCATGCTGTAGGCGGAACAGAACTGTGGATCCAGTTCGACAGCTCTTTCAAAAAACGAGATGGCTTCCGTGCGCTTTCCGGCGCGGTAGAGGTTGAGCCCGGAGGTGTAGGCTTGCAAAGCCTCGAGCGAACTGGCGGTGGCCAGGTCAAGCGGCGCGTCGAATTTTTCCAGAGAGCCTAGATTTTCGCCAAGCCGTTTTCGCAACTGCGAGCCTGCCTTGCCCAGGGCAGCCACCACTTGGTCCTTGTTGTTTGCCTCGACTTGCTGCCGCGCAATCAATTTTTGGCTGTGCGCATCAATCGCATCCAAGGTGATGACATAGGTGCTGCCGATCGCGGTAATTTCCGGCACGACGAGGGCCTTCAGCCCACGGCGTTTGCAGATTTCGACGCCCAGATCCTGGGTCACGCGCTCGTCCGGATTGCGGCGCATCATTCGCATGGTAGTGACGACGTCGGCTTCTGAAAGAAGGCTGAGGAACGGGGATTCGGTAAGCTTCACTTCGAGAGGTTTATCGAGGGAGTTGTCAAAGATCGGATCGCCGGTCCTGTTGACGAAACTCGCCAGCAGGATGACATCGCTCCCGGTCAGCGCCGGCCCAGCGAAAAAGGCACGCCATGTAACGAGCGCGGCTACAATGAGCAACGCGGCTGCGCCAGCCGCCACGATGATCCGGCGTTTGCTCGAAAATTGAGACTTTGGCCCGATGGGAGGAACCGTCGCGAGCCGTTTTTCGGTGGGAACCGGAGCAGGCAGGTCGCCGTTTTCGACGAGAGCGATGAAGCGGTACCCACGCCGAGGCAGAGTTTCGATATAGCGCGGTTCCTCGGCCGAATCAGCTAGGACGTCACGAAGCTTTTTGATCGCGCTGTTCAGACCAGTATCGAAGTCGACGAAAGTGTCTGCGGGCCACAGTTTCTGGCGGAGCTCTTCGCGCGTAACTACGTCACCGGGACGCTCCAGCAAAAGAGCGAGTATCTGGAAGGGCTGCTCCTGCAGCTTCATACGGATGCCGTGCTTGTACAATTCCCCAGAGCGCAGGTCTACTTCGTAGGCCCCGAAGCGGGTCTTACGGATTCCGGCAGTTGCTTTCATCGCAGGCGTTCGAGCTTGACGGGAGTCTACCACCAATGGCTCGGGGGCCGAAGCAATATGTGCCGTACCAAGCGCGTATTTCCGGCAACTCCCCTGAATTCACCGAGCTGGACGATCAGATGCAGAACATGTAGAGACCATACCCCCACCATTGCGACTCATGCCAGTTCGCGGCAATTTTGGCGGAGCGGCACCCGAGAAAGGCCACTTTGCGATCTACTTCGAGCGAATTCTTAGTCCGAAGATTTAATGATGATCCTCGGACGCGTTCCTTGCTGCGAATTCGACGCAAAGCGCACCTTGAGGACTCTCGGGCTCGCCTGCAAACTCGAACCTGGAGGTTCCCAATGAAGACTAAGACCCTATGGTTAACGGTAGGGGGAGTCGCGGTTCTCTTACTGGCAGTTGCTATTGGCGCCTTGGCTGAGCCCCGGACGCCAAGGCATCTCGGCGGCGTAATCAACGACTACACGCCCATATCCGGCGGTACGACTGCGTGGGAAGTTCGCGGTCTGTGGAACTTGAACCTGAAGGAATCTGGCACGGCCGATTTCTCAGCTGTTTTGACCATGGAGTTGTCAGTGCTTGGACAGCCCCCTACAAACGTGTCGGCAGCCTCCCTAACGCAGCACACCCACCACATCACAATGAAAGACGCCACGGTCTCCTTTGAGACGGTCGAGACAACCGACTGCCCGAAGTTCAACCCACCTACCAGTGGCTCTGTTTTGGTGGTGACGGGTAATGCCAGTGTTAGTGCCAACGGGGGATTACCACCGTTCGCCCCGACTGGCGAGCCATCGCCTCTGACCGTTTGTGTCAGCGGAGGAACAATCGTTCCAAATGCAAACGTAACATTGCAATTCGGGCTACCCGCTTCAAGCCATTTCGGACCACAGGCCATCCACGGCGTCGTCCGGCATGGGAGCTTCGAGGGACGCCCTTGATGACTTCACGAATCCTATCGCGATCGTAGCATTGAGGTTTAAAGATGCAAAATTCGCGCACACTCGAGCGATCTAGATCATTCACGAGCGTGAGATCTCATTGGACAGCCATTGCCATCGTTTTCGCCGCAGTGGTCGGCGTGTGGGGATGCGGCGGAAGTTCAGCTTCCCCGTCTCCTCCGGCCGCCCCTCCTCCACCGCTTATAAGCGTTGCGGTCACTCCCAAGACCGCTACGGTGTTTGGGGGGGGCACACAATCGTTTACGGCTGCGGTCATGGGAACGACTAACACCGCGGTTACCTGGAGCGTGCAAGAAAGCGCCGGTGGCACGATCGACAGCACAGGTCTCTATACGGCTCCGCAAAATTCAACTGGCACCTTCCATGTAGTGGCTGCGAGCCAGGCGAATTCGGCCTCCGTGGGTATCGCTACCGTGACTGTTCAACTGTCTCAAATAGCGATTTCTCCCGCGGCGGTCACGCTGCTTCCTGACGGGACGCAGACCTTCACGGCAGCGGTCACTGGGCTCGCCAATGCCAGTGTGACTTGGACAATTCAGGGGACAGGTGGAGGGGTTATAAACGGCGCAGGCCTCTATACCGCGCCGAGCGCTGAGGGTTTCTATCATGTAATCGCCACCATCGCAGAGGAAACGACGGTCAGCGCCAGCGCGACCATTACCGTGACCACCTCTCCCAGTAGATTTACGCCGACCGGCAGCCTCAACGAGGCGCGGGGCCTGCACACTGCCACCTTGCTCCCGGATAACAAGGTGCTCGTGGCCTACGGCTCAAACAGTAGCTCATTCACCAATGCAACCGGTTACGTGGGCCTCTCCTCGGTAGAAGTCTACGACGCCGGCACTGGCACGTTTACTGAAATCGTTGCCGATGATGGCGGAGGGATATTCGGTCACACCGCGACGCTATTGCCAAACGGAAAGGTTTTGCTAGCCGGGGGCTTTGTAAACTCTGTTTGGGACTACGGAGGTAGTACCTCATCCAACGGGGCAGGCCTCTACGACTCGGCCACCGGTGAATTCAGCGGGACAGGCAACATGACGGCCTTCCGCGGGGATCAGACAGCCACTTTGCTGGCGAACGGCAAAGTCCTGATTACAGGAGGGGCCGATCAAGATCCAACTGGAACGGGCTTGGCCAGCGCCGAACTTTATGATCCAGGCACAGGCACTTTCGCACAAACGGAAAGCATGTCCGTGGGGCGCTTCCTGCACACCGCTACGCAGCTGCAAAATGGGACGGTGCTCATTGTGGGTGGTGTCTTAACATCTACATCAGGCCCGGTTGCCACGGCGGAAATCTACGACCCGGCCACTGGCATCTTCACTATGACCGGCGCAATGACCACGGCCCGCGAGCAACATACGGCAACGCTTCTCGCTGACGGCAGGGTGCTGATCGTCGGCGGCACGACCTCCGCGGGCACAGGTGACTTGCAACCGACCGCAACTGCGGAAGTTTACGACCCATCTACCGGATCGTTTTCGGTCACCGGATCAATGGCCGAAGCTCGAACTTTCCACACGGCGACGCTGTTACCGAGCGGGAACGTGCTGGTAGCAGGCGGCGGCGCCGAAAATTCCACCGCGGAG
>DATDGW010000582.1:0-2646 GCA_036521895.1 Candidatus Sulfotelmatobacter sp. | reverse complement strand
CTTGACCGTCCCCATTCGGAAATCGCCCCCTGGTCAATCTGGATTTCCTATTCTCCGGATCTATGCTATTGGGGCCAATCTCAGCTCATCATGAGGCCTGAACCATATCACTGGGATGAAATGAAGATCGGTCCCGGAGCGCCGCCGATCAAAACGGACCAGGGATGGCTTTCCATCTATCACGGAGTTTTCCGAACTATGGATGGATCGGTCTATCGTTTGGGGGTCGCTCTTCATGACCTTGAGAACCCGGCAAAGATCATCAGTGTGGGCGACTCGTGGATTTTGCAACCGGAAGATCCTTGGGAAATAACTGGATACGTCCACAACGTCGTCTTCACCTGTGGTGCCGTTCTGGAGTCCGATGGAACCGTGAAAATCTATTGGGGGGGCGCAGACACGGTCATGTGCGTGGGCGAAGCGAATGTCTCAGATCTGGTCGCACTATGCCTGCATCACGGCAGACCAGCAAAGTAAGCATGGCATTTCGAGAGTCCGCTGGCGCCGCTGATTGCGACCTCGGGAACAGTGACAGATCATGTGGGGGGAAACATGGCGATCAACTTTGTGCGGACACTTGACGGAAGCGACGACTCCATACGCTTTCAACCAATGGAGCGCCTAAAAGTATATTTGTTCGGGGCAACTGTATTGTTTGCCTCGTTTGGTATGGGTGAAGCGGTCTATCGACTCTTGTTTTCAGAGTTTGACGGCATAACCGATCGTATTCCGGTTGAGGTGCTGTTTGGTTTGGTATTTGCCTGGCTCGCCACTAAGTTCGTCGGCGGCGTTTACAGAAATCGTAAGGAGAGGAGCGCCAGGCTCAACTTCATTTGGGCTCGGAGTCATCAAATACGAGGCGCTCTGGAAGGAATCACTCCGTTGGCCCACCCATCGAAAAACCAACAATCGATCAGAGTAATCCGGGAAGAAGTCGAAAGGATTGAGTGGGCGCTCAAGGAGATCTTGCCGGGGTAAACTTCTCTGTCCTTAGGGGGCTGGCCCGGTAGCCTCCCTTTTTGTTTCGCCCCGCAGAGCCGAAAGGCATGGTTTGCTCACTGTCTGCCTGCAACAACACGGCAAACCAGGAACGTGTCTAGTTAGGAGAAAGCTGGCACCCATGCTAGCATCGTTTCAGTTTTGGGTTCCCGCAGTCTTAGTTGAACTTGCCGCTGCAGAATCAATAAAGAACCCTTTGCTCCATGCAGGACGGCGCCGAAGGGATTCCTCTTGGCTCTTGACGACATTAAGACACTCATTGATGCCGGAAAGGAAAAGGGCTATCTCACCTACAACGAGGTAAATGAGCTGATTCCCCGTGACGTCCATTCCCCGGAGTCCCTGGACGACCTGCTCACCACCATCGGGACGCACGGCATTGAGGTGGTTGAGGGTCAGTCCAAGCTGCACACCTCGGCCTTCAAAAACAAGCTTGAGAACGAAGTTGAGGCCAGCGACGAAGTCGAGCTTGACCTGACCCTAACGGCTCTTGAAAAGACCAACGATCCGGTGCGTATCTACCTACGCAAGATGGGCACAGTGCCTCTGCTCACCCGCCAAGGGGAAGTGGACATTGCCAAACGCATCGAGCGCGGACAGCTGCGCGTGCTGAAAGCACTTTCACGCTCGCCTATTGTGATCCGTCAGATTCTGACTATCGCCGAGGATTTGAAGCGTGGCGTGCGCTCGATCAAGGAAATTGTCGTCTTCGATGAGGAAGAGGTGACCGAGGACATCCTGCAGAACCGCATCAAGGACACCACGCGCCGCATCGACGAGCTGCAGAAGCATTACAAAAGAGCCAGAAAGCTGGCCGGAAGACTACCGACCATCCCAGCAAAGAAGAAAGCACGCGAATACCGCCGCTGCCGATGTGGCCTGGGCCGCGAGATCGTTCGGCTTTCGCTGATCATCCGCAACCTCGGTTTCACCAACTTCGAGCGCAAACGCCTGGTCGAGCGGGTGAATAAAACCGCGGACATCATGCGCTCACTCGATCGCCAAATCAGCGACGTGGAAAAGAAGATTGAGAGCACGCGCAGCCAAGAACTCAAGAAAGATTACCGCAAGCCGCAGCGGCAGCATCGCGCCGACCTGAAAAGCCTGGAAAGCGACGCCGGCGTGAGCTTCCAAGAGTTGCACCGCACGCAGCGCGAAATCATCCAGGGCGAGATGGACGCGGAGCAGGCCAAACACGAACTCATCGAAGCCAACCTCCGCCTCGTGGTTTCCATCGCCAAAAAGTATGGCAACCGCGGACTGCAGTTCCTCGATCTGATCCAGGAGGGAAACGTCGGCCTGATGAAGGCGGTAGAAAAGTTCGAGTATCGCCGAGGCTACAAGTTTTCCACCTATGCTACGTGGTGGATTCGCCAGGCAGTCACCCGAGCCATTGCCGATCAGGCGCGCACCATCCGACTCCCAGTGCACATGGTCGAGATCGTCAACAAGCTGATTCGCGTCTCGCGGCAACTGGTCATGCAGTTGGGCCGCGAGCCTACCTCGTTAGAGATTGCCAGACGCATGGACATTCCCGCAGCCAAGCTGCGCAAAGTGCGCAAGATCATGCAGGTACCGATCTCGCTAGAGACGCCACTTGGTGAGGAGGAGGATTCCCATCTCGGCGACTTCATCAAAGACAGCGCT
>DATDGW010000581.1:0-2652 GCA_036521895.1 Candidatus Sulfotelmatobacter sp. | reverse complement strand
GGCTAGACCAGCTACACCGAAGTCCGCGCGTTACGGCTCACATAACGGCTTTCGGGAATGATAACGTCCTTTATCATTCACATCTTGTGTTGGCAACTTTGAAAAAGGTTTTGGGGCCTTTGCCCGAGATGGCAAGCTCTGGCGCGCTTGCTTTGGCAGACGGCTATCAAGGGATTTTACCCCCCGTGCGCTCCACGGCTCCAAACTGCCCCGAAGCCGACTTCTGGCCCGGGATAACGTCCGGGTTGCCCGTGACTCGCCCCAAATGCTGAATCCGAAGAGCCTCCTCGCAGGGGACCAGATTATTATGCGGGGCGTAGTAGAATCCCAGACACCACCCGGCCCCGCTCGTGCTCGCCTACGCAACTAAGGAGTTACACCATGCGAGTGCTCGCCCTTTGCCTCATCGCACCTCTGGCCGCCTCAGCGGCTGCTCAGAACTCCAGGCCTGTCCCACGAGCGGCTACCCCTGCGACGAGAAGCGCGGCGGTTCCTGCCACTCCCGCGACGGCGGACAAACCCTCCTCTACTGCTGCAGCGCACTTCACCGCCGCCGGCCTCAACAACGAGGACGACCTGGTCCGCATCTACACCGGCGACTTCCCGTCCATCCGGCTCGATCGCGGCGGAACCGAGTTCATGATGATCATCTCCGATTACATGGAGGACTTCGGCAGGGACTGCAAGCAGTTCCTGCCGCCCAATAAAGTCGAGATCACGGTACAGGTCTGCAACGACCCTCCCTCCACGTCGATGCCATACAGCCCCGACGGTGTACATGACGCGTACGGCAATCGCCTCCCGATGACCACCGGCTGCTCCGGGTACCACACCGAGGGCACCGGCGTGTACGCCGATCCCAACCTCTACAACGCCGTCAACACCGTAACCGCGAAGTCCCAGGTGAACCTGATCCAAAATATGCTGGGCATGGGCGCGGGAAAGGGAGGACGGGCGGCCGATCCTCTCACGAATCCCGGGCAGCTCACCGACCAGATCGTCGCCGTAGCTGGCGAGACGACGAAACTCATCTCCGCGAACGGTTGCGGCAGCGTTGGCCTCAAAAACTTCCAGTCCAACCTCATCCGTTTCGCGAACGGAGCAGCTCCAATAAAGTACGCGGGGGCGGTTGTCTCAGCCCCGCTCGCTGTCCTGCCAGGCGTTAGAGATGCCGACTTCACTCGCCTTTTGGATGACCTCGTTGCTGACAACTCTCGCGGATGGATAATGAATCGCTATCAGGCCGGCAGCATATCCGATCCCATCGCCTCCCATGATCCCACCGGCGCGCCAACCCGCATCATGGCTCGCTTTCGCTATGCCGGCGGCCAGCAGGGACGCATCAATGTCACGTTCAAAGATGGAGTGCCCGACTGCCTCTACTTCTCCGACGCGCCGGATAGCTGCCGCTTACCCAGCCAGCGTGTCATCTCTGCCTATGAGAAGAACGCTTACGCCAGGTACACTGCAGCACAGGCGCGCCAGAGTCCCTTCGCAGACGGCTGCAATGCCTTTATGAAGGCCCCGAGGACCTCCAGGTACGCTCCGTCCGATCCCGAAGGCTACTGTCAATGCCTCAGTAACGGTTATCAGAAGGTGATGACCCCCGCAGAAGAAGTCTTCTACGGCCAGAACTTTGAAGCTAAGTTCTGGCGTGGCATCGCGCAGCCGAGATCGGACGATCCAGCATGGCCCCGCCTGAATCCAGTAGCTGTAAATTGCATGCAGTAGCCTGAAGCGGCGCTTGCGCCAACAAGCAGCTTTCCGCTGGTCTGCATCCACGCTTCGTTCCTCGGCCTATTCGCTTGTCAACGACAGTCGCACCACGTGCCGTTGTCTTCCGCAATAACCGTAAGTCCGATGCACTTGTCAAGCTTCTGGTCATACTTATTGAGTGCGGTGAAGTTTATCAAGAGTTTGCCCCTGAGTGGCAGGTCCTTACGCTGTAGGGGAATGAATACAAACCCGCACCCTTTGGAGGTTGAGAATCTGTGAGGGAGGCAGAGTTCATCCGCCAATGCCTTCTTCATGGAGAAGTCGAATCGCTTTTTGAATTCTGCCATTTCAGTTCTGTACAGCTTCGCAAGTTCTCGGAGAACTTTGTAGCCGGTCTCCTGCAAACTGTTTGGCGTGGTTTGTCGTTCGTGGAACAAGTGAATGATTCGTGCAATGTCCCAGTCATTGTTTTTTTCCTCCAACTTATCCACATATTTCACAAATTCAAGGCTAGGCTCTTCTTCGGGAAGGTTGCGCAGGTAATGGCCTACGACGGCCTTCTCACTCACCGCTGACAGAGCATCTCCCCACTTCCCCGCAAGTGCTTCACGGAAGCTAAGGTATTCGGCAACTTCTACCGGCGTTACCAACGTTTGCAGAATGCCGAAATACGCAGCGGAATGAATTAGGTGTATCACGCCGGCTGTTTTACTGCGGTGGTACTTCTTGAAGGCGCAATCTGTAGGCAGCAACGCGTGCGGATTGTAGACCACCAGCTTGTGAGGACGACTGGCTTGCGCGGTCGCGATGTCAAAGACATGACCGCGATTGTTGCGTACTTCAATTTGGGGAAAGTTTTTAAGGTAGGACATCGTGTCTCGGATTTGGCGAGTGGCTTTCTTCAGAATTTGATCTTCAAACCAACTCCGTTCCTTC
>DATDGW010000580.1:0-2401 GCA_036521895.1 Candidatus Sulfotelmatobacter sp. | reverse complement strand
GTCGGCAAGGGAGACAAAGTTGGCGACGGTGTTGGGCACCTTGTCGGCGAAGAGTCTGACCTTGAATCTGCCTTCGGTAGTATCGAATGCGGCGTAGGTTACGTTGGGCATCTCTAGAATTGTATCAGGATGCCTGTGCCGGCGACCGCGCAGGCCCTCGGAGATCTGCTCTGCCTTCCGGCGATCGCCGCGGCAACCGGGACCCGCTAAACAGCGCAAAACACAAGCCCGCAGCATTTTCTCATTGAAGAATGAGCCTGGAGGCGGGAGCGAAGCGACCCGCCACTAGGATCTCCTTTCTTGATTCGATTTTTGACTTCTGGGGCCGACCAAGGGGAGGCAAGAGGTGCCCCCCAACTGCAATGTTTTTCCTTCAAAGGATGTTTTGGTTTTTCGCCCTCGCTCCACATCTCCTCCGGGGCCGACCAACGGGAGGCGCTGGGCTGCCTGGCTCATGCTCTTTGCGAAACCACCAAACAGTTTGCGTTTCGCGGCCTGCATCTCTTGCGCCGCCTGGGTATCGCTTTTGGCCTGCGCCTGTTGATCCAGTTGCGCGATCGTTAGCTCCGCTTTGAGATGACTGGCCACGTCCGGCAAGTGTCGTAAGATCTCCCATGGCGTCGCGTACCATCGGTAGGCTCGCTTCTCCTTCCCCTTGGCGTTCACTACCAGTTCCGGCACACCGCACGGCCGGTGAAAGTTCAAGTAGGGGTTTAAGTGCTCGGTGTAGAAATTCGTGATTGCCGCCGCGTGCGCCGCCGCATTGTGCGTGTACCCCATATGCTTGCGCACCACCGCGCCATTCTTGCTCTCCACCAATCCGTTATCGTTGGAGTGCCGCGGTCGTGATTTGGTCTGTTCGATGAGCAGCTTGTTGAGCAATTTGGCCACTGTGTGATTGATGAACTCGCTGCCGTTGTCGGAATGAAAACCCCGAATGCGAAAGGGCAACTGCGCCAGGATCGCCTCCAGCACCGGGATCAGAAAGGCTTCGCTGATCTGCTCTACCGCCGCCACCACTTGCCATTGCGTGACCTCGTCTACCACGTTGATGTGATACACCCCTTTCACCCCGTCCTGGTCCCCCTGATGCACCGTGTCGATACGCAAGTATCCCGGGCGACCCAGAGGCTCCGGCTTGCGCCGCTCGCCGATGGACACCGCGGTCGGCCGCGTCCCCTGATACTTGATGTACTGTTCCCGATACAACCGGCTCCCCCGTAGTCGGTATAAGTGCGCCACCGAGATCCGCGCCAAGCTCTGGTATCGCGTGTCGCGGAAGTTGTAGCAGGCCCGTTGCAGGAGCTTCTGCGTGGCCGGCCCGCTCAGGGTCTGGTGGGCTTCATCCAGACCAGCCAACAGAGCAATGTCCCCCCGTGTATAGCGCTGCGGGAAACGGCGCCGCTGGTAGGGGTGCGGCTTCACCTCGTCACCGCGCAAGTACACCGTGATCAGCCGTGTCGTCTGCGCCCGGCTCAGCCCCGTCATTTTCTCCACGTAGCGTCGCACCAATCCTCGCTGGCTGCGCTTCAACCCTTCATATTGTTGCTGGCGCAGCGTCTGATTCACCCAGCCGTAAACCTCCTCCCGATTCTCTCCCCTGAATCCAACCTCCTCACTGTTTTCCAAAAATGCCCGAATTTGTTCCAGGCTCAACCGTTCCGATGTCTGCACGCTGATGGTCAACTCCCAGCATGCGGGTTCGCGCCTCCAGGCTCATCTTGTGTGAGAAACCGACACCCTCTCCAGGCTCATCTTGTATGAGACAAGACTGTTGCGGGTGGCGGCGGGTCCCAAAATGGTATACTTGCCGCTTATGGACGCTCCCTAGACGCCCGCTACCAGGAACTTCAAGTTCCCGCTCTTTGCACGCCAGGTGCCGCACGAAGCGCGCAGCCAGATATTTCCAGATCTCTGATTCTAAGGAGTTTCCACAATGCTGAAAATGATTACCAGCGGTATGTTCGTGGTGGGTATGGTGACTGTGCCGGCGGCGTTATCGCCACGCCAGGCATCTCAGCGAGCTCCGGACTTTCGCAACGATCCCAGGCTAGAGACTCTACGCACGTTCTTCCGCAACTCCGACTGCCCGGCAGCCGAGTACGCCGCAGCTTTCCTCGAAGCGGCCGACCATAACGCACTCGACTGGCGCCTGCTGCCGAGCCTCTCCTTCGTCGAATCCACGGGTGGAAAATCGGCGCCGCATAACAATCTGTTCGGGTGGGATTCCGGACGCGCGCACTTCCCCTCCCCGATTGCGGGCATCTACGCGGTCGGCTACCAGCTCTCCCATTCGGACCGCTACAAAGACAAGAAACTGGACAGGCTTCTGGCCACCTATAATCCAAACGTCGAGTACGCACGAAAGGTTAAGTCCGTCATGCGACGGATTGCCCCCTCC
>DATDGW010000579.1:0-5953 GCA_036521895.1 Candidatus Sulfotelmatobacter sp. | reverse complement strand
GCCTCGCGCTCAGCCTGCTCCTCCGCTTCGCGCTGCGTCTTCCACGCGGGCGGCTCATAGTGGATCAGGTTGGCGATTTCGGACGCCCGCTTATCAATGGCGTCTCCGGCATTCCGGCTTATCAGGTCGATGAGTTCCTTGAGAAAGTGAAGTGACTTCACCTTCTTGGCCTGCGACTCGCCCGTGATGATTTGGCGGCAGCGGCGGTAGGTGATGGTGCCGATCTTCTTGCACCATTCCTTCACGCCCGCGCAGCCGCCGACGGTCTCGCCCCGGTCAAACGCAGCCCATATCTTGGTCAGCACCGGGCGCAGCGCTGCGGTCGCTGCTCGGCGACGCTTGTTGTAGTCGATGGATTTCTTCTTGCTGCCGTCAATCTCCACCAGCAGCTTCACGGCTTGGTCGTGCAGGTCTTGGTTTTGCGTATGCGGTTTTGTGTTGGATTGGATACTTGTGTTTTGCATGGGAAATGCCTCCATTTCCAGCATGCCATCCGAATCGGAGGCTTGGCACGGACAGGAAAAAACAGGATTGTGGCAGGAACGGTTCGCCTGCTGGGGACGAAGCAACCTTGGCTTTAGGCAGTCCGGGTTAGATGTAACGGATCGTGGGTTGAGAGGGAAACGATTTCTCGGTCATTGCAACGACTGATCGGGATAGCAGCCGAGCAGCTCACGCCTCAGTTCGCCGGACTTCGCTCTTTGCGCGGTGAACTCCGCGATCACTTCCGGTAAAATGGAATCCTCGCCCGACTCCAGCTTTAGCTTCCTGAATCGCTGCACTTGCTTTTCGATGGCATCTTGAGTCGGCGGTTCCGTCGAGCTATCAGTCGCAGGCAGCATCAGGTCATATGCCTGATGCGCCACGGCCAGAAGGTCGGTCACGAGCGGGAAGTGTGGCTCCCCACTACAGGCGGTGAGATACGACACCAAGGTGAACAATTCGTGGCCGGGAGGCAGTTCTACGGCGCGGGACCAGTTCAGCGCCTCAATCTCGTGATCGCACATCTGCGCCAGATTTCGCAGTGAAATAACTCTCTGGGTGTCCGTCACGTCGGCCATTGCTTTCAGTGCCTCGACGTCCTCGGGCTTGATGAAGATGAGGGATATTTCCGAGAGTGCCTGCTCCAGCTCAAGCGTCACCTTCAGGATGTGGTTCCGAACCTGACCGACCTTGCGCGTGATGCGGCGCTGGCGCGTGTCACTCTTTGCAAACTCTGATTGGGCTGCCCGCTCCAAGCCGAGGGCCATCGCCTTCCAGAGGTGGTTCCGGGACTGAGTCAGCTTGCGCTTGACGCGTTGCTGCCGCTTGTTGTCTCCCGCAAGTTCGGATTTGGTGGCAGGCTTCTGGCTTGCCTCCAAGAAGGCGAGGCGCAAGGCAACGTCGGGATCACAACCTGCTTCCTTCAGCCGGACCAGCACGTCTTCGAAACCGCCCGGGTCGTTGGCTTCGGGTTCATCGGCGAGTTCAAGCCACTTGATGTGCCATTGTTTCCATCTTAAGCGGAAGAACGGATGTCGCCACCACAGCAATGACTCTCGTGCAGCGTCCTTGTTGTGGCCCGTTTCGCTCATGATTGTGTTTCAGATAGGTCAGCATACATCTCAACGCAGCGAGACGCCGCAATGAAAACGTCCGTCAGCCCACCCTTGGAACCAAAATGAGAAGTTTCCACGAGACGCGGTATTTAGGTTGTGAGCCTAATGAGTGTCTCTGAGTCTCTGCAACGACTCTGCGGTTTTCATCGGTATCCAAAAAGCAGGAATCAAATTTCAATGAGGGCGGCTTGTTCCCCCTTGGTGATGCCGGATTGCTGCATCGCCGAGGAGTGCTTTTTGTGGATAAGCATGGGAATTCCGACCCGTTGCATTACTTCCAGATTGCCTCTACCTTCTCACGCACAGCTTTGCCGCGATTCGGCTTCGCATAGCGCATGGTGCTGGTAACATCGTCGTGGCCCATCCACAGTTGCACCGTGGGAAAATCTACCGCTGCCCATATTGAACGTGTGCAGAACGTGGCACGAAACTTGTGCAGCCAGACTTGATCTTCTGGTATTCCGGCGCGTCGAGCGATTTGCTTGGCTTTATCCAGAAAGTCGTAGCGTGGTAAGCCTGACTTGGTTGGAAACAGCAGACCGCCGCGCCCACGGTTCACCAACATTCGCTTCAACTTTTCGATGAGTGTAGTCGGAACTGGGATCGTTCTCTCTTTATCCTTGCCTAGCAGAAACTATGGGTCGCTTCCGGTTCCGGAAGCCGGCCCAACGTGTGATAAAGCGCGATTTCCATGGCATCGTAGGTGCGAAATCCGTAGGAACGTCTGGTTACCACACGAAGTTTGTTGTTGAGGCCCTCGACAGCACCGTTGGATATCTCTCCTTTGGCGCGAAACCAATTCAGCAGTAGTTCCTCATGGGCGCGTAGCATGCGGGCCACTTTCTGCATGGGCTCCAGTCGGCTGCGTAGGGCCCGATAGCACCAATAGTCAAGAAAGGCCCCCGCCCAGGTCACGGATTTGTACTCCCAGAAATGGGAGAAGGTTTCCTTCAGCTCCCAGGCCCGGCCCGTGGCCAGCTTGCTGACCAGCAGAGCGTGGAGCTTTTGTCGCGCCCGCCCGCGTACTCGGCTGCCCCGGCGCAGCAGCCACCAGCGCATATGCTTGAGGCGCTGCGCCTTCTGCTTGCTTACCGCCCGCAAGCGTGTGTTTTCGCCACGCCGCACCTGATCCACCGCCTGATTCAAATGCGTCGTGATGTGGAAACGGTCCAACACCTGCAATGCTTGCCCCGCCTCCGCCGCTAGCACTTTCAGGTAGGGCATCCACATGTCGCTGCACACAAAGCGCAATCCTTTCACCACCTCCGGACCCAACGCCTTCAGCCCCCGCCGCAGGGTCGCCTGAGACCGCCGTTTTCCTACCCACAGCAGGCGCCGGCAATGCCCGTCGATCTGGTAGATCACGGTCAGGAAGTTGTTCGCTCGCAAACCATGGCCCCAATGAATCTCGTCCACTCCTATCGACTCCACCCTGTGCAACTCCCGATGGGCCAAGCCCCACTCCACCAACCATTCCACCGAGCGATACACTGCCTCCCAACTGGTCCCAAACACCTGCGCCGTCTCTCGCCAGCTCAGCCGCCGCGCCCACCGCGCCAAGAACACCATCATGGCGCACGTCACCCGGCGCTTGCCCTCGCTCCACGGAATGTGTTCGATGATCACCCCGTGCTCGCCACACTCCACCCGCCGCGGCGCGTAGTAGAAATAGGTGGGGATTCCCCATAGTGGCACCGACTGCCAGCGCCGTTCCGGCAAGCGATCATAGCCCGGCGCCAGCCGCTGGCACTGCGAGCAGCGCCCCCGGATTCCAGCATGCGCCTCCAGCTTGATCTCGATCCACTCCGGACGCCCCTTCCGTGTATGCATCCGCACTTCTCGGTACACGAACCCCACAAAACGTTGTACTCGATTCAAGATGGTCTTAACCTGTAGTTGAATAGCTGAACCTCCCCGGGCGGCCCGGTTTTTGTCTTCACAAACAAAAGACTAAGTCAGCCGGCTGGAGTTCAGCTATTCTTCTTCTCTTCTTTTTTCTTGTCGGAGTGGAATCGGAAAGTTAACCCATCGTAGCCGGGGCGGTGGAAAAAGTGGAAATCCCGCTGCGGTTGCGGGATTTTCAAGCGCAGCGGGAAAGTTCCGCCTTTGGACTTTTCCGCGGAGCGCCGTTTTCCACGGCCCTCTTACCCACGAATTGTGCCATAGACCCCTCTTTATATTGCTTCGGCGTCCATCCATACTTTGGATTGTGGCGCACAGAAATCGTGCTGTTCTCGAAGTCGATGCAGCGATCCGTAGCGTAGATCACTTCCTGTTCACGCATCCCTGTCATGAGGAAGAACTCGAATAGTAGCAACTCGTCTGCATCGCACGCCGCGAAGAACTTGTCCAACGTCTCTTGCTCGTAAATTTCCGGCTCTTCCTCGACGAACTTAGGCCAGTCGTGCGCCTTGATCTTCGGCTTCACGTCGTGGTGCTTAAGGAATGACATTACATTCGAGAACTTGTTCCAGCAGCTACGCGCTGACTGCTTCTTGCACTCGCGAAGGAATGTGGCGAACTTCAGCATGTCTCCGCGCCCTGTTTCTCCACCAAAGTCTTTGATCGGCTTGTTGCCAACACACTCGTAGAAGTAGCGGAGAGCCACGTCATACGCCTGATAGGTTTTTTTCTTGCGCCCGTTCTTGACCTCATCAAGGTACTGATCCACAGCACGGTCGAGCATGAGCACTGACGGCTCTGGTCGTGGCTTTGGGTTGGGTACGACACCGTTCATCAGTTCGAGCGACCGGGTTAGGAGTTTCCGGTTGGCATCTGCCAGCGGGATTGCGCCGATGGTCTCCCATGTGGAGCGGTAGCGGAGGACGAAGACCGTTCCCGGTTCGTAGAACTTCTTGGTTGCCTTGGTGTACTTGCGGCTGGAGTGTTCCCTGACGTACAACGTGACCTTCATCGGTATCTGCCTCAAGGCTTAATACCGATCGGAACCGGAAAAGGCGGATATGAAACCGACCCGACTGTAGCCGAGTCCGTAGCCGCCCTAAAACCGACCCCTTAGTCCTTTAGAATGAGTACTGGCGGAGAGAGTGGGATTCGAAATCGCCTAAAAACGTAGTTTCAATAACATAGAGAACAGGGCGGGCACCGTAAAAGCGATGGAAGACAGTGGTAAGCAGTGCTAACGGATCACAAACGGATCACGGGTCTTCTCTCGCAACGTTGCACAAGCCCGTTTGCCGATACTACCCATACTCTCGCGTCGGAGCCAGTCCCGGTGAGTGAGTTGTCGTGGGGTGACGCCCGCACAGGACACCCGTGCTCCGGTCAGATGGGATACGCCTTATTCATACCGGAGAGCTTCAGCGGGTGGGACGCCGATGGCGTGGCGTGCTGGCAACAGGCAGGCGAGGAGTGCGCTGAGAGCGAGGAGCGCGGCGGCTGCGAACAGACTGCCTGCGGCAAAGGCGCTTTGCATCCAGTGGGCGAAGACGGCGCCGAGAAAGCCGTCAAAGATAAGACCGATGACAATGCCTGCAGTCGCGCTAACCAGCGCGATGCGCGCAGCGACCCACAAGACTTGCGCGCGCGGCGCGCCGAGCGCCAGGCGGATACCGAATTCCGTGGTGCGCTGCGCGACGCTGTAAGCGACGACGCTGAAGATGCCAACCAGCGCGAGCCCGAGCGCCATGGCCGAGAAGACGCCAAATAAGATGGAGAAGAGCCGCTGGCGGCTGTACTGTGCGTCGTGCTCGATAGCTTCGTTCAGGGTGAAGGCGCCGTTGGAAATCTGCTGGTCGGAAGCGACGGATGCGACCGCGGCGCCGATGGAGTGCAGGCAGGTGAGCGGATCGCCCTGGGTGCGGACGAAGAAGTCCACGTATTGCCGCATCAGGGTGGTGTACGGAAGGTAGATGGTGGGGACGACGGGGCGACCGATGCCGTCGTTGCGCGCATCGCCGACGACGCCGATGATCTCGCGCCAGGCGGTGCTTTGCGCAGAACTGGCCGTGAAGCGATTCTGAAAGGGGAGAGCGGGAATGCGTAGCTGTCGGCCCAAGGCATTGGACGAGGAGAGATAGCGTGTCGCGAAAGCCCGATTGACGACGGCGATGAAGTCTCCGCTGCTGTTTTCATCCGTACTCCAAACGCGGCCCTGCAGCAGCGGAATGTGGAGCGCAGCGAAATATAGCTGGCCGACCAGCATCACACGAGCCTGCGGCTGCTCGCCATCGCCACTTCCGTCGACGATGAACGAGCTCTGAACATCAGCACCGGGCGGCGTGGCGTCGACGCCGACAGCGACCGTGGAGACTCGGGGAACGGATGCGATCTTCTCCCGGATCTGCTCGATATACGCGGCGCGCGCTTCCCGCGACTGAAGGCTGCTCCACTCG
>DATDGW010000578.1:0-3449 GCA_036521895.1 Candidatus Sulfotelmatobacter sp. | reverse complement strand
CTGCGCAAGGGTATGGTGTGAGCACCCGCTCGTCTGGCCGTTCCTGGCCCTCAACATCGTTGCCGTAGGTCGCGGTAGGGGAAGGTGTGGCTTGGACCTTGGCGGGTTTCTTTGCAGGCCGCGGTTCTCGACGTCGTAGTTCTTGGGGAGCGGAGGGATCAAGGCGGCGCCCCCCGTGATTTGGTTGATGCGGTTGAGGATGATTTCAGGGCGCCCGTCGTAGAGTTTGACGGCTCCGACGATCTCAATGGTGCGGCCTTCCAGGCGGCGCACGTCGCCCACCTCTTTCAGTCCCGATGCGCACACCACGAACCGTGAATGGGCAGGCCATCTGATCTTCGCAGAAGTCGAGGAACTGGACGCCCTTCTCGCCAACCTTGACCCGAAGCACTTTTCCGGCGACGCACTTGGTTTGGCCCAGGTGCTGGCTCGCTTCGTGAATGGAAACGCAAGCGGAGGCCGAGACGAAACATGTGGACAGCAGAAGGATCAGGCCAAATCGTGACATGCCTTAATTCTAGGAAGACGGTCGGAAGGAGTCGGGAGAGAAAAAATGAGGGGAATGTCCCAGAATGAAACCTGGCAAAGTCTCCCACTTCTCGCAAACGACGCGAGAAGTGGGGCATCCGCAACGGTGTCTTACCAGAGACTTACTTGAACGACTTGACCGCGGCCGCCTCGTCGTCTTTCACGTCGAAGACGGTGTACAGCTTGGTGATCTGAAGCAAGTCATTGACCTTCTTGGTCAGGTTCAAGAGTTTCAGTTCGCCGCCCTGATTCTTGGTGGTGGTGAAAGCGCTGACCAGTTCGCCGATCCCGGAGCTGTCAATGTAGTTGACGTCCTGAAGGTTCAGAACAATCTTTTTGTTGCCCTTGGAGAGCAGGTCGCGCACTGTGTCGCGGAGAATGACGCTGCCTTCGCCCAGGGTGATGCGACCGCTGCAATCCACAATCACGACTCCATCCACTTGCCGACTACCAACCTTCATGCTCACTGAGAAGCCTCCTTGCCGCCCGCGGTTGGCCCGTGGACGTGCTTGATTAATTTGAGTTCGGTGCCCGATTCGGTGGGCCGGATTTCGACCACATCCATAAACGAGCGCATAAGAAAAATTCCACGCCCCGACGTTTTGAGCAGGTTCTCGGGCGCCAGAGGATTGGGAATCTTGCTCAAGTCCATGCCAGGGCCCTGATCGCGAATAGTGATGATCAGGTCGCCAGCAGCGCGCTCGAACACCAAAGTTACTTTCTTGTCCGGGGCATACGCATTGCCGTGCAGCACCGCATTGACCGCGGCTTCGCGCACGGCCATGGAAATCTGCATGATCTCATCGTCAGGAAAGCCGAGTTCTGTAGCGATCCGTGTCGCCTTCTCCTCCGCGTTGTCGATCGTCTCCAGGGAGGAGTCGAGCGTGTACGAGACCCGTTGCTCGGTCATGGCCATAGACGAAGTGAACAGTGATTATACGGCTTGGACGGCGTTAGTGCTTTAAATCCGCAGCAACCGCTCACCGGAGTGAGGCGATTCCCAGCGAATGCGGTAGTTTGCCTGTGCGATGGGCGAATTGTCAATGTACGATGGGAATGGACGATGCGAATGGACCTTCATAGAACAAGAGCGCCCAAAACGGGCCTGTCCACTTGATTCAGTACTTCACGATGGCCGCGAACGACTTGGGATCTAGGGACGCCCCGCCGACCAACGCCCCATCAATTTCCTCCTGCGACATGAGCGATTTTGCGTTGTCGGCTTTGACCGATCCGCCATAGAGGATGCGCAACTGGGCGGCAAACTCTTCGCCGAAAATTTCAGTCGCTTCGCGACGGATCACCGCATGGGCCTCGGCCGCCATTTCCGGCGTCGCGGTTTTGCCCGTGCCGATCGCCCACACCGGCTCGTAGGCGACAATCAATTTGGTCGCCTTCTTCGCCGAGATGGCGTGGAAGGCGCGCACACACTGCCGCCGCAGGACGTCGTCCGTGAGCCCCGCTTCGCGCTCCTGCAGTACTTCTCCCACGCAGCAGATCGGGGTGAGTCCGGACTCCAATGCTGTCTTCAGGCGCAGGTTCACGGTGTCGTCGGTCTCGCCAAAATACTGCCGCCGCTCCGAGTGACCGATGATGACGTGGGTTACGCCCAGACACAACAGCATGGGCGCGGAGATCTCGCCTGTGTAAGCTCCGTCTGCCTTCCAGTGGACGTTCTGCACGCCGATGGCGAGGTTTGAACCGCGGGCTGCTTCCAGGGCTGCCGCCACATCTGTATAAGGTGGGCAGACCACGATCTCGCCGCGGTTATGGTCCGCCACGAGAGGCAAAAACTCGCGAAAATAGTCCCGTGTCTCGTCGGGAGTCTTGTACATCTTCCAGTTGGCAGCCAGTACTTTTTTTCTCATGAGTGAGCCTTTTCAATTCGGAATGGGGAAGGGGTGTTCGAACGATGAAGTTTTTCAGCCGCACGCTGGTAGGCGCGAACCGTGGAGATATCAAAGAGGACGAAGCGGCATTTCGTGACGTGCTTCGCGGACGCCAGCGCCTTGATTGTGGCGGAAATGGCAATCGGCGCCGCGTCGGTTACAGGATAGCCATATGCGCCGGTCGAGATCGCTGGAAATGCCAGGGACGCAAGCCCATGCTCATCGGCCAGCCGCACCGATTCGCAGTGGCAACTGGCCAGGGTCTCGGCCTCGCCGCGTTCGCCACCGCGATAGATTGGACCCACGGTGTGAATGACGTGCTTCGCTGCCAGCCGTCCGCCGGTGGTGATGACTGCTTGTCCGGCGGGCAGGCTTCCAATCTTGCTGACGATATGGCGGCATTCGGCAAGGATCGCGGGCCCTCCAGCGTGATGAATTGCGCCGTCGACTGCGCCGCCACCCAATAGCGATGAATTCGCAGCGTTCACAATCGCATCGGTGGTTTCCTCGGTAATATCAGCCGGGCCGTGAATCTCGACAGCCTTGCCGCCCTCGAGCAGAAGACGAATTGTGAAACCGCGCACAACAGGATCCGTCACGCTTTGTTCCGTCGGTTCTTGACGCCGAGGGCGAGACGCCCACGGGACGCCGGCGCTACCATGTTCTTCACTTCTTGTCCGTCAGCGCTTCGACTCCCGGCAACTTCTTTCCCTCCAGGAATTCCAGCGACGCGCCGCCTCCGGTGGAGATATGCGTGATCTTGTCGGCGACGTCGGCGGCATGCACGGCCGCGACGGAATCGCCGCCGCCCACAATCGAAATTGCTCCGCCGTTATCCGCTACCGCGTGTGCGATCTTGAACGTCCCGCGCGAGAATCCCGGGACTTCGAAGACGCCCATCGGTCCGTTCCAGACGATGGTTCGCGCCGTCGAGATTTCCTCGGAGAACAATTCAATCGTCTTGGGGCCGATGTCGAGCGCCATCTTGTCGGGCGGAATGGACTGGCCTTCGCCAATCTGCTGGACCACAGC
>DATDGW010000577.1:0-1805 GCA_036521895.1 Candidatus Sulfotelmatobacter sp. | reverse complement strand
AGACCCGCGGGATCAAGAAGATGGACGTGATCTTCAAGCTTGGCAATAATGGCAACGTTCTAAAAAGCTTTGGCTCCGGGATATTCGTCGCTCCGCATGGCATCTACGTGGACAAAGACGATAACGTCTGGGTCACGGATTATCAGGACAACGCGCCACCCCCGCCAGGCGGCCGCGGCGCGGGACGCGGCGCTGTTCAACGGGGAACCATGGACCCTCCTCCGGGTGCAACGATTGGTCACCAGGTATTCAAATTCAGCCCCGATGGGAAGCTCCTGATGACCATCGGCAAACCCGGCGGTGCGGCTGAGCCGGAATGCTGCTATCAACCCAATGACGTGATCGTAGCCAAGAATGGTGACATTTTCATAGCGGAAGGCCATGGCACGGGTAAGGACATTATTTTCAAGTTCGACAAGAACGGCAAACAGATCAAGCATTGGGGCAAATACGGTACTGCTCCGGGCGAGTTCGATCAGCCTCATTCGCTCGCTTTCGATTCCAAGGGCCGGCTGTATGTCGCCGATCGTAACAACAATCGCATTCAGATTTTCGATCAAGATGGCAAGTACATTTCGGAGTTGCACCAGTGGAGCAGGCCGAGCGGAATCTTCATCGACAAACACGACAACCTCTACAGCGCCGACTCCGAATCGGAGTCGGTGTCCCAAAATCACAACGGCTGGCATCGCGGCCTCCGAGTGGGCAGTCTCAAGGACGGCAAAGTCGTCGCCTTCATCCCTGATCCGAATACGAAAACCCGGACCGCCGACAACTATACCGGCACTAGCGCGGCCGAGGGTGTCGCTGTGGATGCGAAGGGTAATATCTATGGTGCCGAAGTAGGTCCTCAAGACCTGAAAAAATACGTTAAAAAGTAAGCTTCCTCAGCAGAATCTGTGGGGTGATTCTGGTTCCGGAAGCCGTCCCAAGTTGTGATAAAGGGCGATTTCCATAGCCTCATAGGTACGAAATCCGTAGGATCTTCTGGTAACCACTCGGATTTTGTTGTTGAAGCCCTCAACGGCACCGTTGGAGATTTCTCCTTTGGCCCGAAACCAATTCAGTATCAGTGGTTCATGTGTGCGCAGCATCCGGGCCACCTTCTTCATCGGTTCCAGACGGCTACGCATGGCTCGGAAGCACCAATAGTCGAGAAAGCCGCCGGCCCAGATCACGGATTTGTACTTCCAGAAATAGGAGAAGGTTTCCTTCAAATCCCAGGCCCGTGCGGTGGCCAGTTTGCTGGCGAGCAGAGCGTTGAGCTTTTTGCGAGCCCGCCCCCGTACCCGGCTGCCGCGGCGTAGTAGGGGCCAGCGCATATGCTTTAGCCGCTGTCCTGCTTTCTTGCTTTTGGTTCGCAGGCGCGTGCTCTCGGCCCGGCGCACCTGATCTACCGCCTGATTCAAATGGCTGGTGATATGGAACCGGTCCAGCACGTGCATAGCCTGACCGGCCTGGGCCGCGATGACTTGCAAGTAGGGCTTCCACATGTCGCTGCACACAAAACGTAGCCCTTTTACGACCTTCGGCCCCAGGGCCTGCAGGCCGCGCCGCAGCGTGGCTTGCGAGCGCCGGCGTCCCACCCACAGCAAGCGGCGGCAATGCACGTCGATTTGGTAGATGACGGTCAGAAAGTTGTCCGCCCGCAAGCCGCGTCCCCAATGAATCTCGTCCACACCGATAGATTCGACCTGGCGCAGTTCCCGGTGCGCCAGACCCCACTCGACAAACCATTCCACCGATCGATATACCGCTTCCCAACTGGTCTGAAACGCGCGCGCCGTTTCCCGCCAACTCAGCCG
>DATDGW010000576.1:0-2521 GCA_036521895.1 Candidatus Sulfotelmatobacter sp. | reverse complement strand
ACTGATGTGGATGAATTTTCAAGGTTTGGTCGCTGAAGGCTAACAGAGGGCTTTTCTGAGTTTTCATGGGATCGAAAACTTGGCACGAATCAATGACGGAAAGACGTGGGAAATGGCAGGCACATTCCGCTGCCCGCCGCGACCGGCTGGGAGAAAAATTCTGAGTCGAGTCAGCTTTCGGACTGTGCAACGTATTTGCAAACCGCTTCGCTGTGTTGGATAGGGCGCTTTGCCGTTCGGCAGGTCGGGATCTACCGGAAATCGAAACCCTCAAACAAGGTGTCCGGGACGCACAAGGGCGAAGCGTGAGGTGGACCCCAAAATTTAGACAACTGGCTAAGGTAGATCTTGCCCCCTAAAATGCCCGCCGGGAGCGGGCCAGGAGGCAAGAGATGTCCGCAAGTCGACGCAAGCACGATCCGGCTTTCAAGGCGAAGGTGGCACTGAGCGCGTTGCGCGGGGACGCGACGGTGGCGGAGCTGGCGGCCCGTTTCGGGGTTCATCCGCACCAGATTTATGCCTGGAAGAGGGCGCTGACGGAGGCGGCGCCCAAGGTGTTCGCCGGCCCTCTGGGGCGCAGCGAGGAGGTCAGCGAGCGCAAGCTGGCCGAACTGTATGAGCAGGTTGGCCGGCTGATGGTGGAACGCGATTTTTTATTACGCAGGTCGCGGCTGTAGCGCGCCAGCGCCGGGTGGCGATGGTCGAACGGCCCGGCCCGCTGTCGCTCAGCCGGCAGTGCCAACTGCTGGGGCTCAACCGTGCCGCGCTCTACTATCAGGCGGCGCCGGTTGACGCCTACGAACTGGAGTTGATGGCGCTGCTGGACCGCCAGTACCTGCGCACTCCGTTTTACGGCTCGCGGCGGATGACGGCCTGGCTTCAGAGCCAGGGCCATGCCGTCAACCGCAAGCGGGTGCAGCGCTTAATGCAGCGCATGGGACTGGCGGCGATCTACCAGCGCCCGCGCACCAGCCGGCCGGCACCAGCGCATCGGATCTATCCCTACCTGTTGCGCGGGCTGCGCATCGAGCGGGTCCACCAGGTGTGGGCGGCCGACATCACCTATATTCCGATGGCGCGGGGGTTTCTTTACCTGGTCGCGGTGATGGACTGGGTGAGCCGCTACGTGCTGGCGTGGCGCTTGTCCAATCTGCTGGATGCGAGCTTCTGCATCGAGGCCTTGGAGGAGGCGCTGCGCCAGGGGCGGCCCGAGATCTTCAACACCGACCAGGGCAGCCAGTTCACCGACGACGACTTCACTGGCGTGCTGCGCGGCCACGGAGTGGCGATCAGCATGGACGGCCGCGGCCGCTTTGCCGACAACATCTTCGTGGAACGGCTGTGGCGCAGCCTCAAGTACGAGGAAGTCTACCTCAAGGCCTACGAGAATGTGGCGCAGGCGCGCCGCGGCATCGCCGCCTACTTCGAATTCTACAACCACCAACGCCTGCACCAGGCGCTCGGTTACCGCACCCCGCACCAGCTCTTGGTGGAGGGTCCGGGGATGAGCCCCGCTTTTGAGACGATCGGCTAAGGGCACGGTCATGCAGGAGCAACGGATTATTTGTCAGGGCGCAAGTGCAGTACGGAGTTCAATGGTCCACCAAGCTGCCGGCGGGCCCGCACCGGTCATAAGAAATGCTACCTTGGGGACCGACCGCCGCGGCCCTTTCATCGCATACCACCGCGCCCCGTGAGCTGGCGGTCTTCCCCGACCTGGCGAGCGGCCTGAACGGCCATGGCTCTAAACCTGCTATGGATAGCAAACCCAATATATATCAATCTTATCCGTCGCCATCGTCCGGGCTGACCCGCGAGCACACCTGCGCGCGGGCCTGAAGTGCCTCAGCCAGAGTACTTCGCACTGCCCAAAAGCGCGGGCCGCAAGCCCCGCCCCGTTGCAAAATTGCTTACGACAACGCGTTGAGGCAAACCTCGGTCGGGACTCTCAAATAGCACCGGCTGTCGCGCCACCAGTATCACCGCCCTGACTGCCGCTGGCCCACCCCGACAACATCTATATACAGCCGGCGCTGGCATGCCGCCCTTGGCCCTACCACCCCTGCGCTCCGCACCGGACCACCCCCCAGAGCCCCCCATGAGTTTTTCAAGGCATCAGGGAATCTATTACGTGGTTCTCGGACAACGGCCGGACGCAAAGTCCTGGTAAACTTCCCGTCCGGCCACGCAATGAGTTCCCGCCGGGTATTCCTCAGCGGGTTGCTCTCCAGCAGAGCCCGCCTCCGCTTCGCCCGCGTCTCCATCTTGCCAAACTCAAAATGCTCCCCGCCACTCACAACCCGTTTCGCGAACCGCCGCATCGCAAAAGCATTGGCACCTGCACACAGTTACTGGCACAATGGAAGCCGAACCCGGGCAGGATTTCCTACCTTAGAATCGCCCGATCGTTGTCTCAAAGATCGGGTCCACCTCACTCCTGAGCGAAGCGAACACCTTTGGTCGCTGAGGGCGTTCATGGAGTAACCTTGTCGGCATTGACGACGTCGGAGGGGTACCATGG
>DATDGW010000575.1:0-2370 GCA_036521895.1 Candidatus Sulfotelmatobacter sp. | reverse complement strand
TCCAATGTGCTCGTGAAAGACGGCACGCGCGAGGCCCTGGTCGAAGGTTTCCAGAAACGCCACGTTTACGGCGCAACGGACAATATCCTCGCCGATGTTCGCAGCGGTCCGCACCTTATGGGGGATGCGTTCTCCAGCCCTGATCTGCCGAGCCTGCGAATAAAACTCGAAGGCACTTCGAAATTCGCGAAAGTCGTCATCATAAAAGACGGCCAGTACGTGTATTCGACAGAACCCAATTCCGCCAGAGTTGAGTTCACATGGCAGGACAGCGCCCCGGTGAAGGGGAAGACCAGTTACTACTACGTGCGCGGCGAGCAGGACAACGGCGAGATCGTCTGGGTATCTCCTTTCTGGATTACTTTCACAGGCAAGTAGCGTAGTACTACTACCACCCGGAGAGGCCGTGGGGCTTCTGGCCGCGAAACCCGCTTGTCGTAGACTGGACCGACTGTTCCGCCAGCGCTGGTCCAATGGAAAGAAATCCACTTTTCAGCCACGACTGGCTCCGAGTGGCGACAAATTCGACCACCATGACGTTCCATGCTTCCCAGTTTTCTGAGTTAATCCGTCAAGCCTTATTTTCAGAAAGTTTTTGGAATCCAGCGACCATCTGCCACCCAAGGCCAGTGGCGGGTGCCAAAGCGGCGCCGAGTTGCGATCCGCGCCGACGCAATGAATTCAGATAGACCTCCTCGTCATACGGCTTGCCGTCCTTCCAGCATCGGAAGATGATGCGAATCCACTTGTACGCCAAGCTTCGGACCGCCGCCTGGTGCGACTTCTTCTCGTCCTCCCGGAGATGCTGATAATACGCCTTGGCCCACTCCGATTGCCCGATCGAGTGAAGCGCAAACTCGTGAAAGGTCTGACGCAGAAACTTCGGGCAGGCCCGGCGGAAATGGACCCAACTGGTCTTCCCGCTGGCCTCCTTCACCGGCGCGATGCCACTGTAGCACTGCATCTCGTAGGCACTCTCGTAGCGCTCACGCCGCGTCCCGAAGGCCACGATCAAACGCGGTACCAGCACCGGCCCGGCACCCGGCAGCGAGGCGAACAGCGCGCCCTCCGGGTGGGTCGCTACCAGCTCCGCGATGCGCCGATCCAACTTGTCGATGTTGTCGCGCAGGGTACGCAGCAGCGCCACCAATCCGCGGGCCGTCAGGGCGCCCGCTTCCAACACCGCCGCATCGTTGCTCGCCGGCACCGCCTGATAGATGGCGTCAATCCGCTCCTGGTTGCGCTCGGCGGATCGGCAGTTGTGCTCGTGAAAGAACTTGCGCAGCGTGCCGGGGTGCGCGCGCCGCAACTCCTCCAAACTGGGCCAACGTTCCAGCAGATCCCCCACCAGAGGGGTATCCACGCCGTCGAACCAGCGTAAAACCTGGGGGAAATACAGCTTCAAACAATCGGTGAGGCGGTTGCTCTGCCGCGTCTTCTCATTCACCGTGCGCCGCCGCTCTTCTACCAGAAACTGCATCAGCCGGGTTTCCACCGTGTCCGGCTGCAGTTGGCGCAGACGTTCGCGATGACGCATTAACAGATCCAGCAACGAGGCCGTGTCGCTGGGATCGTCCTTGGCCCCCGACGTACAAAAGGTCTCCCGGTAACGCGCCGCCATGGTGGGGTGCACCGGGAACAGCACCAGGTGCGCGTACTTGGACAGCATATAGACCAAGGCCCCGCGCACCTGCTCCAAACAGACGGCGATGGGGCGGCCGCCAAACCGCTGCTGTAAGGCTGCGGCCCAAGCCTCCACCGCTTCCGGCGTGTTCTCCAATTCTCCTTGCTCCTGCTGCCTGCTGTCGGCTGGGACCAATCGCCAGAAATGCTTCTGATCGGCCCAGTCGATGGCCGCAAACGCGGCCCATTCGGGTTCGGATTTCGCTAATGGCATCGGCTCCGACATACGTTTCATCCTCCTTCGCGAACGGGCTGGCTTGGCTCCCACGAAAGTCTTATAGGGGAGTCTAGGAGCAGACCGATTCTGAGTATTCGTCTCAGGAACCAAGCGCAACCCGCTGCTCGAAACACTGGGAAAAAGCATCGAGTGTTAAGGCCGTTAATTCGTAGCAGCGGGTTGCCCGCTCAAACAAAAGTACTAGCAAATGTTTTGAGCGGTGAAAAGCCCCTGACGTACACTCTATCTGGGTGGCCTCCCAAAACCTCCTCTCTTGGTATCCATAATTTCGTTTCTGGATCTACTATAAGAAGGCCGTTTGGGGCCAGTGTCCGAGTTGGCGACCGCTCGGACACAATAAGTGTTGAGTAGGGTCACACCGTCCTGATGAAGCCAAGCCGCCCCATGCTGTACACAAATACGATCCGGAATTATAGAGCCAATGCCCTAGCGACATCGGCCCACAAGGT
>DATDGW010000574.1:0-1907 GCA_036521895.1 Candidatus Sulfotelmatobacter sp. | reverse complement strand
GGGTGCGCGACGTAGGAGTGGAGATCAAGCCGCCGGGCGACGTGCCTCCCAGTAGTCCTCAAAGCGGTTGTTGAGTTGGCAGCAGCGAAGGGCGATGATGGCGTTGGCTCCGCGGACCGTCCAGAACATGCCGGACTGTTTGAGTCGGGAACCGATGACGGTCTTGCAGCCGGCTTCGATGACACCGGAGCCGACAAATAGGTGCTGGCGTCGAAACTTGGGATAGCGCATGCGCTCTGCATTCCTCTCAAAGTAGTCGGCCTCGGTACGAATCTTTTCGGCAACTTCGACGTTGGATGCAATCGTTGAGCGGAGCGCCGACACCAACTTTTCGATTTTTCCCCTGTCGAGCAGACGACGTTGGTGGACTTTGATCCAGGCTTTCTGGTTGGCTTCGTCATTGGGGTGTAGCTGGCGTGCCAGTTCCCAGAGGTGCTGCCGGGCGTGGTACAGATCGACAATCTGGATCGCCCCGGGAAAGTATGGCTCGGCCAGATTCCAGATCCATTCGGCCCCGTCCCCCATGACGACCTTCTTTTCGGCGCGACTCCAGCCCCGGTTCCAGGCTTCCAGGTAGATGCGCTTCCCAAACTCTCCGGCGGTCTCAATGGCCCCCGTGTAGGTGGTGGAATCCGGATCGCGGATCGGGTAGCCTGCATCGTCCCAGCTACTCTGCGTGAAGACACATCCCAGTTTGGCTTCCCGCGTATGGGCTGGTTGGCCTTCTGCCTTGCCGGCGCGACCCACGGTCTCTTTCTTCACAACGGGTACTCCCGTTCCATCCATTTGCACATACAGAATCGGAACTGGCTCGCCAATGACGATCGGCAGGTCCAACTGCATGGCTCGGTGAATCTCCACCTGCTCGCGCGCGGCGATATCCTCTCCTATCGCCTCGGCGATACGTTCCACGGCTTTGGTGCTGATTTCCAGATTGGCGAGGAGTTTCAGTTGCTGCCGGCCATGATCGAAAGGGGCTTGTTGGCCTACGACGGCCTGCATGCGACGCACTCCCGGAGAGAAATCCGTGTGTGCGATGTCCAGTTCGAGGTCCGCAGGGAATTGCCCGGTGTGGCAGGAAGGGCACAAGTAATAGGGCCGCGAGACTTCCACTTTACCGACTGCCGTCAGCACGGGCCTGGTGCGGATTTCCCGGTAATAGGCCTGCTGGCCGCAACCACAAGGAAGGGTGCGTTGCTCGGCGGTCGGCGCGGCGAAACGCAACAGTTCGCTCAAAGCTGCTGCACCTGCCTGGTGTAGGGCCGAGCGTACGGCCATCTCGATGGCTTCCAGATCCAGTCGCCCCGTCCTTCGCCGACCGCTGAAGATGACACGCAACAGTTGGTCTACTTCGCGCGTGACCTCCTGGCGGATGGCCTCCGCCGTTTTTTTTCCTCTGGCGAAAGCACGTCTGGTTGGGACGGACGCATCTGGCAGATCTGCGCGTTGACCTCGATAAGGTCTTTATGCAGGGCCTGCAGTTTTCGGAATTCAGCGATTTCCCTCTCGGCCTTTCGGGTTGCGGACTGGTCGGGTAGAGATTCGGTCACCGTCTTGCCGTTGACCTTGTAGGTCAGGCGGAGATTAGGGCCATGGCCCGGATCTTTGGGCTGATGACAATGGCAACTTGGTTTGCCACATCGGCCCGTTGTGGAAGTGATCGAGCCACACCGCAGATCGCCAAGAGCTGCGATCTGATCCGTAATGTTGACCCGCTTTTGTTCAAGGGATTCCAGTGACGTTGGGATTGTCATAGTGGCGGCCTCCCTTCCTAGCGTACTATATACGCACGGAACAAGGGCACAAAAAAGAAATCAGCCATTTGATCACTTTCAAAGCGCACACCCACCCGATCCCCTGCTTGACTTTCCCCGCCTGTTCTGGTGTAAACTGAAAATGACGAATCC
>DATDGW010000573.1:0-25139 GCA_036521895.1 Candidatus Sulfotelmatobacter sp. | reverse complement strand
CAAGGCTTAGGTTTCACACTGCACCTCATTGGTTACACGCCTATATAGTTTGTTGCACGGTTGTTTGTAAGTACGATTGTTTATGAGCAAATTTTCCTGGGAGATCTGGGGCAGGTGGTTCATACAAGCATCCTCCACTGTCGTTGTAACGATGCACCTGTAGTAACCCACGATATTGCCAGCCCTTTACGGAAGGAACCGCGAGGCCAAGACGTTCCGCCACTTCTTCCGCTGTCAGCTTGCCGGCGGCACGCAAGCGAGTATAGCGATCAGTCAGCTTGTAAGCATACTTGAGACGCAGGATCTTGGTTCCAGAGAAAGGCTTGCCTGATCCAGAACGCATTCCTTTTTGGTTGAGAATCAAAGCAATTTCCCGTTCCGTATGCTCGCCCAGCAGCCGATCGATCTCTTGGATAACGGCAGCATCTGTCTTCCGAAGCTCAGGTGCACCTAGTGGGAGAGGCAGTGTAAAACTCCTCGTGGCGCTGCCCTTGAAACGCACATGCATCGTGATCTCACCGCGTTTAAGCAGCGTAACGTCCTCGATCATCAAGCGCACCATACGCTTCCGCTCGCGGTCCGGTGTGCTCGGATCTTGCCATAGCCGAGGAAAATCCGTGGCCAAAGCTGCGATGCGAGTGCGCTGGGCTTCATCAACCACGACCCGATCCGCTTGACGTTGCCGGTCGTATTGTTCTTGAACTTCGTTCAGAGCACGCAGTTTGTTGTTCCACTCCGCTTCGAGGGCATCGGCAACCAGCCGATTCGCGGGGTCGACGTGCATGTAGCGACGTTGCGCCAGATCACACTCATAGCGGGCGCGCTCGACCTGTTTGCGGCGCAAGCGGTCTACTTCCTCCATGCGAGCTTGGATCTCCTGCTGAACAGCCAGAGCCACATCCAGCGCCAATGGGGTCATACTCTCAACCAGTACATCGCTGATGGTTTTATCGATCTGTTCTCCCGGTACACGTTGGCACAAGGGTTGCCCATGCTCGATACCCTCCCGCTGACAAACGTAATCGGGCACGCGGCTCCCAGCACGGTCGTGATAACGAACTGTCATTCGATTACCACAGAGGCCGCACAAGACTAGTCCTTGCAGCAAAGCTGGACCTTCGCGAGGCGGACTTTTTCGCCGGTCATGGCCGAGGGCTTGCGCATTCTCTCGCAATCGCCGCTGGTTATATTCATATTCTTCCCACGTAATGTATCCGGCGTGCACACCAGGTAACAGAATCCACTCATCCCTGGGAAGCAACCGATAGACCTCGCCTCCATCCGGCGTCTTACGGATGTGCGTGCGTCCATAAACAAACGCGCCAGCATAGCGGGGATTGTGTAATACCTGCAGCGCGCGACTATGCGTCAGTTCTACCCACAGTAAGTCGCCTTTACGCGGACCCTTCTTTAACCGCCGTGGGAAAAGAACTTTCTCTTTATGAAAAGCTTTCATGGTCGCCATCGCTGAACCGGTGCGAGTGAAGATCTCAAAAAAATGTCGCAAGCATTCTTGCACTTGCTTGTCTGGGTCGAGCACGGGATGGCTTGCCGCATCGTAAACCAAGCCAACGGGAAGCGGGCACTGCAACTCGCCCCGGTTCGCCTTGTTCAAGATGCCGCCTTGTAGGCGAGACTTGATCACGTGCAACTCCGCCTCGCTCATGGTTCCCTTGAGCCCAAGTAGCAATCGATCATTGAAGTGAGCTGGATCATAGATGCCGTCTTCATCGAGAATGAGGGTGTCGGCCAGGGCACAGATCTCCAGTAGGCGGTGCCAATCAGCGGAGTTGCGTGCCAGACGGGAGACTTCTAGGCCCAGCACGATCCCGGCCTTCCCCATACCTACCTCGGCTACGAGTTTTTGGAATCCTTCTCGATCCACGGCAGATGCCCCCGACTGCCCTAGGTCACTATCGATAACCACGATCTGTTCCGTTGCCCAGCCCAAAGCGATGGCATTTTGCCGGAGAGCGTACTGACGTTTGGTACTCTCGGTATTCTCGAAGACCTGTCGGATCGTCGACTGCCGAACGTAGAGATAAGCGTTACGTTTGAGATGTCCGGCTGTCACTTTCTGATGAGCATCAGCTCTCATACATAGCCTCCAGAGGGCGACCGAGGATAACTCCCGCGAGAATGCTTGCCATCTGTACTCGAACATCGAGCGAGTTAGTCGGACGGGGGGCAGATGGCGGTACGGCCTCAACACCGGGTTTTTGCGCACAAGCAGACCAGGCTTGTATCCATGCTGCCATCCCCTGACGAAGCAGCAGATCAAGGCCTAGTGTCGGTTGGTGTCCCGCGGTTAAGGAGAGAGCATCGTCTCGCAGTTGCTCGTAATGGGCCGTTAGTTCGTGATGGCAGGTTTTGCAGATGGCCGTCATCGTTTCGACCGGCGCCGGCGCCGTTTTTTTTGACTGCGCGCCAGTGCCCGCTCGATGGTTCGTGGATGAACCAGCCTTTGGAATCTTTGCTGGACCAGATCCCCTAATTGCGCGGTCCGCAGCGCAGCATTCTGTTGGCGTGCTTGTTGAAGGAACTCGAGGATTTCCGGGGTGAGTTTGTGAGCTGCCTTGGGGCCCCGTTTCCGTGGAATGAGCCCGGCCAAACCAGCTTGCTCGAACGCCGACTGAGCTTGGTAATACGAAGGGCGAGAGAAGCCAAACGCGGTCGCGGTTGTGGAAACAGGCCGGCCTTCTTTCTGCACCCGACGAAGCATCTCGTACTTGACTTGCACTAAGTCGTGCGCATCGAAGAACTCGCCTTGCCCGAACAACTCGTCGGTCACGGTCTGCGGGCGGCGGTTGAGGATGCCTTGCTGACGCAGACGGTCGTGTTTGGGATCGCTGAGCGATCGCTTCGCCATGGTGCTCTCCCCCATCAAGAAGAGTAACGAATGTAAACATAATTATATACATAATGCCCTGAGTGTCAACCTCTTTTCGTGTCCAATTCATAGAAGAATCAAAGATATAAATACCATAAATATTTGATCACTCGCCGATTCATTCAACTCCTCCAGCTGCCATATCGGCAGAATTACTTTTACACTATCGGCGTTATTTACTTTACACATGAAACGGTGCCTCTCATCGAAGTTCTTCTACCAGTTCCGTCAGTTCGATCAGGTCGGTGTAGCGGAACAACGACCGCCCCGCCGCAATCGCGACGAATGGATCGATGCCACCGGCATCCGTACAGCTCGCCAGAATCGCTTGCAATCGCTCTTCGGCATCGTAGAAATAGACTCGGTCCTCGCCCCAGTTCTTGCGATAGTCCACAAGTTCAAACTCGCGCCCGAATAGCGGATGGAAGGGATGGATTACGCGGAAATGTTTCTTCGCACCGTCATCACCGGGTGCTATTGACGACCTTTTCCAAAGGAAAAGTTGAATCCGGTGTCGGCCACGCACAACGAGCGCCTCCAGGGAAAACGCTTTGACAGCCGGGAGGAGGCCCAAGCCTATCTGGATCGTTGAGAGGCAAGCCGCGCCGATACCCGCATTCATGGCACTACGAAACGACAAGTCGCCGTCATGTTTGCCGACGAAAAACCAACTTTGCTGCCGCTTTCCCTGGAACCTGGTCGTTACTACCAGCATGGCATGCGGGGCGTGAATCTGGACGGTTGCGTCGAAGTCGATGCCGCCTACTACGGCCCGCCGCCGGGTTGGATCGGACGAGAAGTGAATATGCAGCGGGATGAGCTTTGGGTTCGCATCCTCCCGCGATGATACTGCGCCCCCCCGACATCTTTTCGTGCTTCAGAGCACGCGAATCGGAAATCGCAGCCATTCCAAGCCTGGCCGCCGCAATCCGAGGAAATACAAACCCGGCGAGATGCCGGCGAGATCGACATCAGCTCTCAGGATCACAACGTGATCCTCTAACTTGGCTGTCGCACTCGTGCGGAACAGCTCAGCGCCGCTGTTACTGAGCAGCGCTACATCGTATGCTCCCTCGTTGCTCCCGATCGGCAACTCCAAGTTTAGCGTCGTTGCATTACGAGGGACCTCTAATGGCGGCTGACTGGAATGGGGCGGGTTTCCTCCGCGCACGGCCGCACGGCCGCGCAGATCGAGAATCACAACCGCCGCGGTCTGCCCAGACGGCCGGCTTCGAACCCACACCCATCCTGTAACTGCCAGCAGCACCATCGCCGCGGCAGCCAGCCACATCACTGTCCGTTTCCGCTGACTTGCCTCCTTACGAATTTCACTGAATTCTGTGAAGCATGGGCTGCAGGAACTGAGATGATCAAGCCAGGGTTCGGCTTCTGACAACGTCAGCTTGTGAAAGGCGATGCTTCTGAGGATTGCGGGACCGGGACACCCGACACGCTGTGGGTTTGGGAATTCTCGGGAGAGACCCCGAGCGAGCAGATTCAATACCCGCTTTTCTTCTTGGCTGAATTCTTGCTCTTCCGTCAGAACGCCCCTGCTCTCGATTGAAGTCGCTTCACAAAGACAGGTCAGTTTACCGCGAGCCCTTGCGGGGTGCACGTGCTTCCGCTCCGACTTCAGGCACCTTGCGGAATCGGGCGCATAGCCGCCCGACCGCGTAACGGAATCGAAGTTTAGCTTGGGGCTCGGTGAGGCGCAGATTCTCTGCGATTTCCTTCCAGGAATAGCCAGCCTGCCGAGCCATCCAGACTCTACGTGTCCAGCCATCCATGCTCTCGATAGTTTGTTTGATCTGAATCGAACGATCCAGATCCTCCACGGCTTTTGAATCGTGGGCCTGGCGCAGCCACTCAAGATCGCGACTCTGCGGGAGATGTTTCATCATTTCCCTTTTTCTGCGTTCGTTTCTGAGTACACGATTGAAGCGATGGCGGAAGGCGCCGAACAGGTAAGCCTCCATGTTGAGTATCGGTCTGCTTTTCCAGTTTGCTCGATGCATCGTGTTTGCCACGGATTGCAGTACCGACTCCCACACCTCCGTGGCCAGTGCGATCGCGTCATCGGGCCGTGTGTTTGCTAGCTCCTTGCGCGCATGTGCCTGGATCCGTGGCCACAAATGGCGCGCAACGATTGCCAGTTCGCTGAGGTCTGCGGTGCGGGGCTTGGTACTAGGAAGGAAAGCAGACAGGACCCAGTCAGGGCTCAACTCTCGGCTAGACATCGAACAGGCCTCACTTCTTCACTGATGACACCCGAGACCAGATGGTTACCCAGAGCGTGACATCTGACGCGAGCCGGTGTCAAGTACTCCGGGTAAGTTCGAAGAATTATTTTGATACTTTTTCCACGCTACCGGTTCCTTCACTAGATGTAGGGCGATAACCAATCGCTGCCGCTTGTCAAACGGAGTGTGACCCATGTTTCCTGGGGTTGAAGTGCGTCACTTGCTGGCAGTCAATGTCTTGGCCGAGGAGCTGAATTTCACTCGGGCCGCCGACAGGCTGCACATCACCCAATCTGGATTCAGCAAACAGATCAATGAAGTCGAAGCAAAGCATGGATTTCACTTGTTCATTCGCAAGAACAAAAAGAATGTGGAACTCACCGAGGTGGGCCGCATCTTCGTCGAAGAGGCCCGTCTCGCGCTCTTGCACATAGACCGCGCCGTTCACGCTTCCCGCGAGGGCAGCGATAGCATTTTGACTGTTGGGCACTCGCCCGAGGGCGACGAAGCCTGGATTTCCGCTATTCTCGCAATCCGTCTGCCCATGTACCCCAAACTCCGCATTCAGCTCGTCAGCGAATTCTCAAGTGAGCTGGTCCGGAGCGTGATGGCAGGCAACCTGGATCTGGCATTGGTGACGGCACCGCCGGACAACTCTCGGATCACGGCTGCGGCATTCGCTCAAACACGTTTCTATGCAGCACTCCCGCAGAAGCACGCAGCTGCTCAAAAGGAAGACATCGCGCTCCAAGATCTCGCAACAGATGAATGGATTCTGTTCGCTCGGCAAGCTCATCCGGTCATTCATGACGCGATCATGGCAGCCGCACAACGCGAGGGAATCACTCCGAAACACGCGCACGACATTCACACAACCCAACAGGCAATTCACTTGGTATCTGAACATGTTGGCGTTGCCATTCTCACGAAACCCGCCGTTGGCCTCAGCGCGCCAGGCGTAGTGGTAAAGCCGCTGTCTGATGCCTCCTTGTGTTTCGAAACATTTGTGATTATGAGAAGTGACAACGATTCAAGATTGGCAAACGAATTCGCCAGATCCTTCATCCGTAGATATGAGCCTCAGCGCCTGCCACCAAAGCAAATGGAATTGTCGCTGTCCGCCTAGGTTGTCGGCATCAGAACGGCAATGCGTGCTCAAGCGGGAGTTGTTGCCGACCTCGATAGTCCACCCGAGAACTCCGCCGGCCGACTGTGGCTGCCCAGCCAAGTGGCACCAACTCGCTGGTGTGGCTTCCCAACGACTTCGGCACGTGGACCTTCTACTTGGCTCGCCTTGGACGGTTGCCCTTTCAGCTTCGGATGGCCTTCCCCTTGCAGAAGGGAAACAGGTGCTGGTTGCGGATCCCGTGAGCTTCCTGGCCCAGAAAGTGCTGGTCAACACAAAGCGGAACCGTTCGGAGCGGGCCAAGGACATCCTCTACCCACCCCAAGAGCGACCGCGCCGAGCACAATGCCTCTCGCCATGTCCCTTCTCTTCCGCCAGAGCGCAATTGCAGCGGTCGCAAAGACCCCTTCCGGTATCACTAATACAGGTAGCCATCCGAGCCAGTGCAGATGCTCGAACTTCCTTGCAGAGATCACAGCCGACCGTAGACGGGCGACACCAAAGATGGAGACAGCCGGCACCCCTGCAGAAATAGCGACCCCTGACGCCAATCTGGCCACCCTCTTTCCCACGTTCTTCAGCGTCCACTCTCCTCGGCGGTCGATCTGCTGTCTTACCCCAGCCTCTTGCTGTGATCGCGATGGAGTGTTTCAAAATCGCGGTCGTGCCTCCAAGCGCCCGCCCACATCAGAGAAGCCCACTCGCTGTCGATGAGGTCAAGTTCTCGAAGCATCGCATTGCCCCAGCCTTGACTCTCGGGCTGCGAATTGCGAGTCACGCCATTCAACAGCTGTACAGCGAATTTGCGAGCGGTTGACCTCAACTTTTGGTTCCGCGAAGTCCGAGCACTCTCGAACCCGCCACATCATGAACGACGCGGTCCCTGTGCGAACCTCAAACCGCTTGGTGTTAGTCGGTACAAGTGCCGAGGAGGCTTACCCGGCTCAGTCGCTGGGTGCGGAATTTTCTTGTAATTGACTAGTTTCCGCGGCATGCGGGTACCCGAGCTTACATTTCCACAGGATCATCGACGAATTATGGCCCAGAGGGAACGTAAGAAATGCCAGTAGGGCGTGAAATTGATTGGGCGTCCCAGTCTTGTTCACGGACAATTCGAACGAGTAATCACGATCGCAGTTGCAGGGAAATGGGCAAGTCAATGAATGCAGAGCAGTTGGGCAGGCCTTAAACGGGTCGTTGTGGCGAAATATCGCCGACATTGTTATGGAGTCATTTCACTCGTTAAGGTCCGGGCTGGGTACCATGGACGCAGTTCGGCTTGATCCCTTTCGAACCCAACGCCCCGCATTTGACCAACGAAGCGCGGATTGTGGGTGCAATTAAAAGTGCGAGTCAGATTCTGGCGAACCAGTCTGCAAGAGAGGTAATCTTGCAGGATCTCCCCAGTATTTTGGGGCTGAAGATTTCCCTCCGAAGGACATAAATAGACATGGGTCAATCCACCTCAAGGAGCATCCATGGCTGAACGTTTGTCGGACGTCGAGAAACCTCTCGTCAACCAACCCAACCTGGAGGAAAGACTGAAGGAATACCCAGAACTGAAGACCAAGATCGAGAGCATGCTGGCCATTATCGAGAACGCGGGCGGGGATGTGGAGAAAGCGGCCGAAGCGGAGAGGCGGATTATCGAGGAATTGCGGCAGATGGGGAACGAGGTTTTACACAGTTGGGCCCGCCGTCAGCAACAGAAAAAGGAAGAGGAGTACGACACCAAGCCGGGCGTGAATCGGAAGGAAAAAAAAGCTCTACTGGTACACGCGACTGGGGAAAATCGAAATAGCAGAACAGATCTTTACCCAAGGTCGGCGGAGGCCGCAGATTCGACCCTTTTGCGAATCTGCACAAGTGAAGTGCCGTGGGTATTCCGAAGCCCTGCAGCGAGCCCTGACGGATTTTGGGGCCGATGATGCCTTTGCTGCAGCCGGGGCAAAGCTGAAGGAACATTATGGGATTGAGGTTGCAGTGAGCGCCATCCGTGGGTTTACCGAGGAACATGGAGCGGCGATGCTGTGTCAAGAGAAGCAGAAAAGCGATTGGCGCGATCCTGCGACGGGGGTGCCCGTGCTCATTGCCGAAATGGACGGCAGCATGTTGCCGGTGGTGGAAGTGGCCGAGCCGGTGGCGGGAGAAGCGCGCCTGGATCGGAGAAAGACCCGGCAAGGAAGCTGGAAGGAAGCCCGCTTGGCTCGGGCTCATGAACCGGGTTCGGTGACTCCCATTTTTGGTGCGACCCTGGGAAGCGTGGAGGAAGCCGGCGAGCGCCTGGCGGTGTGCGCCCTGGAGGCGGGAGCGGGAAGCCAGACCAGAATCCATGGGGTGGGAGATGGGGCGGTCTGGATTACCGAGCAAATGGAGGCGCAGTTTGGGACCCAAGCGCGGTATCTGGTCGATTTCTGTCATCTGTGCGACTACCTGTCGGCGGCCGGAGAAGTAATTGCCGGTAACGACAAAGCGGCATGGATGGAGGAGAAGAAGGACTGGCTGAAAGACAATCGTTGGAAAGATGTTCTCGCAGCTCTGCGGCTGTGCTTAGAACCGGCCCACGTCTCTGATTCCGAAGCTCCGGTTCGTGCCTGCTTTCGCTACATCTCCAACCACTCGAATTTTCTGGATTACAAAGGTGCCCTGGCGGCGGGATTGCCCATCGGTTCGGGCGAGATTGAGAGCGGCCACCGCTATGTGTTCCAGAACCGGCTCAAGATCGCAGGGGGCTGGTGGAAGGCGGAAAACTTACAAAAGATGATCGCTCTACGGGTCTTGCGAGCGAACGGAGGCTGGGCAGATTACTGGAGCAACGTGCATCAGGCAGCTGCATAACTGACTCGCACTTTTAATTACACCCGCGGATGGGAGGGGATTGAAGCGGATGCCATGCGGGGGCGTATCATAGTGCGCGGTTTTCCTTCTAATGTTCGAGGTCAAATAAGATCGGCGAAGCCGCTGTCCATCGATTGGCGCCGCCCCTCCGCGGAGTTCATTTTCATGTCGTGTGCACCTGGTGTTGCCCGGACCGGTTTCCTGTTTGTTTTGTGCAGCGTCTCTGCGCTCGGCCAGACCAGCGCGCGGCTGCAGACATCCGACACAGAACTGCTCCTAGAAGCTGGCCCGTCCGCTCCGCGTGTGGTCTCGCTCACCATTCCTGGCTCTCCCGCATGGCAGAACCGCTCCTCCGAAGCTCTCATTTCAATTGCGGACATTTCCGATAAACCCACGCCCGTCCTCTGGACCTTCAACCGCGAGGCCAGCCAGATCGGTGATCAACGCGTCGCTTTCGTCTACGACTGTGAGACTCCCCACCTCCGCCTCACGTGGGAGTGGCGCACCCGCCGGTCGTACGGGCCCATCGAGCACCAGATTCGCATCGAGAACCTCGACAATCGCGAAATCTGGGTCCCCATGCAGGACAGCCTCGCATTCGATTGGCAAGTCAATCCGCAGACACCCCTGCATCATCTTTTCGTGGAGAAGGGCGCCGATACCCCATCGCCAATCGGCACCCATCAGGTAGCTGTGGCGGACGGCTACCACTGGATTGGCACCTCCAGCACCTACGGAGATTTACGTTCCGACGAGCCTCGCGAAATTATTCCATGGTCGTTGGTGGAAGGATCTTCGAGCCAGGGCAGCGATGCTGCGCAAACCGGATGGTATGCGGGCATTGAGTTCAGCGGGCGCACGCGCATCTCCCTGACGCGGCAAAATGATTCACTCAAGGGCGCGGTCGGCCTGAATCCCGACCCGAGTCCATTCCGCACGCGCCTTGCGCCCGGAGAAGCCTTCGAGGCTCCGGTCGTATTTCTTGGTGGCTTTCGCAGCGGCGCTGACGGTGCCGGAAACGTCCTGCGCCCCTGGGTCCGCGCCGTTCTCGGCAATCCCGAAACCTGGAAAAATCCCAACTATCCTCTGGTGGTCAACAACAGTTGGGGCGGTGGCATGGACGTCAATGAAGAGGTCGCGCTGCGCATGATTCGCGACTCCGCCGAATTGGGCGTGGACATGTTTCACATCGACGCCGGATGGTTCCGCGAAGTCGGCGACTGGTATCCCAATCCCAAGAAGTTTCCTAATGGGCTTGCCGTGATCGCCGACGACGCCCACAAGCACGGGCTGAAATTTGGTCTATGGGTCGATTGGACACAAGCCGGCTTGTCGACCGAACCGGGCGCCTTGAACGCGCGCGATCCCAAAGTTCACGATTGGATGGTCACCGACCTGCCCGCCGACTGGAAGCCCGAGCCTTTTAAGGGCCAAACCATCGACCTCGGAGTTCCGGAGGCCAAGCAGTGGGCACAGCACGAAGTCGAGCGCATCGTCATCGATTACCATCTCGACATGCTGGAGCACGATGGCTACCTCGTCGCCCACGGATGCGACCGCGCCGATCACCCTCACGCCGCTCCCGATCCGCTCAACAAGTGCATTTACAAGTCGTGGGGCTCGTACTGGGTCGATAGTTCGAACGCTACCGACGTCAGCTACCACGCAGTGCGCGCCTACTACGACATCTATTCCAAGATGCGCCACGATCACCCCGGCCTGCTGTTTGAAGTGTGCGACGACGGCGGAAGGATGGTCGACTTCGGCAGCGCCGCCCATGGCGACTATTTCTCGATCACCGATACCTACGACCCGCTATCGAACCGCCGGGGGTTTTACGACACCAGCCATGTGCTGCCTGCCGCCATGCTGGAAACTTACGTTGAAAAATGGCCCACGCCTCGCATCGAAAATTTTCGCTACATGCTGCGCAGTGGCATGATGGGATGGCTCACCATCATGATCGACACCTCTGCCTTGTCGCCCGGGCAACACGCCGAAGCTAAGAAAGAGATCGATCTCTACAGGAAACAACTTCGCTCGTTCATTCGCGACGCGAACTTGTATCATGTCTCCCCGCGCCCAGACGGCGTTAACTGGGACGGTATCGAATACTGGGATCCAGATCGCCACCGAGGTGTGGTCTATGCCTTTCGCGGCACGACTGAAGATGAGAAAACGCATGCCTACGTTCTGCAAGGACTCGAGCCGTCGAGCCGTTATCTGCTCAAATTTAACGATCACAGTTCTCCCGATCGAACCGTCACCGGAGATGAACTGATGAAACGAGGCCTGAAAGTGACCCTTCCCATTGCGAACAGTTCGGAACTGATCTTCATTAGTATCGAGGCCGCAGCCGCCCGATGAACTACGCCACCAGGACCCTGGGGATCGCCACCGTTGTGCTTGCGGGCGTAGTCATCGCCGCCGCCCAGCAGCCGAAGCCATTTCCTGTAACCTCGGTCGTCGACGAGCCCACCATCGCAGGACATCCTGTGCAACTGGACGCGCAAGGAAAACTGTTGCCCTGGCCCATGCCCGACAACACCGGTTACTCGTACTCTTCCCACTTCCTGACTCAGTGGACCATCCTGTGGGACCAGTACAACCGCCAGCGCCTTCCTTATTTCTATTGCTGTTTCGATTTTGACCGCACGACCTTCGAACTCGCGCCCGATCCCCATTGGGTCAACTCCACCGGCTACCTGCGCGCTATGATACAGGGCTTCATGGAACGCCTCTATCCCTATACGGGCGATCCCCGAACGCTTACCTTCCTGCAGGACTTCATCGACTACGAACTGGAGAACGGCCTGACTCCGGAAGGCTACGCCTGGTCGCAGGTACCCTACGCCTCCGCGAATCCGGGAGCGAAGCGCTACAGCGGATGGAGCCAGCTCGGCGCCGAAGACTTTATCGAACCGCACGTCGTCGGCGAAGATGGCTACGGCTATCTCCGCCTCTACGAGATGACGGGCAACACGAAATATTTGCGCGCTGCGATTCGCTGTGCCGATGCGCTCGTCAAGAATTTCAAGCCCGGAGACGAAGCCAATTCTCCCTGGCCCGTCCGTGCCTTCGCGCGCGACGGCAAAGCTGACGGCCCACCCATGGGTCCGTATTCCGCCAACGTCATCGAGCCCATTATGCTCTTCGACGAACTCATCCGCCTCGGACAAGGTGATGTTGCCGGCTACACGCGCGTGCGTGCCGGCGCCTGGGATTGGTTTCAGAAATATCCGCTAGCTCATGACGTGTGGGTCGGCTACTTCGAAGACACTGTGGCCAGCATGGGCAACATGAACCAGGTGATCCCGCTGGAGTTTGCCCGCTACGTTATACTCCATCCGGAAAAAGATCCCCAGTGGCGGGAGCATGCCCGCCACATTGTCGAATGGGTCAAGACCACTCCCAAGTGGCCGAAGTACGTGGTGCATGGAGCGAGCGTCACAACCGAGCAGGGCAACGGCGTCAACTTCTGCTGCAACCTGCCGAACCAGTGCTGCGACAGTCACACGTCAAGGCTTGCCGCCGTGGAGGCGTTGTACTTCGCTACAACCGGGGACGCCACCTATCGCGACGCCGCATTCCGTTCGTACAACTGGGTCACTTATTTTCAAGGACTCTCCTCCGGTGCGCACGCTCCTTTTTCCACGCAGTGGTGGTTCACCGACCAGTATGCCGACGGACCTCGAAGGCTGATGGACGCGTTCTGGGCCGTGCCCGAGTGGGCTCCCGCGAATGAATCCCATCTGCTCGGCTCCAGTTCCGTGGTCACGAGGATCAGTTACCGCAAGGGTTCCGTCACCTACTCCACCTTCGATCCCGAGTCCTCTGATGTGCTCCGCCTCGACTTCGTGCCCGATTTCGTCACCGCGAACGGGAAGCCTCTGCCGCGCCGCAAGATCGTCGATCAGCCCGGTGGTTACACGTTCGACGACGTGACCCATGTCCTTCGTATTCGTCACCAAGACGCGCGCGACATCGACATCCAGGGCAAAGGCGGCAACTCCCCGCCGCAGTCCATCACCTTCGACGATCCGCATCTCCCGGCCGGAACTGTATTGCAAGGTGAGTATCCCTCTGGAGTCATCGACTGGGGGACAGACGCGTGGCGCATCAACGTTCCCGAAGGCGCTTTCGGAACTTTCAACCTCGCTCTCACCGACGCTAAAGCCAAACAGGCAGAATTTCGTTTCTACTGGCCGCGCATCTTTGTCGGCATCGATGTCTACAACGGCGGCGCAGTCGATGCGACCGTTACGATCCATTCTCCCGAGATTCGCGAGATCTCATTCACCATCAAGCCCGGTCAACTCCAGCGCCTGCGCACCGGATGGCGCGATGCGAGTTCCAGCGTCATCTTGGAGTTCAAGAATGCCGAAGGCCTGCGCTTCGATAATCTGGCGTACCTGCATGAGTGAAGCCACCGTGAAACTGCATCGGATTCAGGTTGTAGCCGTCATCTTCCTCGGAAGCCTGATCTCAAGTGCTCAAGACACGCGCTTCCCGCCCACCGATCAGCAGATCCCCGCACCCGATTGCTTGAGCGTGGCGGTGAAAGATCTCTGGTTCCCCGGCTCCAAACTTTGTGGCCCTAGCGAACACGAAGCTTGGCTGGCCGACATCTGCCACTGGCGCGACGAGCGCCGCATCCGCATCGGCTACGACGGTTCGCGTTACGACCGGCCTGAGTTCAAGTGGACGCAATCCAGTTTCATCCAGCCGCAGATGATGGTGCACGACCGCTACTTCTACGATCCGGTCGCGGGCAAGTACACCGTCGATCGCTACCTCGACGATCTGGACAAGCGCTTCGGCGGAATTGATGCGGTGCTGATCTGGCCGACCTACCCGAACTTGGGCATCGACAACCGCAACCAGCAGGACCTGATCCGCAGCATGCCGGGCGGAGTTGCCGGAGTTCGGCAGATGATCGCCGACTTCCATCGCCGTGGCGTTCACGTTCTATTCCCGATGATGATGTGGGACCAAGGCACGCGCGCGCCCGAGCACTCCTGGCCCGAAGAAATCGCCGCGCTCATGGCCGAAATCGGCGCCGACGGCATCAACGGCGACACACAGGACGGCGTGCCCCTTGCCTTCTCACTCGCCGCCGACAAGGCCGGTCATCCCCTGGTCTTCGCGCCCGAAGGCGGTCCCTCCGACGAAGCGCTGGCATGGAATCTGATGACCTGGGGACAATACCAGTTCCCCTTCACCCCGCTGGTCGATAAATACAAGTGGCTCGAACCCCGCCACATGGTGAACATTTCCGACCGCTGGAACCGCGACAAGACCAGCGACCTGCAGTTCGCTTTTTTCAACGGAGTCGGATGGGAGAGCTGGGAAAATATCTGGGGTATCTGGAACGGAATCACTCCTCGCGACGCTGAAGCCACGCGCCGAGTCGCGACCATCGAGCGCGCGTTCGCTAGCTACTTGGTCAGCAGAGCTTGGGAGCCGATGGCACCGATGCTGCGTTATGGAGTCTATGCCAGCCGCTGGCCGCATGCCGAGCAATGTCTGTGGACAATTGTGAACCGCAACGAATATGACGTGGATGGGGATCAGATGGAAGTTGTCGTAGGCCAAGGAGTCCATTTCTACGATATCTACCACGGAGTGGAGCTCAAGCCCCGGGCCCGCGGCGCAGACGGCTGGGTGCTCAGCTTTCCGATCGAAGCCAAGGGCTATGGGGCCATCTTCTCGATCGACCAGGAGCCGACCGCTCATCTGCAAGACTTGTTGTCGAAGATGAAGCAGATGACCGGTGCCCCGCTGTCTAACTTCTCGCACGAATGGAAATTCCTTCCGCAGCGAATCGTTCCGATCCAGCCGACAGCACCTGCCCGCGCCACTCCCGAAGGCATGCTGAAAATCTCCGCGGCAGATTTCGACTTCGACGTCGCCGGCATCGAGGTCGAAGGCCTCAATGATATGGATGTCGACGTCCAGTACCCTTGGGAAAATTCTCCGCGCCGCTTCCACTCGCATCCCATCCACATCGATTCGTTCTACATCGACAAGTACCCCGTCACCAACGCGCAGTTCAAGAAATTCATCGACGCCGCGGGCTATCACCCGAAAGATGATCTGAATTTCCTGCGCGACTGGAAAGACGGAACCTTTCCCGCAGGTTGGGAGAATCGCCCCGTCACCTGGGTCTCTCTCGAAGACGCTCGCGCCTACGCCAGTTGGGCAGGGAAGCGCCTGCCGCACGAGTGGGAGTGGCAGTACGCCGCGCAGGGCACAAACAGCCGGCTCTATCCCTGGGGCAACGAATGGGACGCGAGCGCCGTCCCCCTCCCCGACAAATCGCGCACCCCGCGCCCGCCCGATCCCGTCGACACCCACCCAAGAGGAGCGAGTCCCTTTGGCGTGATGGACCTCGTCGGCAACGTCTGGCAGTGGACCGAAGAATTCGTCGACGAGCACACCCGCGCCGCCATCATCCGCGGCGGCAACTACTACCAGCCGCAGGGCGCCATCTGGTACTTTCCCGAAGCCTACAAACTGAGCGAGCACGGCAAGCTGCTGCTGATGTCCCCCAGCATGGACCGTTCGGGGACTCTCGGCTTCCGTTGCGTCGTCGACGCGCGCTAATTCAAGCGTGAGGCCCTGAGCACGTCCGGCCCATGTATACTCTGATGTTTCCGCGAGCTGGCACCATCTCGCGCATCGGTCCAAGCCAACCCTGAACCAGGAGATCGCCCATGCAGAGCCGCATCACCGGCACCACCATGCCCGTCCTCGAATTTGCCCTCGACCCCAACGAGTCCATCATCTCCGAAGCCGGAGAGCTTTCCTGGATGGGCAGTTCGATCCAGATGGCCACGCACACGCAGTTCGGCGGTGGCGGAGGACTGTTTGGCGTGCTCAAGCGCGTAGCAGGCGGCGGCTCCCTTTTTATGACGGAGTACCGCGCCCTCGGGATGCCGGGAGAGTTGGCTTTCGCGACCAAGCTTCCCGGCCACATCGTTCCCGTCGAAGTCTCGCCAGGACACGAGTACATGGTTCATCGCCAGGGCTTTCTCTGCGCCACCTCGCAGGTTCAGATCGGCGTTGGATTCCAGCAGTCGCTCGGCGCAGGCATTTTCGGCGGCGACGGCTTCCTCCTGCAAAAGGTCAGCGGACAAGGCACCGCTTGGCTCGAACTCTCCGGAGAGCTGGTCGTCCGCGATCTTCAGCCCGGCGAGACTCTGCGCGTTCATCCCGGCCACGTCGGAGCATTTCAGTCGAGCGTCTCGTTCCAGATCACGACCGTACCCGGCATCAAGAACATGATCTTCGGCGATGGAATTTTTCTGGCTGCGCTGACCGGCCCCGGAAGAATCTGGCTGCAGACCCTGCCCATCGCCCGACTGGCGCACGCCATCGAGCGGTATCTCCCCCGCGAAGCCTCAAGACAGACCGTGGAAGGCGGCGTGGTCGGAGGAATCGTCGGCTCGATACTTGACAACATGAAGTGAGTGGCCAGGCCCATCGACCCTATGCCTGTTGTGCCAGCTTTGTGCGGAGAAGTTCGCGTACCGACGCTTGCTGTTCCACCGGAACGTAACGCTTTGCAAAGCAGTAGTACCGGTATGAGTCGAGATACAAGAGATAGCACCGAGTTGCGTCGCGAACCCTCCTGAAGTTTATTCCAAGCACTAGGGGGAAAGGGGTTCGTTCTTGGAAATACTATCGCGGTGCCCTTCTGATCCAAGCCGCCTATGTTGTTGTCGCGATCCTCGAATATTTCGGACGGATGTTGGGTCGAGTTCGGACTCCTGCACAGCTACTCAGGAGGGTCTGTCTCTTGTGGTTGAACGTTCTGAGCTCGAGGCGCCCTCGTTAGCGGGAGGCGAAGCAGGCTGCGCTCCCAATCCCAACACGGGTTTAGGAGCCATTAGCCGGCTTGAAGTGAAAGTTGTCGGCCCTTTACCCATTCCTGCAGCATGCGCTCACCCACTTCCTTGAAGGCGGGATGTTCCTTGATGTATGAGCGAAGATCGATTTCGGTTTGCGAAATAGCGTCCGCGATACGCGCAAGGATCGCGCGAATTTTAGCAGGTGTGCCCGTCATTCGTGTTTCACCGAGCCGACGGAGAACTTTGCAGTCGGGCCACTGGGGTGTTCCGTTGAGCGTAAGCGCCAGACTGTCCTTCGGAAGATAGATGGAAGTGGTTACGAGGTCGTAGACCGGTGCGAGTCGAGCTTCACCGAGCACGTCGTCATAGACGATGCCGAAATTCTTGAGGTGAGCATTGCCGTTGCGCAATGCGCAATTCAGCACGATCAGCGTGAATAGTCTTTCAGCATCCGGGAGTACGGTGGGTGAGTTTGCGAACTGCTGAAATCGCTTCATGACTGAGGTTTCATAGCTGCCGCGATATTTCTCATCCGTTCGTCTCGCGTTCAAGACGCAAAAATCTTCAAAGCCTCGGTAAGTACCATCAGGGCACAAGTCGAAACGGTCAACGACAAGGGCCATCCCGTCTTCGGCCAGCCGATAGCGAGGTACGTTCAGCCCACAACGCTCGGCGACTTTCAGGCAGAAGTACTCGTTCGCAGCGAGCTGAGGAAATTCGTTCGGCTCCCAAAACTTCACGATGTGAGTTGCACCCCTGTAGCTCGGCGAAAGACGGGGCTCCGTGTTCGCCAGAGTGGCAGATGCGTTCTCGTCTCGCACGAGGATCTTGGGCTGGATGCCACTAATACCGGAAAAGGCTGCAAACTTCTCAATGAGGTAGCGAAACAAATCCCCGTCGCGACGACTCGCCAGAATCTCGTCTACGGATTGAAAAGGAACATCCTCGTTGAGCCGCTCCTTGTCGCCGGTGTAGTGTATGCGGCCAACTTGTGAGCGGCCAACAATGGCGAGCAGGTCAAAATCATCGAACGTCCCAGTCGCTTTCGCAAAGGCCAGGCGCAGCCGTTCCCGCAACGCGCCTTCCGGGAGGTTCATCTCGAAGATTGGGGGGAGGCCAAAGGGCACGTCCCAGGAGGGAAGCCGCACGGGCATGGTAACCGAGACGGCACGTTGTGGGACTGTCTCAGGCAAGTACGCAAAAGCACTTCCGCGATCCCGCTGCCTGTCCAGCAGGCCTGCCTCAGCGGCGTCTGTCCAGACCCTTATCATCGCGATCCTCTTCTAAGAGCTCGTCCAAAGTGGGCCGTTGCAGGTTTGCCTCTTGTAGTTTCAACTCTAAGCCGAGCGCCGACAAAATGTTGGCGACCTTGGAAAAACCAAGTTCACCTGATCGGCCATTCTCCAGTGCTTCGAGTGTTGCCCGACTCACCCCCGCCCTGTCCGCCAACGCAGATTGGCTAAACCCGAGAGCCTTGCGCCTGGACGCTATCTGAGGGCCAATGGAGTGCAACTTCAGCATAGGATGACTAATATACTGGGCGTCTAATCGGCTAAGTCAAGGTTATGCCTAATATACTAGTCGTTACACCTTCAGCAACAGCGGACGTGGCACATGTTTTCATCATGGCGGTGTGGCCAAGTTTTATAGCCGAACGACGCCAGTGACGAAAACCTGTTTAGCTTGCGCGGCTGTATTGGAAGCATTACGTTATTCGGGTGATGTTCCCCCGGCGTAGTGGAATCCTTCTCCATGTCCCGTCCTTGCCCAGCGGCCACGGTATAGGCGATTTTGGAGAATCCGTTAATGAGTTCATCGAATTCCTAGCCGAATCAGGGCAGAAAATCTGGCAGGTCTTGCCGCTGAACCCGACCGGATACGGCGATTCCCCTTATCAGTGCCTCTCCGCATTTGCCGGAAATCCCCTGTTTATAGATCTGGGAGCTCTTTGTGAGGAAGGACTTCTGTCAGCGCAGGATCTCTCCAGAGCACCGAATTTCCCGGACGAGCATGTGGCGTACGACCGAGTAATCGCCTTCAAACAGGAACTCCTTCGCAAAGCTGCTCGCGCTTTCCTTGCAGACAGAACAGAGGCCGACCGTCGGGTCTTCGATACTTTTTGCCAGGAGGGCAGGGAATGGTTGGAGGACTATGCGCTCTTCATGGCATGCAAAAAAGTCCACAATGATGCGGCCTGGGTCCATTGGGACGCTGGATTATGTCAACGCAATCCCGCTGTTCTGAAGGAATGGCGGAGCGAATTGTCGTCTGAGCTGGACTTTCACAGGTTTGCACAGTTCGAATTTTTTCAGCAATGGGAAAAGGTACGAAGTCTTTGCAGGCGTCACGGCATTAGCATCATGGGCGACCTTCCAATCTATGTCGCTCACGACAGCGCTGATGTCTGGGCTCATCCGGGGTTGTTTCGCCTGGATGAACGAGGGCGGCCCACTGCCGTTGCGGGCGTTCCGCCCGATTATTTCAGCGCCACCGGTCAACTTTGGGGCAACCCTCTTTATCGCTGGAATGTTTCCGCGTCTTCCGGTCACCGTTGGTGGATTGACCGCTGCCGGGCATCCCTTGGAATGTTTGATCTGGTGAGACTGGATCACTTTCGCGGTTTCGAAGCTTATTGGGAGGTTCCAGCTACCGCTTCAACGGCCGCCGAAGGGAAGTGGGTCGAGGGCCCAGGTGCAGAGTTTTTCAGGGTTTTGCAAGCTGAATTGAAAGAACTGCCATTTGTTGCCGAGAATCTCGGTGTAATTACTCCCGGTGTAGAAGCTCTGCGCAACAGTTTTGGGTTCCCGGGAATGAGCCTTCTGCAGTTCGCCTTCGGAAATGATCCCCAAGGTCCCAGCTTTCGCCCGCACAATTATTCTCGCGATCTGGTCGCGTACACGGGCGGACATGACAACGACACTACTCTGGGGTGGTGGACGAGCTCAGGAGGAGGCGAAAGCACCCGAACCGAACACGATATTCGCGAAGAGCGCGATTTCACCCGTGCCTATCTGGGCTTTCAAAATGAGGAGGTCAATTGGATATTCATTCGCACTGTCCTGGCCTCCGTCGCGAATACCGCCATGTTTCCGTTGCAGGACGTATTAGGCCTGGGCAGCGAAGCTCGAATGAATTTGCCTGGTTCTGTGAGCGGAAACTGGAGATGGCGCTATAAGGCGAATAGTCTCACGAAGGAAGTTCGTGAAAGATTACTAGCTCTAACACTTCTGTATGACCGTTGAAGTCTGTGCATCTGACTTTCATCAAGACGGCGTGGGATAACAGCGCATGCATGCCCAGGCGGTCCGAGACGATGCGATTCCGTCGTAAGGAAGGACTGTTCCGTGACGAGAGTCCTCCTGTCAAATGCTCGGAGTGCGATGTCAACTGCGTCCTGCACTATGACAACGAAGCTGAGGCCGCACTCACTTTCTGCGGCATACTGGCAGAGGAAATTGTCACCGCACGCCATCCGGACCACGCCGGTAATGTCGTGCTCGATCTGGTTGCTCTGGATCGGGCACAACAAGGAAGATCACCAGTGGTGCGGTCGGCCCGGACCTCGCTCTCGAGTCTCCTCAAGAAGAAGCCTGACCTTCGCTAGGAACGCTCGACTCCGCGGCAGCCAGCAGAGCCTGCTTAGAGTGGCGAAAGTTCATCTTCGTCCTGCTCTTTTTTGTTACGAACGAACTTCTCTTCCAAGAAACGCCGGGCCAGATCCCTGCCGCCGATACCAAATGCGATGGCCAAACCGAGCACTAGGCCTCCGAAAGCAATTCCGAAAGCAACTAGCATGGTCTGTTCCGCTAAACCCAACTCTTCAAACACAACCGACAATACGAAAACCATAATAATGCTGCGGACGGCAAGGCTCAGAAGGCGAGGGGACGGAACATTCGCATTCACTGCAGCCAGCAGGGCCGCGCGAGCGGAAAAGCCCGCGGCAAGCATGCCGAAAAACAAGATCAACACCGCCACGAACAGACGCGGCAGGAACAGGAAAAATCTTGCGATTTGCTCCTGCAGACCCAGGATTCCCAGCACGCTCACCCCCAGCAGAATGAAGCCAAGCCAGGTAACCCAGAAAACAAACCGGCTCAACATCTCCGTCGCCGAAGGGAGAGCCGCTTTGGCAAGCAGTTGAGAAGCGCCGGCATTCTCTGACAGCCGGTCAAACTTGATGAGCCGGAGAATGCTGCGCAGAATTACCTTGACCACGTAGGCGATCAGCCATCCCACGAATGCGAGGATGAGCATCACGATGAGACGAGGAAGGTAGTGGGCGAAACCTCTGGCGAGGTCCTGCACCGCCTGAGTCAGTTCGTTGACAATCATTTCCCGCATGATACCCTCACTCTTTCGATTTCCACATCTCGAGCAGATATGGTTTCAATCGTTCGAACTCAAGGCATAAGCCTTCGATGTTATTCGCGACGTCATTTGCGGATCCGTTGCGGTTCTCGACGACAAACGTGAATACTCTCCCGCGAAAAAGGGGCGCGAGTGCCTGAATAATGTGGTCCCGATTGATCACAGACTTCCGATGAGCCGCAGCAAACTCATAAACCGTTCTGACCCATAATTCCGCAGGGTAACGAAACTCCTCTTCGCTCAAGCCCGCGATCCGCTTCAGCTCCGCCAAAGTGGAAGGCGAGAGAATCGATTGAAAGACGGATTGCAATTCTGATACTCCACGAACGAACATCTCCCGCAGACGTTTCCGGTTGACCCGCAAGGGATCCAGGACCAATTCCGGGTCACTCCCGGTGGTAGGCACCTCCTGAGAACCAGAGACTCCGCTCCACACCTGGAAGTCGGACTCTAACGCGGAGAACAACACACCAACGGTTTGCCGCAAGGTTGGGACCAGGTCAGCGGTGCGCCGTTCGACGGGATTTTTCTCTCCGAGAAAGGACTGGCAGATGCGAAATCCGCTTGTGACCGCAGCCAGGGTCAAGCGGATCTCTATCCCGTTTTCGCCGTTTCCATCGTTCCATCGATTCTTGCCAAGGAATTCGCTTCCGAGACGGCCGGAGAATCCGAAGTCGGGCATGTAGGCTTCGCGGATCTTGACGCCATAGAGCGCGCGAACCATCGGGTACAGTAGGTTCGTCATCAAGAGTCCATCAAACTTGTGCCGGCGATAGGTAGGAGAGACGAGATCGAAGCCGTCGTAATATACCGGTCGGAGAAGACTGGAGACCCATTCAGCGGTGATGCTTTCGGATTCTGGGGACATCACGATGCACGCCTTGGCTCGGAGGAGTTCGGAGGCCGCCAGAATCGTGCGTAACGCAACTCCCCTGTGCGGGGTGCTGGCATATTTTGTGCTGATCGCGTGCAGCGTGCGGAGCGCGTACACACTGGAAGCCGGACGCACATCATCGATGGAAACGCTGGTGATCAGTTCGGGAGTGCCATCGCGCGATCCCCCGTCGGCATTGATGATGACCGCCCGCTCACGGGGAAAACCGCGCAGGATGCCGTTTCGAATGGTGTGAACGATGGAGCCCACATTCTTGGCATTGTTGTAGGTAGGCAGGCCGACAAGGATATCCACCTCGCCAACATTGATGAGCTGGCGGAGAAAATCATCGGTAAGAAAATTCCCGTCTTCCACTTCAGAATTCCCTGTAGTTTTGGTCAATCTCCGGCATTCGACATTGGTTCATCATGCGCGTTTGCCTAGACTCGTCGCAGCCGAAACCAATAAGACTGGTAAGGCCCCAACGTCAGCAGATAAGGCAGGTCGCCGACGCGGGGGAAGAGATTATTGCCGAACATTTCGATCAGGACATTTCCCTTGTAACGCCGCAAATCCAGTTCGACAGCTTGTGCGGCACTCGAAAGATTGTTGACGATCAGGACAGTCTCATTGCCGAGTCGCCGCAAGTATGCCAGTATTCTGTGATTCGCCGGATAGAGAAACTCAATCGCCCCCCTTCCGAACACAGCACTGGATTTCCGGACGGCGATGATGCGCTGCATCCAATGAAAGAGAGAATGTTCACTCTCCTTCTGAGATATGACATTTACCGCGGGATACCCATATACCGGATCATGAATGATTGGAGCATACAGCCTTTCCGGTTCCGCGGTGGAAAAGCCAGCGTTCCATCCTCCACTCCACTGCATGGGAGTCCTAACTCCGTTGCGGTCGCCCAGGCTTATGTTGTCGCCCATTCCAATTTCATCTCCGTAATAGATGATGGGAGTGCCGGGCAGCGACATCAGCATCGCGTTCATCAACTCGATCCGCCTGCGGTCATTATTCAGTAATGGAGCGAGCCGCCTCCGAATTCCGAGGTTCAGCCGCATCGTTTTGTCCTGGGCGTAGACGTCGTACATGTAGTCGCGCTCAATGTCGGTGACCATTTCCAGGGTCAACTCGTCGTGGTTACGCAGAAAGAGAGACCACTGGCAGGAGGGCGGTATCTCTGGAGTTTGCTGCAAGATTTCTGTGATGGGCTTACGGTCTTCGAGCTTGAGCCCCATGAACATCCGGGGCATCAGCGGAAAATGAAATGCCATGTGAAACTCGTCGGAGTCCCCGAAATATGGACGTAGGTCCGCAGGCCATTGGTTGGCTTCGGCTAGCAGCATTCGTCCGGGGAAGTATTGATCGAGTCTTCGCCGAAATTCCTTGAGAATATCGTGGGTCTCCTGCAAGTTCTCACAATTCGTGCCCTCGCGTTCGACCAGATACGGCACCGCGTCAAGTCGGAAGCCGTCCACGCCCATCTCCAGCCAGACCTTCATCACATTCCACATCTGCTCCCGCACTTCAGGATTGTCATAGTTGAGATCGGGCTGGTGACTGAAAAAGCGATGCCAATAAAAGGATTTCGAAGTTGGATCCCATGCCCAGTTTGACTTCTCGGTATCCAGAAAGATGATTCGGGTGTGCTTATATCGGGTATCGGTGTCGCTCCAGACATACCAATCGCGGCGGGGATTGTTCTGTGAACTTCGCGCCTCCTGAAACCACGGGTGTTGATCGGAGGTGTGGTTCAACACCATTTCGATGATGATCCGGATACCGCGCTGATGAGCCGAGTCTAGAACCTTGCGGAAATGCTCCAGTGTTCCGTAGCTGGGGTGGACCGAATTGTAGTCCGCGATGTCGTAGCCATCATCGCGAAGGGGCGAAGCGAAAAATGGCATCAGCCATATCGCGCTGATCCCCAGTTCCTGGAGGTAATCGAGCTTCTGTTCAAGCCCGGGGAAATCACCGATCCCATCGCCGTTGCTGTCGTGGAATGTGCGGACGTGAGCTTGATATATGATCGCGTCCATGTACCAAAGCGCATTTTTGACTGAGTTCAACCGCTTTCTCCTCGAGACCCTCCAGAACTCTTGGCAGAACTGGATGCAAAACTCAGTTTAAATGAAGTGAGGCGTTCATTCCCCTCGCTCTCGCTCGATCGATGCATACGAGGAGCCAAGTGAGGTACGACCTCGACACTTTACAGCTCGAGGCTGTTCGCACACTGCGAGTCAATCGCCCAGGCAATTCTGGAGGGTCTACGACTAGACCTTCTTCGCCAGAAGGATGGTCTGAGCGAAGGTACGCATCGCTACAGCTGGGTCAGGCGGCCGTTTGAGGCGAAGTTCGGGTTCCCACGCCCTCAGCCATTTAAGCACCGTTGAAATGAAGGCGTTAAGCCAATGAGCTGCTGTCAACTAGATCGAGTAACGGCCATCGTCTGCTTAACTCCTAACGTGTCTCTTTTTCCAAACGAAACAGCCTTCCGTCCGCGAGATGAAGAAACGAAGCCGAACACGAAGAGTTTGCGCGTTTGGCAAGCATTACTAAACCCGCTCAGCGCGTCCACACATCCATTACGTTGTTCCTGCCGGCGGTCTCGCTCCCGATGGCTCGCTTCTTCTAGACCCTTCTTCCTGCCGGTTGGCGCACTGAGCCGCGTCTTCCGCGGCAAGTTCACCGCCGGTCTCCAACAACTTTTTTGGCAGCACAAGCTCTAGTTCCACGGCTCACTCCAGAGTCTCACTGAGCCAGGTCGCTTTCGCCAGTTGATCCGACAGCTCTTCCACCAAGACGGGATCGTCTATGCCAAACCACCCTTCGGCGTCCCGAGCATGTTCTGAATATCTCGCTCGCTATACGCACCGGGTCGCCATCTCCAACCATCGACTAGTATATCGATTCCGAAATAACATATCAACATGAT
>DATDGW010000572.1:0-17565 GCA_036521895.1 Candidatus Sulfotelmatobacter sp. | reverse complement strand
GCAGCTCGACTCCTTGGGCCATTGCCGGTGCTGCAGCCGCCGAGCTTCCCTCCTTCTGGACGGCCGAGGCGGCCGTCCCTACATGGTCCGGAATGGCCTCCTGCGCTGCCGGCACCCTCCCGGGACTTCCCGGCCGCATGCGCCCGGACTCTGTGTCGCGCTTCAGCCGCTGCAACTCCGACCGCATCTCTTTCGCGCTCTGATAACGCAGTTCCCGGTCTTTCTCCAGCGCCTTATTGATAATGTCTTCCAACTTCCACGGAATGTCGCGATTGAAGCGCGCCGGAGGCGGCGGGTCGGAATCGAGAATGGCCTTGAAGATTAGACCGGAGGTTTCACCATGAAACGGCAAAGCTGCCGTCGCCATCTCGTACAGCACCGCACCAAAGGAAAACAAGTCGGTGCGTGGGTCGAGCTCCTTCCCCCTCACTTGTTCCGGCGACATGTAGGCAACGGTTCCGAGCGTTGCGCCGGGGCTGGTCAGGTCGCGCTCGTCCACCGTATCGATTTGTGTCTCAGCGAGCCCAATCTGGCTCGAAGAAACGCTCGAACGCGTCACCTTTGCCAGCCCGAAATCGAGAATCTTGGCGTGACCGCGTTTAGTCACGAAGATGTTGGCGGGCTTAATGTCGCGATGGATAATTCCTTCGGCGTGCGCGGCATCGAGCGCGTCGGCAATCTCGATGGCAATAGATAAAACCAAGTTCGTCTCCATCGGACGATTGCCGATTCGATGCTTCAGCGTGATGCCTTCCAGGTACTCCATCACGATGAAGGCTTGGCCGTTCTGCTCATCAATTTCGTAGATGGTGCAGATATTTGCGTGATTGAGAGCCGAAGCGGCCTGCGCCTCGCGCTGAAACCGAGCCAGAGCCTGGGCATCTTTGGCGACATCCTCAGGCAGGAACTTGAGAGCCACCAAGCGGCGCAGCTTGAGGTCTTCTGCCTTGTAGACGATACCCATCCCGCCACCACCAAGTTTTTCGACAATACGATAATGCGAGACAGTCTGGTTAATCATGTCGGGCCAAATTGAATAGATGATAGGGTGGCAGTCCCTAGGCGTCAATTTGTTCAGAGCTGCGTTACCCGGGGCTAGTCTTGAGCAGCAACGGCGCGCAGATTCCGCTTGGACAAGTGGCCGACCTTGGCGCAGCGATGGGACCCTCCATGATCAGTAGCGAGAACGGGCTGCTGCGAGAGAGTGTGCTGATGAAAGTGCGGGGCGCGACGTTGGCCGGTTCGTGGACGAGCGCCGTGGCGCGCGAAGTGGGAATGCAGCCCGGATATTACATTGAGCGAGAAGGATGACCGCGACCGCCTTCAAGAAAGAACTGCTCGATCAGGTTTCCTGTCTTGCATTTGGCGGTTCATGGCTTGGCACCGGCGAAGAATTTCAGTGGCCTTAGGGCTTGCGCAAAAAATAATTTCACATAGTTTCGCAGTATGTTTCTGTAACTGGCTCAGGTAGTCGAACGGGTGCCGCCGATTGAAAAGAAGGCAAGAGGGGTTCGACGGTTCATCTCACCACGCATTATTCTCCACTCTCCACAATCTTGGCGATGCCAATCGAAAACGGCTTAGGCGAAGATGAGTGTAATCGCGATTGTTCGTCGTGACCGATGGCGAGTGAGTGTGTGAAGCGGGGTGGCGGCTAGGTAAACATTCGGAAAAAGATCAGGGCTAGCGCAGCCACCCAGCCGGCCGCAAGAAAGATCGGCGTCAGATGTGGTACGAATGGCAAGATTCCGAAGCGAGTCAGGTCACGAGATTCCATCCGCGCGCTGCCGTGCCGAGCTATCCGACAGAGCCGAGTCTTGCTGTGGTAGACACCTTTCCACTCGTTCGGGCCCTTGCAACGATTTGAAGTTTCTCAGCGCGCTATCATTTGTCGACTGCTCACCAGTCCCCGGGAGGCTCGATGTCACCCTTCGATCAGTCCACTCGCCGAGAGTTCATGGCGATCACTTCCTCCGCAGCATTGGGTGCAGCCGTACCATTGGCCGGCGCCCAGCCGGGTGCACTAGCCGCGAATCCTCTTGCGATTCCTATTTCTGAAGAGATTCCTTATTCATCGGAAGAACTGTTCGACAGCGGACCACAGCGCACTTTCGCCGGGGACAGAGCTACCCAGGTCGCGATGCCCCTGGGAGGGATCGGGGCCGGTTGCATCTGTCTGAACGGCTATGGCGGCTTGCAGGACTTTTCGATTTGGAATCATCCCTCGACAACAGCGTTACCTGAGGGCTTCGCTCCTTCCCAGGGCGCTTTCGCCATCCTCCATATTAAGGGGGCGTCTCCGGTTACCAAACTGGTGGAGGGTCCCTTCCCCGTTCTGAAAATTTACGATCAGGGACTACAGGGTGAGGGATACCGCCGCGGTGGGTTCGAAGGCTTCCCGCGCTTTCAGGAGTGCGCCTTCAAAGGAGAATACCCCTTCGGAGAAGTCAAGATCAGCGACTCGGCGGTGCCATTGCGGATCTCACTTAGTGCGTGGAATCCTTTTATCCCGCTCGATGACAAAGACTCGGGGATACCCTGCGCGGTTCTGGAGTACACGCTGCACAACAGTTCATCCCGAACTATCGAGTATGAATTCTCCTATCATCTTTCTCACATGGCGCCCGGATGCGGCGAGGATCAATCGGCAAGCCGCAATACCGTGATCCCTGAGCGCGGCGTTTTTCTGCACAACATAGAGAAACCCAATGCGGAAGGTTACGGCAGCGCCTGCCTGACCGTCATCGGCCACAAACCGCTCATCAAGGGTATGTGGCTGCGCAGCCCGGGCTGGGACTTTGACTCTTTGTCGGCACTCTGGCGCGAGGTTTCAACCGGGACATTCACTGCCAACGAGGGCTCCAACGAAATCGATACTCGGGGACGGAATGGCGCTTCGATTCTGCTTGCGGGGACACTGGCTCCGGGTGAATCGCGAACCTACCCGATTGTGATCACGTGGCATTTCCCAAATGGTTACTTGCAAGTTGGGGGCACTCCCCTTCCTGACGCCCGAGGCGATGCTGGGTGTCGTTCTTATCCGGAGGGAGTTCCACCGCGGTGGCGGCCGTACTATGCCTCAATTTGGGATAGTGCCCGCGAAGTCGCTCTTTATGTTGACGAACATTATGCTTCACTGCGTGCGCGCACGCTCGCGTTCAAGGAAGCGCTGTTTTCCTCCACGCTCCCGGCGTATGTGCTGGATGCCATCTCCGCGAACCTGGCCATCCTCAAGTCTCCGACCGTGCTGCGTCTGGAGAATGGCGATCTTTGGGGTTGGGAAGGATGCTTTCCTGACGCCGGTTGCTGCCACGGCTCCTGCACGCACGTGTGGAATTATGCCCAGGCCTTTCCCTACCTTTACCCGAAACTGGAACGGACGTTACGCGACCTGGAATTGGGCCGCTCGATGGATGAGAACGGTCACGTCACCTTCCGCTCCGCACTTCCCGAAGGACCGGTCAAACACGACTTCCACGCGGCTTCCGACGGGCAGCTGGGCGGAATCATGAAAGTGTTTCGCGACTGGCAAGTTTCCGGAGACATGGATTGGCTTAGGAAGATGTATCCCTTGGCCAAACGCAGCATGGACTACTGCATACGAACCTGGGATCCGGATCATCAGGGAGGCCTGTGCGAGCCTCATCACAATACCTACGACATTGAATTTTGGGGGCCGGACGGTATGTGCACGAGCATTTACCTGGGTGCCCTCTCGGCAATATCCCAAATGGACAACGCTGCTGATCATGCTCAGGATGCCACGTTTTACGACGATCTGGCCCATCGTTGTTCGCGCTTCATGGAAGAGCAACTCTTTAATGGCGAGTATTTTCAGCAGAAGGTGCAGTATCAAGGACTGCGCAACACCTCGTTTGCCACCATGGTCGCCCAGGTCGACGAACACAGCGGCGAGATGCAGAGGCTCCTAAAGCGTGAAGGGCCCAAATATCAATATGGAAACGGCTGTCTGTCGGACGGAGTCATTGGTGCCTGGATGGCGCGAATGTACGGAATCGATACGCCGCTCGCTCGCGAGAGCGTTCAGAAGACGCTGCAAGCCGTCTTCAAGCACAATTTCAAGACGGATCTCAGCCAGCATGCCAATGCACAACGCCCCGGCTATGCCATGGGCCACGAGCCGGGGTTGCTGTTGTGCACCTGGCCCTCGGGAGGAAAGCCCACTTTGCCTTTTGTATACTCCGACGAAGTCTGGACCGGAATTGAATACCAGGTAGCCTCGCATCTCATCGCAGAGGGCTTGGTCAAAGAAGGGTTGACCATCGTAAAGGCCATGCGCAGTCGCTACGACGGGCGGATTCGTAACCCTTGGAACGAATACGAGTGCGGCAACTACTACGCTCGCGCCATGGCTAGCTACGCACTGCTTGGTGCCCTGGCCGGTTTCCGTTATTCCGCCGTCCAGAAGACGCTCTGGTTTGGTCCCCAGCTCACCATTCGTCCGTTCAAAACCTTTTTTTCCGCCGCGTCCGGATTCGGCACCATTGAGCTCGGTGATCGCTCGCTGCGCATTCAATTGCTTGAGGGAGCGCTTGTGCTCGAGAAGGTGGTGGTCACCGATGGGGCGCACACCCAGACCGTCGAGTGGAAAACCACGATCCAGCCGGGGGCGCCCGCGATCAACAACATTTGAATTGAGCGCCATCCCATTCGCGAACCGGGTTCAGCAAGAACAAATGGGATACGTACTGTACCCTTCATCAGCTATTGTTTTTGGCACTTCTGGGTTACTATCCGCAGCATGAGAGAGTGCGCAGCGTCGTGGACGCATTTCGCGATTACCATCCTCATCCTCGTTGTGGTTGCAGATGCGACCACTTTGATGGCTCAATCGAAGGCGCCGGACGCGGAACCGCCGATGGGAATCGTCCATGTTGATGCGACACCCGGGCATGCCATCAATTCTTTCGATCCCGACAGCGCTCTTGGCAGCTCCATTGATGTTCTCTCCCATACCGACATCGATAAGGTTTATACGCCGCACATCCTTCAAGAGTCGCTCTCCGCGGGCTGGGGACCGATCACTTATCGCAACAATTCCGAGCTCCGCATGGCCGCCTGGCACTGGACCGAGAACGGGACGTGGAGCGATGCAGCCCACCAGAGCGGATACTTTACCGGCAGCACGGATCTCAAAGAGCCGGTGCGCTACATCCTTTCTTATGCGTTGCCTCACCGTGGTTTCTCAACCAGCGGAGACCGCCCACTGCAAGGTCCGAATCTCAGCTATTGGAAGAGCAATCCGTACCTCACCAGCAAGTTCACAGGGGAAAGCGACGGCCTGCACCCGCAATGGGTGATTGTCGATCTGAAGGCGGAAAAGCCGGTGAACGCAATCCGCATCGGGTGGGTGAGCCCGTATGCCACGACCTATCAGGTGCAGTATTGGGTGGGAACGCACGCGCTCGATTTTGATGGAGGCCCGCAGGGCGAGTGGAAGACCTTCCCCTTGGGCGCAATCAAGAACGCTCAGGGCGGAACGGCTAATCTGAAGCTCACCGACGCGCCTGTCAACACTCAGTACGTGCGCGTCTTGATGACAGAATCGTCGAACGACTGCGATCTGCATGGGGCGGAAGACGTCCGCAACTGCGTGGGATACGCCATTCAGGAAATCCGTCTGGGCAGCGTCGACTCTAGCGGCGCGTTTGCCGAAGTGCAAAAGAATTTCGCTGACAGGCCAACCAGCTTTACATCGTCCTCGATCGATCCCTGGCACTCGGCCACAGACGTAAACGCCACCGGCGGCTACCAACACAGCGGTTTCGATCTGTTCTTCACCAGCGGAATCACCAACAATCTTCCCGCGATGATTCCGGTCACCATGCTTTACGGTACACCGGACGATGCTGCCGCCCAGATTGCCTACGTCGAAAAGCGCGGCTACCGCATCGGATACGTCGAACTGGGCGAGGAGCCGGATGGCAAGCACGCAATGCCGGAAGACTACGGTGCGTTATTCATTCAATGGGCCGCGGCCATCCACAAGGTTGATCCCCAGCTCAAGCTGGGAGGACCTGTCTTCGAAGGAGTGAATGAGGACATCCGGGTTTGGCCGGATGCGCAGGGCCGCGTCTCGTGGATGGGCCGCTTCGTAGATTACTTGAAGACGCATGGCCGCATTGCTGACCTGGCGTTCGTGTCGTTCGAGCACTATCCGTTCGAGCCTTGCGACATTACGTGGAAGACTTTGTACACCGAACCGCAGTTGATGAAGCACATCCTGCAGGTGTGGAGGGATGACGGCGTTCCCAAAGACGTTCCGCTCATGGTGACCGAGAATCATCTGGCCGCTGCCCTCACCGGGCCCATGACCACCATCTTCGCGGCGCTGTGGCTCGCCGACAATGTTGGATCTTTCTTCGAGGGCGGAGGCGCTGCCTTTTATCACTCGCCGATTCAGCCTCAGGGTATTCAGAAGACGTGCCTGGGTTGGTCTTCGTGGTCGAATTTTGTTTCTAACGAGGACTACGACATCCAGGGCTACACATCGCCGTATTACGCGGCTCATATGATCAACCGGGAGTGGGTGCAGCACCGCTCAGGCGTGCACCACATGTTTCCTTCTTCCACGAACATCAAGGATGCCGAAGGCAATGTGCTGGTAACGTCGTACGCGCTGCAACGTCCGGATGGGAATTGGTCGATCATGCTGGTGAACCGGGACGAGAGCAACCCGCACAGCGTGCGCGTGCAGTTTGACAACACCAAGAGCAAGCAGAGTGGATCGTTTTCAGGGCCGGTGACCGTTGTGACTTTCGGAAGCGAGCAGTATGTTTGGATTGACGACGGCCCAAACAGTCATCCGGATCCGGATCATCCACCTGTCGCAACGGTGGTGACGGCGGGTTCGCAAACAACGCTCACCCTGCCCAAGGCGTCAATCACGGTCTTAAGAGGAAAGGGGCCGGCTTCCAAGGATTGATGCGCAGGGCAGCCGTTTCCGTCACTCAGCAAGCGAAGCGATCGATTACAATCCCGTGCTTGAAGGAGGATTCATGGCAAATCAGATGAGACGCATGCGAGGATTCGCGCTGACAGCGTCGATCCTACTGCTTTCGATGTGGGCATATTCCGAGCAGAAGAACTCTGCGGACACAACTGCGTCGGTCCCGTCTTTTCTGGGGCGTTGGGATCTGACCCTGAAGACTCCGCAGCGCGAATATCCCTCGTGGTTGGAGATAACCCAAGAACAGGGACAGGTCAAAGCTCGCATGGTGAGCCGTTGGGGACACGCGCGGCCGCTCCCGAAAATTGAGATATCGAATGGCCGGATCACGTTCGTTTCTCCCAAGGAAGAGGAAGACAGGAAAGACGACATGGTCTTTGAGGGCAAGCTCTCTGGCGAAACTCTCGTGGGGACGACGACCGGACCCGATGGAACTCCGTGGCAATGGACGGGTGTGAGAGCGCCGTCTCTAAAGAGGACGAGCCCTCCGAAATGGGGGAGTCCGACGCAGTTGTTCAACGGTAAGGACCTGAGCGGGTGGAGGATGAGCGATCCGAACGCAACCCCGGTGTGGAAGGTCGAAAACGGAACGCTGGTGAGTCCCGGAAAAGGTCCCGAACTTATCTCTGAGGCCAAGTTTGAAGATTTCAAGTTACACGTCGAATTCAATTGTGCTAAGGGATCGAATAGCGGCATCTACCTGCGCGGTCGATACGAACTGCAGATCGAAGACGATCCGGAACCGGAAGGGCCCACGATGCGCACTGGAGGCATATATGGCTTCCTGGCTCCTTCGCCGGAACAGCCTCGCCGACCGGGACAGTGGCAGACCTACGACATCACGCTCGTGGGACGAGTTGTCACCGTGGTGCAAAATGGTCAGACTATTATTGACCAGCAGGAAATCCCGGGCATCACTGGCGGGGCGTTGGATAGTCACGAAGCTTTGCCGGGACCGATCTATTTGCAGGGAAGTGAAGCGGGACACGTGAGTTTTCGGAATACCGTGATTACGCCTGCGAAGTGATCAGGTCGCATCGTGTCACGCCGATTCTATTCCTTCCGCGCTCGGATGCAGGGTACAGCCGGAAATGGTATGCTGGGCCGGCTTATTTCCAGGAGGCCGCATGCGTTTTCGCAATGCATTGTTGGTCGCTGTTCTGATCACATTCGTTTCATTCACCTTGAGCGTGCGCGTTGCAGCCCAGGCAGGCTGGGCGGTGGAGAAGACATTTCACGTCGGGGGCGACGGCGGAATGGACTACATCACGCTGGATGCAAAGTCGCACCTTCTCTACGTTCCCCGGAGCACTCACACGATGGTGATCGATGCCGAATCGGGCAAGACGGTCGCGGACATTCCCGGCCAGCAGCACAACCATGGAGTGGCTTTGGTTCCCGAGGCTGGACGAGGCTTCATCACCGACGGCGCCGGAGCGATCGTGATTTTTGATCTTAAGACGAATGCGGTGCTGGGGACGGTCAAGGCAAACCCTGACGCTGACGGAATTATTTTCGATAAAGCCAGCGGGATGGTGCTGGCCGTCTCCGGTGACGACGGCGTTCTGATGGTGCTCAAACCCGATGCCGACCCCAAGACCGCAGCCCTCGAAGCTCCCATTGCCCTGGGCGGCAAACCCGAGTTTCTCGTGTCCGACAGGGCAGGGAAGGTTTACGTCAATCTGGTGGACAAGAACGAAGTTGCGGTGGTTGACATTCAAGCCAGGAAAGTCATTGCGCACTGGTCGGTCGCTCCCGGCGGGGCCCCGGTAGGGATGTCCATCGACACCGAGAAGCGGCGACTGTTTGTGGGATGCCGCAATCCGCAAAAGCTGATCGTGATGAACGCGGACGACGGCAAGGTGTTGGCCGATCTTCCCATCGGCGCCGGTGTGGATGCAACCAAGTTTGACGGCCAGCAGGCGTTCGCGAGCTGCCGTGACGGAAAACTCGCGGTTGCTGGCGAGACCTCGCCGGGCAAATTCGAAATCGTGCAGGTCGTGACTACTGCAGTCGGGGCCAAGACAATGGACGTTGATTCCGAGATGCACAAGATCTATTTGCCCACCGCCGAATTTGAAGAGCCCAAACCGGGAGCCCGTCCGGCAGCCAAGCCCGGGACCTTTATGATCATCGTGGTCGCGCGGCACTAACGGTTGCGAGGCCGGCTCCGCCACGACTGCGGAGGCTACAGAATCGGCGCAAACCTCAGCCAGGAGACCTTGATGCGTAGCAGGCATGCGATCTCAGCCTTCGCAACGACCACGAGAGTTGATCGCCAGAGCCAAGGCTGTCTTCGAATATACAGGTCGTGAGTGTGAGTGTCTGACGGTGGGAACCAAGGCCGACAGGCTCGGATATAATCGGCACATCCTCCCGCCTATGCGAATCCGGCCTTACCTATGGATTGTTTTTTCGCTTGCGTCCATCGCAGCAGGGCGGACGGCGCCTCCCAAGCTACAACCCCCACAGGCTCCGGTTCCACAGTTTGAAGATGTCGCGCAGAAGGCCGGCCTCACGGTTCCACACATTTCTAGTGCCGACAAGAAGTACATTGTCGAGTCGATGAGTGGCGGTGTCGGCCTGATCGATTGTGACAACGACGGCAAGCTCGACATCATTACCGCGAATGGATCGACGGTAGAACGCTATCGCCAGGGCGGCGATCCGATGATCACTCTCTATCATCAGGATATCGATCCCAAGAATGGTGATTTGAAGTTCACCGACATTACCAAGGCGGCGGGCCTCACGCGCAAGGGCTGGGGAATGGGCGTTGCCGTTGCGGACTATGACAACGATGGGCTCCAGGATATCTACATCACGGGTTACGGAGGCAATGCGCTCTACCACAATCTGGGTAACTGCAAGTTCGAAGACGTGACCGAGAAGGCGGGAGTCGCCGGCGGCGGCTTCAGCACGGGCGCGGCGTGGGCCGACTACGATCGTGACGGCCACGTGGATCTGTTTGTCTCGCGCTATGTGCATGTCGACATGGACAAGCTGCCCGAGTTCGGTAACGATCCGCACTTCTGCCGCTTTCGGACGGTGATGGTGCAGTGCGGTCCGTGGGGCATGCCCGGCGAATCGGACCTGTTGTTTCATAACAAGGGCGATGGCACCTTCGAGGAGGTCTCGAAGAAAGCTGGAGTGGATGACCCGCATCATTATTACGGTCTGGGCGCAACCTGGGGCGACTACGACAACGATGGATGGCCCGATCTCTACGTGGCCAACGATGCCGGGCCGAATTTTCTCTACCGCAACAAACACGACGGCACATTCGAAGATGCTGGCCTGCTTGCGGGCGTAGCACTGAGCGGCGACGGCATGCAGCAGGGATCGATGGGCGTGGCCTGGGGAGACTATCTGCACGAAGGGCGGCTCTCGATGCTGGTCACCAATTTTGTGGAGCAAGGGTCAACGCTCTATCACAATCTTGGGGACGACAGCTTTGCGGACGTGAGCGTGCGGGCCAAGATCGTGAAGCCGACCTATCCGCTGGTGAGTTGGGGAACCTCTTTTTTCGACATGGATAACGATGGCTGGCTCGACATCTTCATTGCCAGCGGCCACGTCTACCCGCAGGTCGACAGCATTTCTGGAGGCACGCAGTATCGTGAACCGCTGGTGCTGTTTCGCAATCACCGCGACGGAACGTTTGAGGACGTGTCGTCGACGCTGCAGAAGCTGCCGCTGAAGTCCAGGAGGGGCGTGGCTTTTGGCGACATCAACAACGACGGCAATGTCGATATGGTGGTGCTCAACGTGGGCGAGCCACCTTCCCTGCTGCTGAACCACAACGAGAGCGCGAACCATCGCGTGCTGTTCAAGCTGGTGGGGACCCAGAGCAACAAGGCGGCGATTGGAGCACGGGTTACGGTGAAGGCGGGCACGCTGTTGCAACTCGACGAAGTGCGCGGCGGCACGAGCTATCTCTCACAGAACGATTTGCGGCTGCATTTTGGGCTCGGTGCGAATGACAAGATCAGCGAGGTGGTCATTCGCTGGCCGAATGGCGCCACCGAGACGTTGCGGAACGTCGCGGCGGATTTCATTTACACGATCGTCGAAGGGGCAGGGATTCAGCAGAAGGTCCCGCTGCCTGCTTTGCCGCGGCCCTGAAATGTTTTTCTCTCCCCGAGTTGTCGGGTCCGCCGTTGTCGCCAACCCACCGGCAAGATTGGTATGCATGGGCGGGTCTCGCGGATTGTTTTGTCCAACTCAACAATCGTCCCAAGGCAGAGGAGTCGCTCCGTAGGCGGCCGAACTCTCACCCGACCCCCGAGTCATCCAACAGTGGCAGGAATTGCGTGCAAATATGGGATTGTCGAGCTGCCGAGCTCCGTTCCACGTCCTTGAGCAAACTCCCGGTTAAAGTGTGGGCGGTTCCTCGTAACTATCATTAACACGATTACATAAGAGACCAGGGGTCAATAGGTACAACCTATTCAATTCCCAGTTGCCTCTGAATCTGTTCCAGCGGAACACCCTTCGTCTCCGGAACCATCGTTTTTACCCAAATCAGTTGCAGAACCATCATCCCGGCAAAAAACGTGAACACATATCCTGGTGGGAAGGACGCAACCATCCGGGGGAAGAACGTTGTAAGCAGGGCGGCGAAGATCCAGTGCGTGAAGCTGCCCAGCGTCTGCCCTTCGGCGCGCTGGCGATTCGGAAAAATCTCAGAGATAAAGACCCAAATGACGGCGCCCTGGCCGATCGCGTGGGCGGCGATGAAGGCGAAGATGCACACCGGCACGATTGAAAAATGATTGGTGAAGAAGGCCCACGCAACGAGGCCGAGCGAGGTGATGTACCCGAACGACCCGATGTAGAGAAGAGTCCGCCGGCCCAGTCGGTCGATCAGCCACAAGCCGACCAAAGTAAAAATGAGATTGGTGAGGCCAATGCCGATCGACTGCAGCCGGGCCGCGCTTGCTGCGAGGCCAGTAAGTTCGAAGATGCGGGGCGCGAAGTACAAAATCGCATTGATGCCAGACATCTGGTTAAAGAAGGCAATCAGGATGGCGAGCAGGATCGGTTTCTGCAGACGCCGGGTCCAGAAATCTCCGGACGATGCCTGCTGCGTCGAAGCGGCGATGATCGCATCCGCCTGAGCTGCGATTTCGGCTTTCGAAACCTCAGGTTCGATCCGTTGCAGCACTTGCAGTGCTTCTTCGCGGTCGCCCTTCCGGCTCAGCAACCAGCGCGGGCTTTCGGGAAGGCCGAAGCAGAACCCAGCGTAGAGCAGCGACGGAAACGCAGCTACGCTCAGCATCCAACGCCAGGCGTTTTCGCCAATGCCCGCGAGCAGCGCATTCGAGACGTAGGCGATCAGGATGCCAAAAACAATGTTGAACTGGAACATCCCAGCGAGTCTTCCGCGATGCTGAGGCGGTGCGATCTCCGAGATGTACATGGGGGCAACGACCGTCGAGATGCCGACGCCCAACCCTCCGATAACACGCGCCGCGATGAAGGTGGCAACATTTGGCGCCAAACCGGAGCCCGCAGCGCCGACGAAGTAAAGGACTCCGATCCAAAGCAGCGTGGCCTTGCGTCCGAATCGGTCCGCGGGCCAGCCGCCCAGCAAGGACCCGACCACAGTGCCGTAGAGAGCAGAGGCCATGGCGATGCCGTGCAGGCTGGGGCTCAATCCCCAGAGCGTCTGAATGGTTTTTTCGGCGCCGGAAATGACGACGGTATCGAACCCGAAAAGAAATCCGGCGAGTGCCGAGGTGAGCGACCAGAAGAAGATGCGACCATTCATAAGTGGGTAGGGCGGTGCTTGAGAGGCAACGGTTTGATTCCCGAGAACTGAGAACTGAGAATTGCTCTCATCCCTTGGTCAGCGGATAGCCCTTCTCGCGCCAGTCGCGAATGCCGCCGTCCATCGAGATGACATTGGTGTAGCCCATCTTCTGCAAATTGTCGGCAGCAAGCGCGGAGCGGAATCCGCCGCCGCAATAGAGGACCATTTCTGTATTGAGGTCCGGTACGCGCGCTTCAATGTCGCGCTCGATGATGCCCTTGCCGAGATGAATAGCGCCAGGCAGATGGTCCTTGGCGAACTCGCTTTCCTCGCGCACATCGACGAGTACGAATTTGTCGCCGCCATCCATTCTGGACTTGACCACGTCGACGTTGGTCTCGCGCACGCGGGTTTTGGCGTCGTCCACAATCTTTAGAAAACGCGGAGGGTGGTGGTGGGCCATAAGAAACTCCTTTGCACAGCTGCAATGGGCAGCGCGCGAGCCGTCATGAGGCCCGCGTGATAGCCCCAACATAGTACCAAGCCATGCGAGGTTGCGGCACCCGGATTATGCCGTGCGATGCAGTGCACCGCTGGCTTCGATTAGCATGAACGCGTGCCCAGGAACGCAACATCCCGCAAGATCGGTCTCGCGCGTGCTCTCTCGAAGCTGGGATATTGTTCGCGAGCGCGGGCGGCCAAGCTGATTCGAGCCGGCCGCGTGAAGTTGAATGGGAGCGTGAGCCGCGATCCCGAGGCCCCAACCCGCCTGGAGCAGGACCACATCACGGCGGACGGCCATGCTGTCGATCGGCAGACGAAGATCTATCTCATGATGAACAAGCCGCGGGGCGTAGTGACCACGGCCTCCGATGAAAAGGGACGCGAGACGGTCTATGGACTGTTGCAGAGAGCTGGGAAGTCGCTGCCCTGGGTCGCTCCCGTTGGGCGACTGGATAAGGCGAGCGAGGGACTACTGCTGTTGACCAACGACTCCGAGTGGGGCGCACGAATTGCCGCCCCCGAAACTCATCTGGAGAAGACCTACCACGTGCAGATCGACATAATTGCGGACCAGAGCCTCGTCGAGTCGCTGGTGAACGGCGTGAAATCCGATGGCGAGTTGCTGAGAGCCAGGAAGGCGACCGTGCTGCGCTCAGGGGAGAAGAACTGCTGGCTGGAGATCACCCTCGACGAGGGCAAGAACCGGCAGATACGGCGCATGCTGGAGACGCTTAGGGTCGAAGTGCTCAGGCTGATGCGCGTGGCCATCGGTCCGCTTGAATTGGGTGATCTGGCGAAAGGTGGGTTTCGAGCTTTGACGAACGAAGAGAAACAGGCGCTGGATCGCGCCCTGCGAGCATGGATTTCATGAGCGAACTGACGTTCCTTCCAGCTGTGAAGATGGCCCAGCGAATCCGCGAGAAGAAGATTTCTCCGGTCGAACTCGCCGACGCGCACATGGCGAAGATCGAACGCTTGAACCCGAAGCTGAATGCTTTCGTGCACGTGGACGCGCCGCTGGTTCGGCGCCAGTCGCGTGCGGCCGAGGTCGCGGTGATGAAGCGCCAGCCGCTCGGTCCCCTGCACGGCGTTCCGGTGAGCATCAAGAGTTCCCTGGATGTCGCCGGGCTGCGTTGCGAAGCGGGAACGCGGTTGCGCGCGGGACAGATCGCAACGCAAGACGCGCCGCTGGTCGCTCGCCTGCGCAGCGCGGGGGCGATCGTGCTGGGCACGACCAATACGCCGGAAATGCTGATGGCATGGGAAACAGACAATCTTTTGTACGGCCGTACCAACAGCCCGTGGGACATGGAGCGCACACCGGGCGGCTCGAGCGGCGGGGAAGCGGCTGCAATTGCGTCGGGCATGTCGGCGGGCGGGATAGGCAGCGATGGCGGTGGATCGATTCGAGTTCCAGCGCACTTCAGCGGAATCTGCGGGCTCAAGCCGACTCCTGGGCGCGTTCCCTCGACCGGGCATTTCCCCCCTTCCGGCGGCCCGTTTGCGCTGATCGGCGTGGTCGGCCCCATGGCGCGCACCGTTGCCGATTTGAAGGCGTTGTTCGAAGTGATGCAAGGCCCAGACGACGGTGACAGTTGCTCTGCGCCGGTGCCTGTGCGATGGCCGACCGAACGCGAAGCCAAGAAGCTTCGGATCGGCTATTTCGAAGACGACGGACGCACGCCGGTGACCCCTGACACTCGCGTAGCCGTGAGAATCGCCGCAGAAGCGCTGCGGGAAGCGGGATTTGAAGTTGAGCCCTTTCGCCCCGAGGGTCTCGGCGAAGCGCGCCTGCTGTGGAAGAAATTCTTCGTGACCGCCGGCGGAATGCTGCTCAGCCCGATGTTCGAGGGACGCGAGCACGACCTCAGCCCAATCCTGAAGCAGTTCCTGGAAGGGGCCGCAGGCGAGCTGCCGCTCACGGGCGAGACACTACTCGAAGCGTGGATCGGCCGTGACATCTTGCGCGCTACGTTCCTGGCGCAAATGCGAAAGTATCCGATTCTGCTGTGCCCGGCAGCTGCGATTCCCGCCTTCCGCCACGGAGAACGCAATTGGAAAATCGAGGGCCAGAGCGTCGAGTACCTCGACGCCTGGAGTTATACCGAGTGGTTCAACCTGCTGGGAAATCCCGGCGCTGTGGTTCCGGTGGGCCATTCCGTTGAAGGGTTGCCGATCGGTGTGCAGATCGTTGGCCGGCCGTGGGAGGAGGAACAGGTTCTGGCGGTTGCCGCGGCGCTCGAGAAGGGATGTAACGCGTGGAAAATTCCACCAATCAGCTGAACGTTCCAGCGTTCTACGCTAGTACTTTTGTATTATTTCGCCTGCCGACGGCCCTGTATAACTTTATCAGCGCGGGATTTTCAGCTCCTGTGGGGCTGATTTCTCTGGCGAGCGGTTGAACCTCTGTCCATGCGGGAAATGCCTTCATCTGGGGGATTTATCGGTCGGGCTCTGACTTGGCTGGCGCCCTTTCTCGTGGTTTCAGCCGCCTACCTCTACACGTTTCCGCAGCCCAACATTGCTTATGCGGTTGTAGTGCTGCTACACGCACTCGGAGGAGTGCTGGTTGCGATCTTGCTGATTCCTGCCTTTGTTCGCTTGATGTCCACGGGAAGTCTCTCTTCTCGCGCGGGATGGCTGTTGATTGGGGCGGGAGCGGTCCTGGGACTGATCCTGATCAAGACCGGAACTTCGCGCACTGAATGGAACAAGCTCTATCTTCACATGGTCATTTCTCTCGCAGGAGTTGCGCTGCTGATTGCCGGATGGATGGGCAGCCGAGAGTCATCCGATCCGGCACCCGTTGCAGCGAGGATAGTCTCAGGTGCGTTGCGCGCCGCAATCTGCCTGGCGTTGCTTGCCGGCGTCGGCTACGGGGCGCGCTATATTCGCGAGAGCTGGCAGACGCGCAGACGCATCCAGAATCCGCCGATGGCGCCCGACACCATGGAGGGCGAAGGGGATGGGCCTGAGGGCGCCTTCTTCCCGAGTTCGGCGCAGGTGTACGGCAAACGGAACATTCCCAGCAAGTTCTTCATGGAGTCCGACTCCTGCAAGCGTTGCCACGAGGACATCTACAACCAGTGGTTCAGCTCGGCGCACCATTTTTCGTCGTTCAACAATCAGTGGTACCGCAAGTCGATCGAGTACATGCAGGACACGATTGGCACCAAGCCTTCGAAATGGTGCGGGGGATGCCACGATCCCGCAGTGCTGTACGCGGGCCTGATGGATACGCCGATCAAGCAGATCGTGCACCGGCCCGAAGCGCAGGCCGGGCTGGGCTGCATGATGTGCCACTCCATCGCTGCTGTGAAGAGCACGATGGGGCAGGCGGATTTCTACCTGGAATATCCCAAGCTGCATGAACTCGCGGCAACCAAAAGCCCGGTGGCTCGTGCGTTCCATGATTTCTTGATCAAACTGAATCCCGAGCCGCACCGGCGCGTCTTTCTCAAGCCTTTCATGCGCAACCAGACGGCGGAGTTCTGCTCGTCCTGCCACAAGGTGCACCTCGATGTTCCGGTCAACAACTACCGCTGGTCCCGCGGCTTCAACGAATACGACAATTGGCAAGCCAGCGGAATCTCGGGGCAGGGGGCGCGGTCGTTCTACTATCCGCCGAAGCCGCAGCAGTGCGCCGACTGTCACATGCCGGCGGAGTCTTCCCAGGACGCTGGCAACATCAATGGATTCGTGCACTCGCATCGCTTCCCCGGAGCGAACACGGCCGTGCCTACGGCGAACGAAGATGCACCGCAGCTCAAGCTGACGGAAGATTTCCTGAAGAACGGCGCGCTCACGGTTGACATCTTCGCGCTGTCACCGGCGCAGGCTCCGCTGAAGCCCGGCGCAACGACGCAATCGGAACTGTCAACCACGTTCGCCGTCGGAGAAGAAGCCGAGAGCGAAATGAGTGCTGAGACCGGCGGGGACATTGCTCCGTTGACCGCGCCATTGAACCTGGTGCAGCCGGCCCTGCGTCGTGGCGATACGGTGCGCGTGGATGTAGTGGTGCGCACGAAGAAGATCGGCCACTTTTTCCCCGGCGGTACTGTCGATGCGTATGACACCTGGCTCGAATTGAAGGCCATCGACGACAAGGGGCAGATCATTTTCTGGAGCGGCATGGTGGAGGATAATGGCCACGGTCCGGTGGAGAAGGGAGCACACTTCTATCGCTCCTTGCAGATCGATGCGCATGGCAATCCCATCAACAAGCGCAACGCGTGGGCGACTCGGGCTGTGGTGTACGTCAGGCTCATCCCGCCCGGTGCGGCAGACACGGTGCACTACCGCATGCTGATTCCGCAGAATGTGGGCAACAAGATCA
>DATDGW010000571.1:0-3304 GCA_036521895.1 Candidatus Sulfotelmatobacter sp. | reverse complement strand
GACCTTGTCTCCTTAATGCTCATTCGTAAGGTTTCAAGTTCTCCGTCTGCTCGACTCCAGCTTTCTTCAATTCCGCCATAAATATAATCGGGTCTACCGCCTCAGCCAGAAAGTGCACACCAGGCCGAACGGATTTGCCTTCTGAAATCATGCGGCCAACAATCGCCGGCACAAGTCCGTTCATCCAGTAGTCTCGCCGGTCCCTGTAAACAATCTGAGCGGTCAGCGCGAACCTACGTCCTTGGTGCCGCCCGAGTACCCGTGCCACTGCAAATCCGTCCACCGGCAGACGGTTTCTCCGAAATATATTCCGGAAGAGTCGAACCGTGAATTGTTCGGGTAAAGCCAGCAGAGCAATCAGCATTGCGGCAGCAGCAGTCCGAAACCCGGACAAGTAGGAATAGATGAAGACGTCACAGTCAGCGAGTCGGCGGCCTATTTCGTCTAGCTCTGGAAGGGAGACCAGAGTGAAGCGGCCGCGGCCGATCGGATGGCCCAAATCTATGTTGCGTGAGGTAGCCGACATCTTGGCGCGGCTCCGCTCACCTCGGTGAAAATACGCCGGGCTGCGAAGCCCTGCCTGATGGACATACCAGGCGGCGTCTCGCAAAGCGTTGTCAGACCACTCGCCACTGTCGCCAAAGAAGACCGTCAAGGACTCGATCGTATCCATTTGAGCCCTCGCCTGCGCATTAGCGTAGACGGGCACGAGTTCAGTTATGCCAGGCATCCACCCGGCCGAGACAACAAACGACAGTCCTAAGTCTGCGATCTCTCGGTTGTGGGGAAGCATGCGTTCCTTTACAAAGGTTAAGCCTGCGACATCGATGTAGTGACAGTTTCTTCGAAAAGCCGCTTGGGCGACGCGATCCTGCAACACCATGACAGGTCCGGCGCAATTCACAATGATCGAACAGTGGCTGCAGAACTCGTCTAGCGAGCGGCCATCAAGAACATCAAGATGCGCCGCCGACACTCTGTTGCCGAGTTCCTTCGCTAAAGCGGTCCCCTTAGCCAAGTCGCGTCCACCGATTAGGATCTTTCCCTCGCAGGACTTCCAGAGCTCAGACACAACGACTCTTCCAGTTGCACCGTAGCCACCAACTATTCCGAAAGTGAAGGTTCGATTCATTGTTCAACCTCGCAGAATCCCATCGGCCAGGGGTGGGAAGTGTTCAGCTTGGTTCTTCATTGTGTCCACGCGAGCTCAACCGCCATGATAGCCCGGCGTGGCGAATTGCGGTTCTGTAAAACCCTCTCCATGCACGGCAAAAAGCTTCTATGTCCTTTTGTAGGAAGTTAAGAGGCGGGCAGGCGCTTGCTCCTGATTTTGGGAGGATGACGGGCAAACAGGAAAGAACCGGATCACTTCTTGTTTGCCGACCATCCGGCAGGGAAAGCATAAATCTGCTCAATGAGCGTAGTGGCGATTTTTTCGAACTAATTGGTAACATTAGGGCAACGAACACCGTATGTTAAAAACGGGAGCGACCATGATACATGTGATAAGCCATCGAGTTAGGACCTTGGAGATTCTGCTTGTCCTGGCCGCGTTTGCGTTCCTCAACTCCGGGTCCCTGTTTGCGCAACAGAAAAGCGATCGAGCCAAAGAACGTTTTGCCCTAGTGGGCGGCCAAGTCTATCCTGACCCTTTTTCAAAGCCTATCTCAGACGCCATCGTCTTGATCGAGAACGGGAAAATAACGGCCGTCGGAAAGAAAGACGAAGTGCACGTTCCACTAGGTGTGGAAGTCGTGGATTGCGCCGGAAGGACCATCGTCAGCGGCTTCTGGAACAGCCACGTTCATTTCATGGAGCCAAAATGGGAAGGCGCGGCAAGTCTTCCGGCCACGCAGCTCGACCAGCAACTCCAGCAAATGTTAACGCGCTATGGCTTCACTTCAGTAGTTGATACTGGTTCCGCCCTTCCGAATACAGTCGCCATTCGCAGACGAATTGAAACGAGCGAAGTTCTAGGTCCGCGCATCCTGACGGCCGGTTTTCCTCTGTACCCCAAAGACGGCGTTCCCTACTACGTGGCAGAGAATGTACCCGCAGATTTGGTGAAACTGTTACCCCAACCAGCCACGCCGGAAGAGGCGGTACGAGCCGTGGATGAAAACATCGCTGCGGGCGCAGACATTATCAAATTATTCGTTGTTTCGATCGTCAGCCGCGATGGAAAGCACGTTGCGCTGCCCATGTCCCTTCCGATTGTGCAAGCCATAACCGCCGAGGCTCACCGCAGAGGAAAACTCGTGTTCGCACATCCTTCGACGAACGAAGGCGTCGAGATTGTTCTTCAGGGCAACGTGGATGTGCTCGCCCACACGACGGAGGATCCTGTCGGGTGGAGCGCTACAACCGTTGATCGCCTGAAATCAGCAAATGTTTCGCTGATTCCAACTCTCACATTGTTCAGCGGCGAAAACGGCCCTGACGCCAACCACCTAGGAATCTTGGAAGAAGTGAAAAGTTATTCCGATGCGGGCGGGCAGATTCTCTTCGGCACGGACATCGGCTATCTCACTAGATATCCTCTTCTCACGAAGGAGTACGAATTGCTAGGTCGCGCAGGTCTGACCTTTCCGCAGATCCTGGCAGCACTCACTACCACGCCAGCAAAGCGTCTAGGTTTTGCCGCAACGACGGGACGCGTCGCTAACGGACAAGATGCCGATTTGGTCATACTGGATGGCGATCCGGCCGATGACCTAAGGGCATTTTCGCGGGTCAAGATGACCCTACGACGAGGGCGCATCATTTATCGAGCGCAGCTTCAGTAGTATCTTGACGACGACTCCCCAATTCGCGGAGTCGACCGGCTCAATCAGGCGATTACACTCAAAACGGGGACCGCCAGCGCGATTTTGGGTGTATCACGGGCAACTCGGAAGTTGTGCCTGGAAGTCGCGTAACCGGACAGCTGTCCGGTTACCCCGTTTACCAAGACTTGAACCCTTAATTTCTGACTTTCAGGATTGTTTCCGAGTTGCCGACCATGCCAGGAGCTATTGGATGGGGCTTGAATCAAAATGGCGAGTGCGGCTATTTCAACGGTTAATCCGCTACGCGCCAAGCGATCTACTGCCGTGCCATCATCACCTTGAAGTGTTTTTCCTCGTCCTTGATCATTGTTCCGCTAACGTCCACGGTCGCACTGTAGAGCGTTCCCGTGAACCTGAATGGCGGTTTGTATTTGTCCCAAACCGGCGAGCCGGTGTCGGCACCGCAGACAAAGCCCCCTGACATCCCGAATATGACAGGCATGGTAAGAGAAATATCGCCCTGGCCGACTAGCTTT
>DATDGW010000570.1:0-4687 GCA_036521895.1 Candidatus Sulfotelmatobacter sp. | reverse complement strand
AGCTAGCCACACCTTGTCTGTTGGCGCGCCGCCATTGGTCGCGGCCAACATATTGCCGGAAGCCATTAAGGAATTCCGCTCCCACCGGCGCGACCTCCGAATCCAAGTGTTCGATGTAGGTGGACTCGCCCTCTCGCAGATGGTTGTGGAGGGTAAACTGGATATGAGCCTGGGCGCGTTTTTTGAGCCCGCGCCTGGGATCCGCCGGACTCCATTGTTTCGCTTTTCTTTGATGGTGATTCGCCCTGATGACGATCCGGCATTGCGCCGCACCTCTACCACCTGGTCCACTCTGAGGGGAGAGCCGCTGATCTCGCTGGTGCCGGGCAGTGTCGTCCAGCAGTTCATCGACAAGTATTTGGCCCGCGCCGGAGTTTTCGCTCCTCGGCGCGCCGTCTTCAATTATCTTGATACCATGATCGCCATGGTCGACGCGGGCGAGGGCATAGCCGTCATCCCTTCGTTTGTATTGCCCGCCTGCCGAAATCGCAAAGTTGCGATGAGCAAGCTGACTAATCCGGTTGTGAATGTGGACTTCTCGCGAATCAGCCTTCGTGGGAAAAAGCTGCCACCTGGCGCGGATGACTTCACATCATTCCTTCAGAGCTATATCGCCCGATGGGCCGGTCGCGCTGGCGTTCTCTAACGATCGAAAATCCGTCGCTCATCACGGTTCTGCGATCAAACGGACCCATCGCCCGAGTGGCGGGCTTAACCGGCCAATCTCTGCCCATTTTCAGGGTGTCACGAGCTTGCGTGCTTCGCTGAGGATTTTGGTAAGGCGGTTGGTGAGCCGGTCGAGGCGACGGCGGGAAGTTCCGTTTGGCAGCGTGCGGCGGAACATCTCGAGCACGTGTTGAGCTGCGAGCAAAGAATCGATCACACCGTCGAGTCCAGTTCGAAAGGAGACGAGGCGCGCCTTCGGCTGTGGAGCGAGATGGCGAGGTTTGGAGCGAGCTAGCTCGAATTCCCGCTGGAGATCGGTCAGCACTACGTCGAGATAGCGCATGGTCATCTCGGGAGAAGTGTGGCCGAGTAACTTCATCACGGCGGGAAAACTCACACCGGCACGAAGCATTTCTGAGGCATAGGTGTGACGAAATTGGTGCGGGACGATGCGGGTGGGAAGGCCGAGCGCGTGGCAGACCTGATGCAAGTAATCACGGAGTTGACGAACGAGTGCTTCTTTGGTGCGCGGACGGGCCAGGAGCCGTCCATCGGCAAACAGAGGATCCAGAGAACGAAAGAAGCGAAGGCGTTGGACGAGTTCACACACGAACGAATCTACGGGGACCATCCGTTCCGTTTTGAGTTTGCCGAGCGGCACATGAATCGCCCATTGATGCGGGCCGGGGGAGCGAAGGCAGTCGCAGGAGAGATCGGCACACTCACCGATGCGCATGCCCGTGTGGCGCATTAACAAAAAGACATTGCCACCCAGATCGTTGCGGCGGAGGAATTCTTGCTGCAGGAGCTTGTCCTGTTCTGGCTGGAGGGGGCGTGGAAGTCTTTGCGGCGGGCGCGGAAGGTCCTCGCGGCGGATCAGACGGGCGAGTTCAGGAAGCTGTACGGTCCAAGCCAGCTCGTGGAAGATGCAGCGCAGAGCGATCAGCCGGTTGATACAGGATGCGGTCGCGAGCGGCGGTGTTTGCGAACGCAGGCGAGACATCCAGCCGAGGATGTGGGGTTCACGGCGCAATTGGTCGAGGCACTTCACCACAGGATGATCGGCACCGAGATAGCTCAAGAAGTTGCGGGCAGTGCCGCGGTAATGACGAGTCGTGTCGGGACTGAGGGAAACACAGAAGGAATCAACCGCGCGGTCGAAGAGAGGAGCCAGAGGATGTTCGAGCGGAGGGCGTCGCGCACGGTTCATGAGGCAGTCACCGGAAGGGGACGAAGGTGCTGCGCCACCGCACGGGCATACTGTAGGTAGACGTCTTGCGGGGTGACCTGCACATAGAGCAAGGTTGTCTGGATGTCAGAGTGCCCCATCAGCTGCATGAGCGCGGGCAGACTCATACCGGCGCGGATCATGTCCGAGGCAAAGGTGTGTCGAAAGCGATGAGGGTTGGCGAGCTTGATGCTGGTGGTCTGGCGGTGATGACGAAACAAGGATCGTAATCCCGCCGGTGTCATGCGAGTCCCGCGCGCGCGTCCTTTGAGTGAGACAAACAGCGCGGCGGGGCAGGGATTCGGTCGTTCCAGGCGCAGGTAGTGTTCGAGTAGTTGCACGGTTTCCGGCGCGAGCGGCAGGAAGCGAAATTTATTGCCTTTGCCGCGAACGCGAAGCTGGGCTTCGGAAAGCAACGCATCATCCCGATTCAACGCCAACACTTCGGCGGACCGCAGCCCCTCGAGGAGCATCAGGCCCACAATGGCCAAGTCGCGTGCGGTGCGGAAACTGGACCAGAAGCGCGCCACTTCATTCACCGAAAGCGGCACGATATTGCGTTTCGGTACTTTCACCCGCAGCCGACTCGTGACCATCCGCGGCCGACCAAGGCCCATCGGCCTTCGCCGCAAGAAGGCTTGATGGAAGCCGTGGGCGATCTGGCAGGGAGCCTCGGGGAACTCGTTGTGGATGGCGCGCTCGACGACGGCGACGCGGTCATTGATGGTGGAGGGGGAAGGCCGAGGTTGTTGGCTGGACTGGAAGCGCACATAGTCCAGGAGCGTGGACTCGCCAAGGTCCTTTTCCCGAATGTCGCCGGTGTGATGAACACTCTCCCACCAGCGGACAAAGTGCAGCAGGTTGTAGGCGTAGATGCGCAGGGTGGTGTCCGCCAGACGGCGAACATATTCGCGATCCAAATAACGATTGATCCAGCCGACCCCGCGGCCGGTGGTCTGCTCGACGACACCAACAGGGCTCTGCGCGTTGTTGTTGAAGGCTTGCTGTTGGATCAGGCGGAACTTCATGGCAGAGCAGCCTCGAGGAGAGCTTGGAACTGTGCTGCATCACCACCCTGCGCGAAGAAGGAGTTCGGATCGTGGCCCTCGGGCAGAAGCACGCGGCGCGTGGCGATGCCTTGTGCCTGGAGACGCTGTGCGAGTTGTTGCGAGGCTTGTTGGCCATTGCCGTTGGCATCGACATCGAAGGTGAGGTAAACGGTGCGCGGGCGATCGCACAACTGTTGAAACTGGTAGGTGTTGAGATGCGTGCCGAACGAGCAGGTGAGGTGGCGAAAACTCACCTGCCACAGCACAGCATAGTCGAACAGCCCCTCAACGAGAATCACGTTGGCGCAGTGCTGAACCAGCTCCCAGGCATACAAGCCACCTTTGGATCCGGGAAGAAATCGGTGAGCAGAGGCCGCAGCGACGCTGCGGCCGTAGAGGTTGACAGTGCGTCCAGTCTGCCGGCAGGGGAAGGTGATGCGACGGTAAAAGGCATCGCAGCCCTTTGCATTCAGTAAGCCGAGGCGCTGCAGGAGATCGCAAGAATAGCCTTGAGTGGTGAGATGCCGGCGCAAGCTTCCGCCGGGAGCGTAGCCGATGCGCATTTCTTTGATCAGCGCGGGATCATGCAGTCCGCGTTGTTTCAGATAGCACAGCGCCTCGGGGTAGCGATCGAGTTGCTGTTGATAGAAGGCGGCGGCTTTCTCGAGCACGGCAGCAGGATCGGCCGGGGGAGCACTGTGCTGTTTGAGGTAAGCGAGGCTTTGGCGAAAGGACAGCTGGCGAGACAACTGAACAAAGCGCAGCAGATCGCCGCCCTGGCCACAACCGTGGCAGTAAAAGAGATTTTTGCGGACGTTTACGTAGAAGGAGGGACGGGTCTCCGGGTGTAGGGGACAGAGGCCAACGAACTCGGAGCCATGACCGGCAGGTCGCGCCAGCCAGTTCTGCTGCCGCAGATAATCGAGCAGCGGAAGGCGCTGTTTGAGTTTTTCCAGATCCTCGCCCACGACGCTGTTTTGCCTCTGAGGCGAACGGTAGAAGAAGGTGGCCAGCATTCCCAGGCAAGGATGGTGGGTTGGAGAAATTTTCTCAGCGACGGAGGGGCCAGAGGATTTGCAGAACCGGAGTCAGCCAAGACAAAGGCGCAGCTTCGCGATCGGCCCGATCGCCGCGCACCAGCCAGTGAGCGACGCCGGCGAGCGTTTGGCGGAGGAAGGAAAGAGCTGGTTGGGAGCGGTCTAGGCCGCTCGACCAGCGACGCAGCGTGGAGGGATCAGGCATACGATTCGGGTCCTTGAGCGTAGGTGCCGCCTCTTCCCAGGGGCGATGCTCCGCAAAACGCCGGCGCAATGCCTGACAGCGCGTCAGCAAACTGTAGTGCGTGTGAGGCAGCGAAAGCAGCGGCAGGAAGGTGAAGGTCTTTCCGCAACCAGGGCAGCGACCGCGACGGATCTCGATCCAGTCGTGATGCTCGTCGTGCGCCTGCTTGCGCCGGCGACCGTGGCCGATGATGGAATCGCACTCACAAACCGGGCATCGTCGCAGCATGGCTTCGGTGCAGCTCGCGGCCCAATCCGTTTCGAGCTTGTACGGCGAGACGCAAAGTGGGATAAACAGAATCGTAGCTCATCGGGGCTTTGCCCTCCGGCGTTGACCCGCTAAGATCGCAGCCGGAAGCCGAGCCCCTTCCTCCTGAAGCAAAAATCCAACTGGAAGAGAATACAGCTTGTCGGCTACGCCTATTTAAGGATGTGATTCAAAGAATTGGCCGGTAATAAACGGC
>DATDGW010000569.1:0-1920 GCA_036521895.1 Candidatus Sulfotelmatobacter sp. | reverse complement strand
GACGCGATGTTCGACATCGGAGCAAAGACGGGCACGTCGATCGACCCTCAGGACTATCAGGTTCCGTTCGCCTTTACCGGCAAGCTCGACAAAATCACCGTCTCGGTCGAGCCTCCGGTGTTGACCGAAGAGGATAAAAAGAAACTGGAGGCTGCATATCGCGCCGCGCAGGACGCTAACTGACCATTGATACCTGACATGGCTGGTACGCGGCCCTCCGCGCCAATCCCATGCCAAAGTACTTCTCTGAAAATGGGCGGACGGCCGTCGTCTCTCGGCTTTAAATGCAGGCATACACAATCCGCGAGCTGAAACAGGACCGATCCGCGACGCTGACGAAGTCGCCGAGCGTCAACAGGCAATGCCACGAATGGGAATTTTGATGATGACCACCCGACGCTTCGTTCTCGCATCCGGCAGCTTACTTGCCTTGGTGGCGGCTGGATTCAGCTTTCCGGCTATTGCTCAAACCAGCGCGCCAGCAGTAGCGGCTCAAACCGCGATCAGCGAACAAGAGGCGCACGCCATCGCAGTGGATGCGTATCTCTATTTCTATCCGCTCCTCGGAATGGATTTGACGCGCAGGCAGTCCACCAACATCGAAGCTGGCAAGGTGCCGGGGTTCGGCCCCGCTAATATGTTCCACAGCTTCGCGGCGTTTCCGGCCGCCGACAACAAACTTGTTGTACGTGTTAATTTCGATACCCTCTACTCCTGGGCATTCATCGATTTGACGAAGGAGCCTGTGGTTCTCTCCGCGCCCGAGACCAATGGTCGCTATTACCTTTTGCCCATGCTCGACATGTGGAGCGACATCTTCGCCTCCCCGGGCTGGCGGACCACGGGGACGCACGCGGGCAACTTTCTTGTCACGGCGCCCGACTGGAGTGGGGATGTTCCCTCGGGAATGACGAGGATCAGCGCACCGACACCCTATGTGTGGATCTTCGGACGAACACAGACCAATGGGCCATCGGATTACGACGCCGTTCACAAGGTTCAGGACGGCTACAAGGTCGCACTGCAATCGCAGTGGGGCACAAACGTTACGCCGCCGAGGGTGACGACTGACCCCTCGCTAGATATGAAAACGGCGCCAACAGTCCAGGTCGACAAGATGAAAGCGCAGGAGTTCTTCGGTCGCGCTGCCGAGCTTCTCAAAGTGATTCCGCCGCACATCACCGACCAGCCGATGATTGCGCGATTGAAGAGAGTTGGTATCGAGCCCGGCAAGAGTTTCGATCTGAACAAAGCCGATCCTGACATCCAGCGTGCCTTCGCCAATGCTCCGGAGGAGGCCCAAAAGTTGATGGCTTGGTCACTACCCACCATTGCCCGCAAAGCGAACGGCTGGTTAATGAACACGAACAACATGGGTGTCTATGGCAATTGGTATCTCAAGCGCGCCATGACCGCTCACCTTGCTCTCGGGGCGAACCTTCCCGAAGATGCCACCTATCCCCTCAATCTGGGCGACAGTGAAGGAAGGCCACTCGACGGTACGTATAAATATACGCTGCACTTCGACAAAGGTGAGACACCTCCGGCTAGCGCATTCTGGTCGGTTACTCTCTACGACGCTGAAGGCTTCCAAGTCGCGAACCCTCTTAATCGCTTCACACTCAGCAGCTGGATGCCGTTGAAATACAACGCCGATGGATCGCTCGATCTTCATTTTCAGAACGAAAGTCCCGACACGGACGAACAGACCAACTGGCTGCCAGCACCAAAAGGCCCTTTCAACTTGATATTGCGTCTCTATGCTCCGAAATCGGAGGTGCTCAGCGGAAAGTGGAACCCACCGCCAGTCGTGCGCGTGGCCCTTCCGGGATTGGGCGCTCAATAGCGACAGAACATCAGATAGCCTGTCGGTCGCTATTGGCCCGAGCTACCGTATTGATTTGGTTAATTTTTCCGTCA
>DATDGW010000568.1:0-3290 GCA_036521895.1 Candidatus Sulfotelmatobacter sp. | reverse complement strand
GCTGATTGGCTCGCCGCATCAGGTGCTGGCCTCAGCCCTTCGGCTCATGCCCCCGCGCAGCGGGCTGTCGCGCAGCGACTTCGTGCTTTGTGCTTTGTGCAGATGCTATGGGGCAAGCGACGAGGACATGACACCTTGGCGCTATTCAACGGCTATCGAAGGAGCGCCCCATGTCAGAAGCATTTGACGCAAGCAGGTCCCTCACAATGCTCGAGCAAGACAGCACGCTAATCGCCGTGATCGACGAAGCAGCGTCATAATGCAGACCTTTCTACGTGGTTAGAATTGCAGGGTTTTTTGGTCTTGACTTGATGTTACCGGGCGGCCGCGTGGCCCGATTTTTATCGCGGCGAGAGCTTGTGCCTCGATCACCCAAGGAGCTCCCTTGCATGCTTGTCGTCCTTTTAGGATTCCTTTTCTAATCAACCGCAATATGGTCATTGGGCACGTGCCGAGCGCTGCAGCTGCTTCGAGTTGATTCAACTCTCCACGTTCTGCGCGCTCCCCTTCGCGATAGGGCGCAATCTCATGATCATTGCGAAACGCACGTATACGGACTTCGGTCCATGTGTTGTCGCGGCCCGTTCGCTTGCCCGCTCGATTCAGGATGCTAGCGATCCGCTGATCAGGCACCTGTCTGGCGAGTTCCTTGATGATATCCGCGGTCGTCTCAGTTAAGGTCCAGCGAGTTTCACCGTTACGTGCTTTCCGCACTTTGAGCTGGGTATGATCGCCTCCCTGCCAATGAATCATCAGATCGATCTGGTTGCCGTCGACCCGAGCGATGATCTCAACAATGATGGTGCGTAGGATGCGCTTGCGCGTGTCTGGAGTTGCGGCCGGATGATTCCATGCACGCTCAAGGTCTGTGCCGAGCATCAGAAGCTGCGCGCGTTCCGCCTCACTCAGCGAAGGTCGCTGCTGAGGGTCAACTTGCGCGAGTTGCGTCTCCAATTCTCGAACTGCCTGCAGGCGTTCGTTCCACCGACGCTCCAACTCGGCCGCAACGATTCGATTTTCCGGGTCCACCGAATCGTACTGTCGTTGGGCTCGATTGCTCTCGTAGCGGGCTTGCTCAAGAGCAAGCTCGACCTGTCGTCGGCCGTCACCCGCTTCGGCTTCGTGTGCCTCGATCGCCTTGAGCGCGGCCTCGACACCCAGCGGCTGAAGTAATCGCAGCACCTCCACGCTTACTGCTTGGTCCGCGCGCGTTGCACCGAACGAGATACAATACGCGGCACCATGAGTTCGGTGTGCGCCGATGCAGAAATAGCGATGGGTCCCCTTGCTATAAGCCACCTGCAATTTGCGGCCACAGTGCCCGCATCGGAGTACCCCGTTCAGCAGCGCCGCACCACGGCGCACGGCACGTCGCACCATCAGCCCCTTGTTGCCCGCGTTGTTGGCAATCAGCCCCATATTCCTTTCGTACTCGGTCCATGAGATATATCCTTCGTGACGATCAACAAGCAACACGGACCAATCTTCACGCGCCTGTCGTTGGCCACGCACAACCCGCTTGCGCCCGTCCTCGAGCCGAACGCGATGCGTCGACCGCCCGTAGGCATAGGCCCCAGCGTAAATCGGATTACTCACCATGCCGAGGACGCCTTCATAAACCGGCAACTTCCACACGACGTGTCGGCCCTGTGGACCGTACGCGGTGTTTGGCAGGGCAATTCCCTCTTGCCGCAGCCAGCGGTGAACCTGACGAGCACTCTGGAACTCGGCGAATTTCTTGAAGACTAACTTGATTGCTTGCTGCACACGTTGATCTGGCTCTTTCTCGATGCGGTCCTCATGCGCAACCTTACGGTAGCCTACGGCGATGGTACCAAACAGCTCACCGCGTTTTGCCTTGAGTTTCCTCGCTTCGCCCACACGCTGGCGAAAGATAGACAGCTCCATTTCGCTCATCGTCCCCTTCATGCCTAGCACCAGCCGATCATTGGCGAGTCGCGGATCATAAATGCCATCTTCATCCATGATCAAACAATTGACCAAGCCACAGAACTCCAGCAGCGTGTGCCAGTCGCGACCATTCCGGGCAAGTCGAGAGGCTTCGATGGTCAGCACCGCGCCCACGCGGCCTTCACAGATTGCCACGAGCAGCCGCTCGAAGCCCGGCCGCTTCACACCGTCACCCGATATGGCGAGATCATCATCAATCACTACGACGTCGCCCCAACCTAACTGTCTGGATCGCTCAGCGAGGCCGTACTGTCGTCGCCGGCTCTCGTGGTTGCGGTGAACTTGATCGAGGGTGGACTGGCGGATGTAAACATAGGCGGAGCGTACAAGATGATCAGGCGTGATCTTGCTCATCATCGCTCTCCTTGTTTGACGTGTGCGCGACTCCACTGAACAAGATCTCCAACAGCATTCTCCGGACCAATGGTACGAGCGCGGCGCGTTCCATCGCGCGCAACACAAAACCGGGTTGGTTCAGTTGAAGCAAAGTCAGTTGATCGAAAGCACGTCGTTGCTTCATCGCCTCCTCCGCTGCTCGAGTCGTCAGACAACGAGCTTAGAAGGCTATCGAGCGTGATTCGTAGTTCGCGCAAATGTTGAAGAGGAACCAGTGGCGGGCTCCGCACGCCGAGAGCTGCCGCCTCGGGTCGCGCCATCCACTCTGGGATCGCCAACGTGCTGTCTGGCAAATCCACGATTAGGACGACGACGTCGCGATGAACCTTGCATTGCGCCAGGATAAATCCAGAAAAGGGGGACGAGAGTGTGATCTGAAACCTTTTGTAGCGATCCAGAGGGTTCAACTCCCTCCCGGTAGAGGCGAGCCAGCCAGCCGGAAGCGAGCTTTGCAGGGGTGGTGGCAACATCACTCTTGAAGCGTAGGCAGCAGGTGCTGAAGCCGCGCAATAGAGCCCCGAAATTCATCAACCGCTGAAGCCTTCGCCGTTGCAAGAGCGGGGGCAGCATCGACGAAACCGTCAAATAGGCCAGGGATCGTCGGTTCGGCCGGGGTCGTAGAACGGGGCAGAGGCACAGGATGGATCGCCTGGGAACCTGGGAGGTCCCGCTCACGTCCACGTGAGAGCAAACCGGCAATTCGGGTCGCCGGTTGAACAATGACCCCGGCCCGGAAGGCATCCTCCGACCTTCCGGGAGCGCAAGCGCAAGCTGCGAGACACGAACCGAGGAGGGTAGCGTGGGCTCCGGAAGCGAAACAAATAAGTGACCGGGGATGCGTGCCGGGAAGTCGTAGCACCTCAATATGACCGCTGACATCGGGGAACCGGACTCACCGGGACCCGATCGAGGGAAGAGGGGTG
>DATDGW010000567.1:0-5015 GCA_036521895.1 Candidatus Sulfotelmatobacter sp. | reverse complement strand
GAGACATCCATGGGCGATGAACGCGACTCTGTTCGCCAGAATTCCACACATGAGGAATCGGACGGGGGCCGAACTATCACGCGGAGAGACTTCCTCAATGGGGTGAGCGTGGCCGTGGGCGCTTCCCTGGTGGCGGGCAGCCCGTGGGTAGAGGCATTGGGCGTAGTGGATTCTCCCTTTGCTCCGCAAAAGGAAGCGGATTACTACCCCTCGGCCAAGACCGGTATGCGCGGGAGCCATGACGGTTCATGGGAAGTCGCTCATGACCTGCGCGACGGCAAGCAGTGGCCGGAGGCCTTGGCCGAGGGCGAGAAGTACGACCTGATCGTCGTCGGTGGCGGCATCAGCGGTCTGGCCGCGGCGTACTTCTTCCGCAAATTCGCGGGGAAGCATTCCCGGATCCTCATTCTCGACAATCACGACGATTTTGGCGGACACGCCAAGCGCAATGAGTTTCGCTCGGGAAACCGCCTGCTGCTGGGATATGGTGGCACTCAGTCGATAGAGGCGCCAGCCAACTACAGCGCTGTGTCCAAGGAACTGCTGCGTCAGTTGGGTATCGATGTAAAGCGCTTCTACAACTACTACGACCAGAAGCTCTTTTCCAACATGAAGCTGAACGAAGCTACGTTCTTCGACAAGGAAACCTTTGGCGAAGATCGGCTCGTGATGGAGGAAGAGTCTTCGTACCTCGGCCCGCGCTATTCCACCAAGATTGTCGCCCAGATGCCGATTGCGCCGGAAGCGCGGCGCGACCTGATCCGTTTGCAGGATGCAAAGGTTGACTATTTGCCGGGGCTTACTCCAGAGCAGAAGCGAATCAAGCTGATCCAGAAAAGCTACAAACTTTTCCTGCTGCGAGACGTGAAGGTGCATGCCGATGTCGTAAAGGTTTTCCAGACCACGACGCACGATTTGTACGCCGTCGGCATCGACGCGGTCTGCGCCTACGACTGCGCCCAGTATGGCTTCCCCGGTTTCGCCGGGATGCGCCTGCCGAAGCGAGGCACCGGGGACGAAGCGAAAGAAGAAGAGCCTTACATCTTCCATTTCCCTGACGGCAACGCTTCGATCGCGAGGTTGCTGGTGCGCTCTCTCGTACCCGGATCGGCGACCGGGAACACGATGGAAGACATCGTTACCGCGCGCATGAATTACGCCAAACTCGACGATCCCGAGTGCAAGGTCAGGATCAGGTTGAACAGCACTGCTGTCCACGCGAAGCATATTGGCGATCCAGAAAGCGCGACCGAGGTTGAGGTCACGTACGTTCGTGAGGGTCAGGCACGCCGGGTGCGTGCAACATCCTGCGTTCTCGCCTGCTACAACATGGTGATTCCTTATCTTTGCCCGGAGATGCCAGACAAGCAGAAGAAAGCCCTCGCTTACGCGGTGAAGATTCCGCTGGTCTACGTGAATGTGCAGATCAGAAACTGGAAATCATTTCAAAACCTGGGACTAAGTTCGATCTACGCACCGGGCGGATACTTCTCGAACATCGCGCTGGACTACCCCGTGTCGATGGGCGGATACAACTTTCCAGCCTCTCCGGACGAGCCGTGCTTGCTGCACCTCCTACGCACTCCGTGCCAACCAGGACTACCCTGCAAAGAGCAATACCGCGCGGGCCGGTGGGAGTTGTTCACCACAACGTTCGATACCTTTGAGCATCAGGTCCGTGATCAGTTGGGACGCATGCTTTCTGCCGGAGGATTCGATCCGGTCGCGGACATTGAAGCGATCACTGTCAATCGGTGGCCGCACGGTTACGCCTACGAATACAATCGCCTGTTTGAACCGCTGGACCGCCCGGATTCAGAGCGGCCCTGCGTCACGGGACGGCAACCGTTTGGCCGGATTACCATCGCGAACTCGGATGCTGACGGGCACGCTTATACAAACATCGCCATCGATCAGGGCCATCGCGCAGTGAAGGAAATCATGGCTATGCGCGGGGCCCCCACCGGTTAGACTGGAATTGCGTGGCCTCCATGACGACGTCACCCTTTCCCCTTCCCGAAGAATTCAACGCGGCGTCGTACTTTGTGGACCGTCATATCGCCGAAGGGCGTGGCGAGAAGGTCGCAATCGAAAGCGAGGACCGGCGTGTCACCTACCGCCAGCTTTTCGAGTCGGTCAACCGGGCTGGCAATGCGCTCAAGAATTTAGGAGTCAGAATCGAGGAACGGGTCTTCCTGCTCTTGCTGGACACGCCGGAATTTGCCGCGAGCTTTTTCGGGGCCATCAAGATTGGAGCTGTGCCGGTCCCCGTCAACACGCTGTTGAAGCCGACCGACTACGAATTTCTGCTCAACAACTCACGAGCGCGGATTGCGATTGTCACCCACTCCCTCTTGCCTTTACTTCGGGCAATTCCTACGGAGAAGCTTCGATACCTACAGAAGATCGTCGTTGTGGGAGCCGTAGACAACACGGGCGCATTGTCGTTTGATGCCTGGACTCGCGACGGTTCCGCCACTCTAGATGCGGCGCGCACCAGCAAAGATGATGCTGCCTTCTGGCTCTATTCTTCGGGCAGCACCGGCAGACCGAAGGCGTGCGTGCACCTGCAGCATGACATGGTGGTATGCGCCGAGCGTTATGCGAAGGCGATTCTGAATGCCACTGAGCACGACCGCTTCTTCAGCGTGGCCAAGCTTTTCTTCGCTTACGGACTGGGTAACGGACTCTATTTCTCGCTCGCCGTGGGAGCGACCAGCATCCTGCTGCCCGATCCTCCGCGACCGCAAACTGTTTTCGAAGTCGTGGAGCGGTTTCGTCCAACACTGTTCTTCTCGGTGCCTTCCAACTATGCGAAGCTGCTGGCTCATTCGACGGATTCGACGAACAGCCCGGACTTCTCTTCAGTTCGCCACGCCATCTCGGCGGGGGAATGCCTGCCGGCCGCCATCTTTCACCGCTTTAGGCAGCGTTTTGGCGTGGAGATTCTCGACGCCATCGGATCGACGGAAGCATTGCACATGTTCATCGCGAACCGGCCGGGCGCCGTCAAACCCGGGTCCAGCGGCACAATCATTCCCGGATTTGATGCGCGCATCGTCGACGAGAACAATCAGCCTCTGCCATCCGGCGAGATGGGCGACCTGATCATCAAGACCGATGCGGCCTGCGCGTGCTATTGGAACCAACACGAGAAAACGAAAGACACGATCAGTGGCCATTGGATGCGCACGGGCGACCGCTATTATCAGGATGCCGACGGGTATTTCTGGTACGCTGGCCGCGCGGATGACATGCTGAAAGTCAGCGGCATCTGGGTGAGTCCGGTCGAAATCGAGAATCACCTGCTCGAACATCATGACGTGCAGGAAGCGGCAGTCGTCGGACGAAAAGATGAAGACGGGCTCGTAAAAACAGTGGCCTGCGTCGTCTTGCGGGATGCCAAGAGTGGAAGTCCGGAAGTCGCGGAGGAACTTCAGCGCTTTGTCCTGGAGCGCCTGCCGGTTTTTAAGCGGCCCCACCAAATCGAGTTCTTTCCAGAGCTGCCAAAGACAGCCACGGGCAAACTGCAACGCTACAAGCTTCGTTGATGAACGAATCGGGTGACCATGGACGACCAAGCATTACTGCGAGAGGCTCTGGCGGAGGCGAAGAAGGGATTGCTCGAAGGAGGGCTGCCGATCGGATCGGTGTTGGCTGACAACCACGGCCAGATCGTGGCTCGCGGGCATAATCTGCGCGTTCAGAGCGGCGACCCGACGGCGCATGCGGAAACAGTATGTCTTCGCAACGCAGGCCGCCGGCGCGACTGGGCCGAGTTGATGCTGGTGAGCACGCTCAGTCCCTGCATCATGTGCACGGGCACGGCGTTGTTGTTCCGCATTCCGCGCGTAGTTATTGGCGAAAACCGTAACTTCCTCGGGGCTGAAGATCTCTTCCGGCAGCACGGCTCGAGCGTCACTGTGCTCGACGACGCGGAATGCATCCGCATGATGAGGGACTTCATCAACACACATTCGGACTTGTGGACTGAGGATATTGGGAAGTGACGCCGTGCGCCGCGCGCGGCGTTAGCGCGTCGTAGGAAGATGCCTTTCAGGCTTCGGCGGAGGCGCGGTTTTGCTCGCGGGCAGAGCGTTCTTCAGATCCCATCGGCATAACGGGCAACGGGTTGCGACCGAGTACACGATGTGGCCGAACGCCTTGCATTCGCTGTTAGGACAAGCTCTCATACCAACCCCCCACCCTCCGCTGAGATGATGATCGATCTTCGGCCTCCAAATCTGCGACCCGGAGAATCACAGTAGCACCTTGCCTATTCCTGATCGAACTTCTTTTCTCGTTGCCACCAATCAGTTTTTCTTCTAGTTAGACGCGCAACGCGGGCTCTGCCTTCGCTGTCTTGCCGCGTGTTGTACAATCCCACCCCAATCACACTTGGTCGGCGAAGGAGCAGCATACTTGGTGGAGTCAACACCGCCGGAACCTGCCCAAGGCGCGGACTACGGTTTGCGCCGCGGCATTCTTTCGCCCATGGAAACTCTCGCGCAGTCGGTGTCCACCATGGCACCGACGACCACGCCAGCAGCAACAATCCCGCTGGTGTGCGCGCTCGCGGGGAGCGGTACATGGCTCGCGTACTTCCTAGCTACGATCGCGATATTTCTGGTCGGATTATGCATTGCACGCTACGCCCGGCATTCGGCTTCCCCGGGATCTCTTTACACCTACGCATCGATGACCTTGTCGCCGTGGCTGTCGGCGACCGTTGCCTGGAGCCTTTTGCTGGCCTATGTCGCCACGGGATCGAACCCGCGCTCGGCCTACGGGTCGTCCGACTTTGATCGCACCCATGTCTTCAATGTCAGCTATGTTTACGAACTGCCGAAGTTCTTCGGTGCATCTTCTTTTAATGGGATATTTCGCGAACGGATGGGCAGCTCGGGGCACGGTCGTAGCTCAGAGCGGGCAACCATACAGCATCATCGATTACACCGGCGCGGTTGGCAGCATTTTCTACAGCGTCTATGACGGTATTACGAACCCCATCGTTC
>DATDGW010000566.1:0-2735 GCA_036521895.1 Candidatus Sulfotelmatobacter sp. | reverse complement strand
AAGCGGACATTTGGTCTTACGAATTGTTGCTTCGCAAAATGAAGTTGAATCCATTCTGCCGAGCTAAAATCCCTGCTTCCTTGCGAACCATTGTCGGCCCGATCCCGAGCCTGCGGGAGCAATATGCCGGCGCATCATCTGCAAAAAGCTATAGTGCGGCATCGATAAGAAGCCTGGAGGGGAACCTGATGCAATTTGCAAAATTTGTCCGCTGTGCCCTTTTGGCAATGCTGTCTCTGACTTGCGCGACGCCCAGAACCACGGTTGCAGAAGAGCCTTACAAGGTTCAGATCGATTCGTTACGCAAGTCGCTGGAGAAATACCAGGACTACCAGGTCGCTGTGCGCGACCTTTACCTTTCGACTGTGGGCTGCGTGCATTACTCCGGCGAGAAAATAGCCGGATACATGGAATACCCAAAAGGCGCCATGGGCATTCACTTTGTCAATCCGACGATGGGGGACACCCCCGACCCGATGAAGCCCAATGTGCTGATCTACGAACCCGTAAAAAAGAAACTGAAGCTGGTCGCGGTTGAGTGGCTGGTGCGCTTAACGGCAGATACCAAGAAGCGGCCCGTTCTCTTCGACCGCCCATTCATGGGCCCAATGGAGGGACACGAACCCCTCATTCCAAAGGAGTACGTGCACTATGACCTACATGCCTGGTTGTTTAAGAACAACCCGCTCGGCATGTTCGCGCCCACGAATCCGGATGTGAGCTGCGAGGGCTACGACTTCTCCCTTCTGGAAATGCCGACCAAGATGATGCCGGGGCCATAAGGAGGCAAACAATCTGACGCTGCGCCGACGAGGTGATCGAATAGGGTGTGGAGGCCAGCAACGACACACCCGCGGGCTCACACGCGCACAAGGTCCTTCCCCTTATTGGCGGCGACAAAGCCATTGAAAACCTCGTTGACCCGGTCCCATGATTTCAGCCTCTTCAAGTTGTCAAGCCAACGCTTGATGTTGGGATAGGCAGAGAAATCGCAGCCGACCAGCTCTCCAATCGACACGACAGCCGCACCGAAATAGTCGGCAATGGTAAGTTCATTGCCACAAAGATATTGGTTTTTCGGCCCGATCCAGTGGTCGTTGAGAATTTGTAACCAGTTCTTCGCGCCTTGCTGTCCCCAGGCAATGGCGCCGCTGTGCGCCTCCTCGCCGCGACGCTTGTGATGTGGGAAGAGCTGCGGGTAGATCAGTCCATAACCAAAGTCGCGGTAGAACTGGGTATTGAGCCAGTCCATCACCTCATTGACCTTGGCGCGCTTCTTTAAGTCTTTCGGATAGGACGGCAGGTCATACTTGTCGGCGAGATATTTCAGGATGGCCGAACTTTCCGTCAGCCGAAGATCACCATCCTCAAGCATTGGCACCATCCGGTTGGGATTGAGTGAGGCATACGGTTCCTGATAGTGGGTGCCTTTGAGGATATCGACCATCTCCTCATCACATTTGATGCCGTTCTCGGCAATGAGCAGTCGCACGGGGCGGGTCGCGGTCGATACCGGATGCATATAGAGTTTCATTGTCAAATTTCCCGTTGTTTGTTGTGTCTGCCTCGCGTGTCCAACCTAACTTAGCCCGCGCAAATCGCGCGTGCGAGCAATAGCATGTCATCGTTGCACAACAATGCCGAGGGAGGCTATACGTGAAACACCTCGCATCGATTTTGGTGGCCGCCGCGACATTGCTGATGGCGGGAAGCCTGCGCGCAGATCCGATCTACCCGGATGTAGTCAACACATCACATGCGACGTCGGACGTGGCAGCATTCTTCAAGTCCTATTTCACCACTAAGAGCGAACACATACCTGTCGCAACATCGGACCATTTCTCGGAAGCACACCTGACCTATATCGACGCGACACTCGGCTGGCCCTTCTATAGTAAGAAAGGCATGACCGAGCTTTTCGAACAGTATATGCCGAAATGGCCACCCACGGGCCTTTCCTATCCAACCCGCATCAGCGGCGACACCCATTCGGCGCTGGTCGCCTTCACCGACACGCCCGAACTGTTCGGCGGCGAAATTCGCATCCTTGCCGCGGTCGATTTCAAGGACGGCAAGGTGGTGCGCTGGATAGATTATTGGGACGGTCGATCGTTCGGCGCTGAAACGGCAGCGAAGATGCGCTCGCCACCGGACAAATTCCCGACCAATTTCGACTATGACGCTGCGAGCGAAGGCGCCTCGGCCAAGATTAAAGACATGTCACAAAAGCTGGTCTCGGCCTTTGCCTCGGGCGACGCCATCGCCGCTGCCGCGCTATTCACCAACGATGCGGTTTACCTCGACCGGGCTCTGCGAGTGCGCATCCTTGGCAAACAGGCGATCGGGAAGTACCTCACCCGCGTACTGGCAGCGACACCATACGGCAAGGGCTCAAAGCTCATGCACGTCGTCGGTAGTGATCAGGGCGGCGGCTTCGAGTGGACGAACGACGGAAGCTCGGTAAGGCGCGGCGTCGTTGCCATCGATCTCAACAGCGCCGAGCAGATCGTGCGTCTCGACACAACCTGGGATAACAGCATCATGAGCGACGCCGATCTCCAGGCTCTCGTGTTGCAGTCGATCGAGTAGTAGCCCTTCCATCGCTATTGCCGACAACGGCGGAGACCCGCCACGAATACGTCGGTATGGACCGACTTCACGTTGGTCCGACGGCGAAAAAGCTCGCTGTTTTTCTGCATTGCAAAATGTTGCTAATGGCCCAAAGCAGACATCCT
>DATDGW010000565.1:0-6051 GCA_036521895.1 Candidatus Sulfotelmatobacter sp. | reverse complement strand
GATTTCGTCCGAGTATCCGCGCTCTTTCAGGATCTCGTTGCCCTTATAGGGATGGTCTTTGAGGCTAGGCCAGCGTTCGTAGTCGAAGTCGTGGATCAATCCGACGACGCCCCACAGGTTTTCGTCGTCGGGGGAGCCATTCCCCCACTTGCGGGCGCAGGCTCGCATGCAGGCTTCGACGGCCAGCGCGTGCTTGCGCAAACTTTCGGACAGGGTGAACTCTTTTAGTAAACACCACGCGGACTCGCGGTCAATCATGGGTTTCGCCTGTTTTCTCCGGATATTTCACGCTTTGCTTCGGGTTTCATCCGCCAAATTCGCGGAGTTCCAGTATTTTAACCTTGACTTCCACAGGGCAGATGCCGCAGATTGACCAAGCAGTCGGAACCTCTCCCCCAATTGGTTCCTCAGCACCAAGGCTGTAAACAGTAGCCCGCTCTGGCACTCCCACAACCCGATGGCCACGACTCTTGCCCCGGTAGATTCACGGGAAGTCGTCCGATGCGATCACTGCCTGCTGGTCCAGTTCCGTACATCCAATAATAATTGCCGACGCTGCCATGCGTCTCTGGACGAGGAACCTGAACCCGAACCCATCATGGTAGCGCCACCGATGATGATGCCTGTGCCCGGCACGAACGGACGCGGACACCTGAACTTGGCGACCTCCATCCGCTCCCTGCGCCTGCGTAACGGGCTCAGTCAGCGCCAACTCGCGGGACGCATGTCAGTACCGCGCACCTACGTTTCGAAAATCGAAAACGAAAAGGCCACGCCTACGCTGTCGTCCCTGGAACGGCTGGCGCGTGCACTGGAGGTGACTGTGCCCGATCTGCTCAGCGGCGGCGAACGCACCCGTCAGGAAGAAGTCAACGAGTTGATGAAAGATCAGTTCATCGCGGAGTTGTTGCCGTTCGTCGCGCAACTGAACGGGATGCAGATGTCGAGCATTCTGACTCAGGTGCGGGATTTGACGGTGAGGCCGCGGCGAAGCGCGTAGCTCAAGTTGGGCTTTTCGTGTGCCGATAAGATTGAGTTCGGCGCAGACAACGAGTGTATCCGGGCAACCAGCCAACACTAAGGCCGGGACTGAGGTTTGAGTTCCGGCTTTTTTATTGCGCCCTCTCCGCGGCTCGGGCCGGTGAATCCGAAGCAGATTGACCGGCATCTATCCAGCATGAACCAGGAAGAACGTTTCGGGTCTGCTGCTTCGGATCCCTCCGTGTTGTCGCATCTCACGTCCGACCAAGCCAACTGGGAACGCGAATCTCCGCAGGAGTCGGCCACCGCACCGCAGCGCGCGGGCGACGATTCCCTGCTCGACGCCTATTCGACGGCTGTCACCGGCGCGGTTGAGCGCATGAGTCCGTCGGTGGTGAATATTGAAGTGCACCAATCCGCAGGGCGCACCCGATCGGGAGAGCCACGCGAACGGCAAGGCGGCGGCTCGGGATTCGTGTTTACGCCGGATGGGCTAATCCTTACCAACAGCCACGTAGTGCATGATGCGGTGAGAATCGCGGTGACGCTGGCGGACGGGCGACGCATGCCGGCTACGGTGATTGGTGATGATCCGGCAAGCGATCTGGCGGTGATTCGGCTGGATCAACCGCACTCTGGCGAGCCTGGGGTGGCGGCAGCCGCACTGGGCGACTCGCAGCGGTTGCGCGTGGGGCAGATTGTGATTGCGATTGGCGCGCCCTACGGCTTTCAGTCGACCGTTACGGCAGGCGTGGTGAGCGCGCTGGGGCGGTCGCTGCGATCGTACTCCGGGCGACTGATTGATGATGTGATTCAGACCGACGCATCGCTGAATCCGGGCAACTCGGGCGGGCCGCTGGTCGATTCCGCGGGGCGCGTGGTGGGGGTAAATACGGCGACCATTCTGCCGGCGCAGGGGATCTGCTTTGCTATTGGCATCAACACGGCGAAGTTCGTCGCCAGCCGACTGCTGCGCGATGGACGCATCCGGCGCAGCTATATCGGCGTCTCGGCGCAGACCGTGCCCGTGCACCGGCGTGTGGTGCGGTTCTACGATCTGCCGAAAGAGATGGGCGTGGTCGTGCTCGGCGTGGAGGAGAACAGTCCGGCGCAGCGGGCGGGGCTGCGCGAAGGGGACATCATCGTCGCGCTGGAAGGACAACCCGTGGCCGGGGTGGATGATCTGCATCGGGTGCTGACCGATGTGCGGGTGGGAATAAGTTGCTCACTGACTGTGCTGCGGTGGACGGAGAAGCTGGAGTTGAAAGTCGTGCCAGAGGAGGCGCGGTAGGCCTAGAAACACGCGCACCCCGGCCACGACCCACGCTGCGTGCGAGAAACGTGAGGGTCGGTACCCAAAATAAATTGACAGCGCCGCAAACATACCTGTAGTACCCTCCTATCCCTGAGTTTGCGGTGCTCCCCCACGGGATGATGGGGGCCCATCGTAGCAGGCTTCCATGAAGATCCCCAGCCGGTTCGCGATTGCCAACATCCACCGCAGGAGCAAATCATGGTTCCAAGGGCCACTCTTGGCTCTCTGCATCATGATGGCGCAGGCCGGCTTATCAGGCCAGAGCGTGCAGCCGTACCCAAACGCCATCACGGATCAGCTAGTTCACACCAAGACCCCGATGACGCCGCCTAAGGTGAACATCCCTTTTGTTGATCCGGATTTTGGATCACAGATGGTGCGGGTAACGGACGAGACCTCGCAGTTTCTTCATCCCGGCGGTTACTTGCGGACCGAGGCAAGTGGAAGCGCCAACATGTGGAGTAGAGATGGCAACAAGTTTTATGTCATCGCCGAAGGAGGGGTAACCCTCGCCTACCGCTTCGACCCCACAACGATGAACATCGGGAGCCTTCCCGGGGCGAGTGCGGGACACGGTCTCGTCGTACCGCTTCGCGCGGGCGGCTCGTTCAGTTTCACCGATCCTGATCTCATGTACGGTACAAACCACACCAATGATCTGGAGATCACGAGCTACCGCTTCAGCACTGGGATGTTAGCTCCTGTGATTGATACGACCAAGTGTGGCGTTCAGCCCCCACTCGTTCCCGGGCCTCAGGTACGAAGCGGCGATGACGTAACGCCATCTCTCGACGACAACCGGGTTTCGATATCCGAGGGCGGGCCCCAGTTCGACAAGCACATGTTTGTCGTTGTGTACGACAAAGTCCGGGGCTGTCGCTGGTACAACACTCAAACGGGGCAGATTGGCGGGCGGTGGGGAGCATCTGGATCGGCATCCACCAGCGATTCCTTTTTGATCGCACACGCGACGCTGTCGCGAAGCGGCAATTTCGTTCGTATCAACGCAAACGGGTTGGGGTGGTACGTGTGGGACGTCGCAACCCTGCAAGTCACGCATTGCCCGACACACTCCGAGATGCGATGTGACGGATACACAGCAACGGGCTACAACTCGGTCGTCCAGGCCAGGGGTTACATGAATCCCATGGACATTGTGAGACGTCCATTCAGCGATTTGACGCAGGTCGTTCCACTCGTCTGGCCGCTCGCACCGGAGCATTCTTTCCCGCAGGATAAACACTTCACCTGGAACAATGTAGACGTCAATGACAGCGTGCCGGTGTGCGCGTCCACTTACGACTCAATTGACAAGGACGACATCACGGTGGCCTACGAAGCAGAGATATTCTGCATGGAGACAGATGGTGCTGCCTCAACGATCTGGCGATTCGCGCACAATCGCGCGCACTGGTATGCCAAGTATTTCAATACTCAACCGCTCGGCAGCATTTCAAGAGACGGCCGATTCTTTATGTTTACATCCGCTTGGGACGAGCAGGTAGGCACTGAAGCCAATGGCGCACCCCGGTCCGATGTTTGGATCGTAAAGCTCCAGTGAGTAAACGCATTGCCAGCCGTTCCCTGCTGTGTTAGCCTCTATCTGTGACTACTTTGCACGACAAAGTACCTCAGGGGCTCGATCGCAAGGAAGCGGAAGTTTATCGGCATCTGGATCCAGCACGGCTCCCGAAACATATCGCCATCATCATGGACGGCAATGGGCGCTGGGCCCGGCGGAGGCACATGCCGCGCGTGGCCGGACATCGCGCCGGTGTGTCGGCCGTGCGTTCAACGGTCGAGACCGCGGCACGCATTCACATTCCGGCGCTCACGCTTTACGCGTTTTCCGAGGAGAACTGGAAGAAGCGACCCAAAAACGAAGTGGGCTTTCTGATGGGACTGTTGAGCCGGTATCTGAAGGCGGAAGTGCCCACGCTGAATAGGAACGATATCCGGCTAGAATATATTGGGCGGCAGCACGAGCTGCCCAAGAACGTCCAAGAGCGCATGGCCTGGGCGAGCGAGGCCACGGCGCGCAACTCGGGGATGGTGCTCACGCTGGCGCTCAACTACAGCGCGCGCAGTGAACTGGTGGACGCGTTTCGCTCGATGGTGAAGGCAGCGACGCACAATGGCGGGATCGAGCATCTGCACGTTGATGAAGATATGGTGGCGCGGCATCTTTATACGAGGCATCTGCCGGACCCGGATCTGGTGGTGCGGACTTCCGGCGAGATGCGGCTGAGTAACTTCCTCCTTTGGCAATTGGCGTACGCCGAGATTTATGTGACTTCGACTCTGTGGCCGGATTTTCGCGGCGTGCATTTGCTGGAGGGGATCGCGGAATATCAGAAGCGCGAACGGCGCTACGGCGGACTGAATCACGGCGACGGGCATGCGGCGGTGCAGACTGCATCGGCTACTGACGCGAAATCTTAACCGCAGAGGACACGGAGGACACAGAAGTGTGCCTTCTGTGATTCGCTTCGAGCTGGGTGGTTAAATTCTGCGATTCGTGCAAGACTCTTAACGAGCGCGGCTGAGGCCCGCTTTTAGATCGCAACCACTTCCCTTGTTAAAGCGAATCGCGACTGCGGTCGTCCTCATTCCGATTGTGCTGGCGCTGATTCTGCGGGCGCCGGTTCCTGTGCTGGCAATCGTGGCCGCAGTTGTGGCGCTTCTGACCATGGTTGAGTTCCTGAAACTGACAGCGTCGTATGGGGTGCAGCCTCTGCGGACGCCGACCTACATTTTTGTCGGCATCTTTTTTCTGCTGCTGGCGTGCAATGTGGGGAACGAGAAGCCGCTGCTGTCGACGGCGGTTTTTGTGTACTGCCTGGGATTTGCGGCAGCGATTGCACCCTTTCTGGCGCTGAGCCTTTTGATGCTGAGGGCCGATTTGCGCAGCGGATATCCGGCGGCAGCGGCCTCGGTGTTTGCGTTTGCTTACATTGCGCTTCCCATGGGCATGCTGGTGCAGCTTCGGCAACAGTGGGCGGGTGCTTTTTATCTGCTGTATTTGCTGCTGGTAGTTTGGGCGGGAGACATTTTCGCGTACTTCGTCGGCAAGTCGGTGGGGCGGCATTTGATGTCGCCGCGCATCAGTCCGAAGAAGACCTGGGAAGGCGCGGCGGCTTCGCTCGCGGCCAGCGTCGGCGTGGGATGGCTGCTGTTTCACTATGCGCTGCCGTTAAGTTCGGCTCTGCTGCGCGTCGGGCTGATCGAACGGCGCGACGGGCTGTTTGGGCTGGAGCAGCCGGCGATGACGCCGGTCATTCTGCTGACGTTTGCGCTCAATATCGCCGCGCAGTTGGGAGATCTGGTGGAGTCGCTGATCAAACGAGGCGCAGGAGTGAAGGATTCAGGAACGATTCTTCCCGGGCATGGTGGCATGTTTGACCGCATTGACGCCCTGCTGTTTGCCGCTCCGGTATTATGGTTCTATACGGCTTGGCGCGTGATGCAGTAAGCTCTGCGCATCCTCCCCCAACAGCGCCAGCCAGAAGCGCGTAAAATAAGCAGTCTGTGCCAACTCTGCCGGGAATAGTTTGTATTGACCATGAAACGTATCGCCATCCTAGGATCGACGGGCTCGATTGGGCGCAGCACGCTCAGTGTGGCTGAGTCTTATCCAGATCGGTTTCAGATTGTGACGCTGGCTGCCGGGTCGAATCTGGAAGCGACGTTTGAGCAGGCCAAAAGATGGCGGCCGCGGGTGATTTCGATGGCGGCCGAAGCCGATGCCGACGCTC
>DATDGW010000564.1:0-19105 GCA_036521895.1 Candidatus Sulfotelmatobacter sp. | reverse complement strand
ACCGAATGCTTACTTTGCCCAGCTCGGGCTTCCAGCCATGGTCGTGCGGTCTTAGCTTAATCCGCCGAACCGCCGTATGCGGACCCGCATGTACGGTGGTGTGGCAGGGGAGGCGGGGCGACCCGTCCCCCTATGCCGATTGTGCCGGAGGTTTGCACTATCCGCCCGTCCCTCGACTTGCCAGTAAGCGCGTAGAATCTTGATGATCAGAGGAGGCGCGAAATGCGCATCGCGCGACTCAGTATCAGCCTGATTCTGGCGCTTGTCAGCGTTGCTTTGCAGGCGCAGTCACCGCAACGACCCATCACCCTGGTGGGGAGACTCGTTCGAGCCGTGGCTATTGGAGGAGAGTCCACGGGCTGGACACTTGAACTTGATTCGGCAACTACGATCGCCGGAAAGCAAGTGGCGTCGATTCAAGTTCGTTATCACAAGACCGGAAAACTGGAAAAGCTGCAAAACCAGCAGGTGACGGCGACCGGCACTGTCACCCATCAACAAGGGGTGGAGACGGGTGATCAGCCTGTTCTGAACGTGTCCTCTATAAGCGAAACGAAAGCTTCCGCCCAACCAGCTTCCTTCAGCCTTTTGAACACCGAATGGCTGCTGGAGGATCTCGACGGCAATGGCGTGGTCGATCATGCGCGGGCGACGCTCAGTTTCCCAGAGGCGGGAAAGGTGGCGGGCAACGGCTCTTGCAATCGTTTCTTTGGTACGTCGGAGATCCATGGGGATGCCATCAAACTGGGAGCCTTGGGTTCTACACGAATGGCTTGTCCCGAGGCCGTGATGAATCAGGAGTCCAAGTATCTGCAGGCACTGCAGGCAGCCGAGCGTTTCGAGTGGAAAGATCCCTATCTGCTGATTTATTGCAGAGGCTTCGACAACCCCCTTCGGTTCACTCGAATCAGGCCAGAAGAGCCAGCGTCGCCGTAAGAAACGCCTGCGCACGTTCGAGGAGATTCGCGCGAACACGGAGTCGACTAATCCGGGCAGAATCCTTCGCCGATTCTGAGGATGAGGCAATTTTTCTTGTCCAACAGCCATTTCATGTCTGTCTCCTGGCCGCTGCCCGAGTGGATCGACTCAGTCTTGCCGTTGCGCTGGAATTCAATGCGGTCGCCCACAGGAGTTCCTTCATAGGTCGCTGGACCGTCGAGCGAGTGGATTTCCACGACGTAGTTGACGCCATTCTTGGCCAACACCAGAAGTGTTCCTTCGGGCCCGATCCATTTACCGAGCCACTGGTCCGTAACCTGGTTGGCCGGCGGAATCGTCCTTGGATTGGGCGCTGGAGCGCTGCTCGTGCCGGATCAGTGCTCCGCGGGCTCATTATGGCTGTTACAACCGACCATTACGACCGTCACCAATAGGGCAAGGATGCAAGAGTAAATTCTGCTCATGAGCGTGACATCCGGTCGTGACATCGGTTCTAGCAGCTAGACGCCGCGCTTGTCGCCGAAAATCTCTGCGGTGAAGGCCTCAATCGTCGCACCGTTTTGCCACGCGTCGAGCGCCAGGCCTGCTTTGCGGCAGGTCTGTTCAAGGAAAGTCGTCCGGTCCCAGTTGTGTTCCTTTGGTACCTGAGGAAGCAGCAGACCGCGATGTCCGGCCAGGGTGATCAGCAGGCCGTGGCGGCCGATTTCGACGGCGTCTGCGGAAATGGACAGCGGCGGAGACAGAATGCTGAGTTCAATTTCCAGATCGCGCGCCTCCGGCAGAGTCACGGGACGAAAACGCGTGTCCTCGAAGGCGGCAGCCCGGGCGGTGTCGGCGACGGCGCGGTACACGGGGCTTACGGGAAGGACGTAGCCCACACATCCCCGCAGTTCGCCGCGCAGATACAGCGTCGTGAAGGCGCCACGTGGTTTCGAGAGATGAGGCGTCGGCGGGTCCAGCGGGATCTCGCGCCGTTCGAGCGCAGAGAGAATCGAGTCGTGCGCCAGACGAAGCAGCAGCATGCGCTCGTCTCTTGAGAACTCACCCTTAGAGGACTCGCCAGACTCCACAGCAGCGGGACTAGGTTGAGGCAGCGACATCGCGGTCGGCTTGAGGCGGCGGCACGGGCTTTCTGCGTCGACTAAGAATGAAGGCGCGGCGGCGGCGCTTCACTACGCGCTGGTCGATCTTCGACCAGAAGGCGACAAAGTAGTCGACGGCCGACACCAACGAGACGCACACCATGAACCAGATGGCGAGATACGCGATCCAGTGAACGGGGAAGATGTAGTGGCTGTAGACCACCCATTCTTTCCAGCGGTGGTCGAGAATGACGGCCACGACCGAAACGATCTGTACCACCATTTTGAACTTGCCCAGTTCGCTGGCTTCGATCGTGAAGCCTTCCGAGGCGGCGATCGAACGCAAGCCGCTCACCAGAAACTCGCGCCCGATTACCACCACGGCAATCCACGCCGGAACCAGGCTGGGATTCAGCTGTACGAGCGTAACGAAAGCCGCTGCGATGAGAAGCTTGTCGGCCAGCGGATCGAGCAGAATTCCCATCGTGGTGACCTGCCCGCGCTTGCGCGCGAGGTAGCCGTCGATCCCGTCGGTCATGGAAGCGGCGATGAATAGCGCCGAGGCCAGCAGTTCCTTCTCGCCCGTCACGCTGCTGAAGCGGCTACTGGAAAGGATCCACATCAGCAGAGGAATGCTGAAGATGCGGATCAGCGTAATGGAGTTGGGCAGGTTCACACTACTGGGGTGGCTCCGGAGGCCACCCGGAATCCAGTTTGATTATGCTCCACGGGGAGAGGGAACGCAATCAAGGCAGAAAGGATAAGGAAGGAAAGTTGGACAGAGACTAGCGTCACGTCTCAGTCCAGGAAAACCCGGAAGTTCAACCGTTGGTGCCGGTCTTTGCCGAGTGATGAAAGCAGCCCTTCCCCTATCTGCCGCAGGTTCGAGGCTTGGGGCACGGAGCCATGGGGCGTGCGCCTGTCGATCACGGTGGGCCACAGCTGAGCCCGCGTCGAACTGGCGGGGGAGACGCCCAGTTTCTGAACAAAGGCCTGAACTCAGTCCAAGCCCAACACCTGCTGGATCTGTGCGGCTGTGGCGGGCTGGTTTTCGCCCGTGCCGATCCAGGAATTCACCCCGGCTCCGAGCCGGTTAGACTGGAAGCCCTGCACAGGCCGTTCAGGCCGACCGGGTTGTTCTGGGTCATCTCCAGAATACCTGCGGGTGAGGGATTCGAACCGGCGATTTTGTTCGCTGCCATATTTTCGAGATTGTCCAAGGACCCATGAGTGCCCTCCTTAGGGTGGCGACGGTTGGCTTGATTGGTAGAGAGAAGAGAGGCTGGCTCCCCGGGATTGCTGGGTCGCCAGCCCGATTTATAGCTACTTCTGCTTGGCGATGATCTTGTCTTTGATCTTGTCATAGGTGGCCTGGGGCAGGATCTTCTTCTTCACGAGGTCCGTCTTGGCTTTGTAAGGCCGGCCGTCGATGATCTTCTGAGAATAGACGGCGCCGATGCCGGGCAGGGCATCGAGCTGGTCCTTGGTAGCGCTGTTAATGTCGAGCAGGTCGGTGGCGGCAGCGGTTGCGGATGGGGCCTTGGGCGCGGCTTGGGGTGCGGCGGCTCGCGCCACGCTCAGCCAACTGAGCAGGGTGAGGGCTGCCAGGGTAATGAGAAGGCGCTTGATCAGATTCTTGCGAGTCATTGTTTTCTCTCCTTGCGAATTTTGACTAATCGCTCTGTGCCGCTCTGTATCCGGCGGCTTTGGCCTCGTCTTCCGTCATGAACTTGCCGCTCTTCGTTTTGCCATACCATCGGCCGCTCTTGTGGTAGACCTTGCTGTCGAGATTGACCCAGACTTTTCCCGAGGACTTGGCAGCGGCAATATCTGCGTCGGAAACAGAGGCAGTCGGCGCGGCCTGGGGGGAGGTGTTCTTGGCAGAAGCAGCGACAGGCGCCGTGCTGGATGGGGGAGCGGCCGCAGGGGCGCTCGGAGCCTGCGCCGATTTTGCGGTGGGAGTTGGGGCCGCCGCCGGTGCTGCCATTGAATTTGCAGGCGCAGCGGCCGTTTCAGACGTGCTTGTCTTCGATGACTTCTTGCTCGCGGTTGCATCAGCGGCGGGAGCGGCTGTCGAGCCCGCCGCGGGCGCAGCTGCCGCGGCCGGGGCTGACGCGGTGGAGTCGGACTTCTTGCTTTTCTTGGACGACTTCGTGGCTGTGGAAGAGTCGGCAGCAGCTGCACCTGAAGATGCGTCGGAGGCAGCCGCAGATTTCTTACTCTTGGTCGAGGTGGCCTTGCTCGAAGATGATGCCTTCGAACTATCGGTTGCCGCCGAGCTGTCGGTTGCAGCAGCATCGGCCTTCTTGGATTTCTTCGATTTCTTGGTGGTGGTCGTGGCAGACTGATCGGGCGTAGAACCTGTCTGGGTTTGCGCCCACGCCGCGGTTACGCAGAGGGCAAGGAAAAGAAAAGCGGATGCCAGCCACGCTGATCGTGCCATGTTTCTTTTCACGCTGGTTCTCCTTGAGTTTGCAATTCGGGCTGAATCAGCCTCGCGATATTGGCCAGAGATGTTCAGCGGCGCTTGAGCATGCGCCCGAGGGAACGGGGTGTACGTACGGTGAGCCATGATGTCAAGCCTCGGGCCGAATGGTCAAGCCCAAAAATGAAAATGGCCTCCACCCGGAGTGGAGGCCAAAATCGCGCACCTCGATCTAAGCGTAAATGCCGCGCTGGCGGATGGTGTAGGCCACGCGATCGATCGCCAGCATGTACGCCGCGATGCGATTGTTAACATGGTGAGTCTCGGCGTAACGGACCACATCTTCGAACGATGACTTCATAATGGCGTCCAGTTGTTCGTTGACTACCGATTCTTTCCAGAAGTAGCCCTGACGGTCCTGCACCCACTCGAAATACGAAGTGGTGACACCGCCGGCGTTGGCCAGAATGTCCGGGATGACGAAGACGCCCTTGTCGGTGAGGATGTCGTCTGCGGCAGAGGTTGTGGGACCATTCGCGCCCTCGGCCAGTATGCGGCACTTCACCCGGTCGGCGTTGCGGCTGGTGATGACATTCTCGGTCGCCGCGGGAATGAGGATCTCGCAGTCTTCGACGAGCAGGTCGGCGGTCTCGCACTTTTCCGCGCCCGGGAAGCCGTGGACGGTGCCGTTTTTCTGGCGGAAGTCGACCAGAGCCTTCAAGTCGATGCCGTTCTTTTTGTGCAGGCCGCCGCCAACTTCGGCTATGCCAATGATCTTGTATCCCGCCTGATGCATAAGCAGCGCGGCGTTGGAGCCCACGTTGCCGAAACCCTGCACGATGACGCGGCAGCTCTCGCGGCTGATGGCCAGTTTCTGGCAGGCTTCGTCGCAGACGATCATCACGCCGCGGCCGGTGGCTTCGCGGCGTCCACGCGAGCCACCGATGTTGATCGGCTTTCCGGTTACGACTGCTGTCACGGTTTGACGCATGTGCATGGAGTAGGTGTCCATCATCCATGCCATGATTTGTTCGTTGGTGTTGACGTCGGGTGCGGGCACGTCCTTTTCTGGTCCGATGAATTCGATCAGTTCGGAGGTGTAGCGGCGAGTCATGCGTTCGACTTCGCCCATCGACATCTTGTGCGGATCGCAGATCACGCCACCCTTGGCTCCGCCGAAGGGAATGTTGACCACAGCGCATTTCCATGTCATCCAGCTGGCGAGCGCACGGACTTCATCGAGGGTGACGTCGGGGGCATAGCGAATACCGCCTTTGGCCGGGCCACGGGCAATGGAATGCTGCACGCGGAAGCCGGTGAACACTTCGAGATGCCCGTCATCCATCTGCACCGGGATGTAGACCGTGAGTTCGCGGTTGGGATATCGCAGAACGCGCCACAAGCCCTCGTCAAGGTTGAGCTTTTGGGCCGCCAGGTCAAAACGCGCCCGCTGGGACTCCCACGGATTACTTTCTTTGTCCACGTGCGGGGGCGTCGCTATCGTCGTCATAAATGTAGTCTCCGGAATGATTGCAGGTCGGGATTGCAGCGAAATGCCGGCCGTCGCCGGGACCGTTCCCGGAACGGAGCGGGCAAACGTTCCGAGTATATGAGGGCCGATGGCAGGGAAGCAAGCCGAGGGGACGGCACATTGCTGGTTCAACTTCCGAATTGGCGGTCGGCTTGCCCACGGCTGGCTTATTCTGACGTCAGGGATGAGAGAGCCAAAATCATGACGCCTGTGCACGAAGAACTTCTCCAGGAATTCCGGAACTTCGCCAAGAACGCCGCCACCGCGCAGTCCCTGATGGATCACATGGCGCAACGTCTGCATGAAAAGATGACGCGCTACAACTGGGTTGGCTTCTACCTGGTCGATCCCGCGGATTCCGGCATGCTGGTGGTTGGCCCCTATGTGGGCAGCTTCACGCCGAATGCCCGCATTCCGCTGAATACCGGACTCTGCGGCGCGGCGGCCACCACCGGGCAGACCGTGGTCGTAGACGATGTCACCAAAGATCCCCGCTATCTCGCAGGCTCGTCCATGGTGAACAGTGAAATCGTTGTGCCGATTTTCGTGAAAGGCAAACTGGCGGCGGAACTCGACATCGAGAGCTACTTCGCCAACACGTTCGATGCGGCGGAACAGGAATTTGTCGATGCTTGTGCCACCATCGTCGGAAAATTTCTGCCGAAGGGATAGCGCCGCTGAGAACTGCGTTCTACAACCTTTCGTATCACCGACCCTGACGAAGCTCCAACGTGATGTCGGCTGACTTGATGGTGTGAGTCAATTGCTGGTGCCAGGCTTTGTCGCTCCACATGCCCACAAACTATGGGCTGCAGAAGTTGCTGGTCGCGATCGCGAGCCACTGGCCGCTTGGAAGCGGTGCGTTGAGCGCCGAGCGCGCAGAGGTCTTTGACCCAATCCCATTTCAGCAGCGGCCAATCCTTGTAGTCGACGACACCCCAGCACTCGGTCGTGATGCGCGGCATCTTCATTTTTCGCGAGACCGCGGCGTGTCGGTCGATCGCCTGTACTAACGCCTTCTGCCAGTATTCCGGCCGTGCGCGATACACGCCTTCGGCCTTGAGGCTCAGGTTGGTGTATCCCTTGGCATCGAAGCGTTCGTAACCGTATTCGGTGAGCTTGTAGAACTCGCCACCATTCTGCTGGACCATCCAGATGTGGGGATCGAGCAGGTCGAAGGTCGCTCAGGTCATGCTCGAGATAACTTTTCGGGCGGTCCTCCACGCAGGAGAACAGCAACGGCATGTGCGGATAGTGCGCAGGCACCAAGGCGATCGCCTTGTGCATGTATTCGAGCGACGCAGGTTGGTCCCAGTCGCCGTACGTCATCCGGGGCTTGACGAACGGAGCCCAGTCCTCGCCGGGCCACTCGTTGCACAGATCGTGCAGAGGATGGAATCGAGGAAGCCGGCTTGCGACATGAGGTCGAGCGTCTTGATCCAATTCGCCGCCAACAGGTCGGGGCCCGTGATTGTCATGCGCGTGTCGGCGTCATCCTCCTGTACCGGGTGGAGAGTCCGACCATGATGCCGCGATCGCGGCACTTGCCGAAAAAGTCGAAGAGCGCGGGCAGCAGCACGATGCGGTTGACATCGGGCGACCCCCACATCTGCGTGTTCCACTGGGGCCAGAGCGTCCATGTCTGTTGAGGGTCGGCGGCGAGCAGGTGGGGAAAGGGGTCGATACGAACTGCATCGTAGCCGCGCTCGCGGAGTTCGTCGAGCGCGCGGTCCCAATCCTTGTGGCCGGGCCAGCGGCGCTCGATCCAGGAGAACTCCCCCATGGTGATGGCGCTGCGGATGCTTGCTGGGGGCGGGCGCTGCGTTCACCAGAAGCGCATGGACCTCGCGAGCGAGCGGCTGCGCGATTGCGCTGGAAACCGCGATTGCGGAGGCTGCTCCAGTCAGGAACGTTCTGCGATTCATGGGCGCAGGCCCATCTTTGGATCGCCTCGACTCGGGCTGCGCCACGCTGCGCGACGTTCGAAGCGTGGGCACCACGGACAGATGGTGTCAGGCGATTCAAGTGAAGGTGAGAATGGGGTTCGTGGTGCCCACCTTGGGAAAATCGCGAAAGGTGGGCCAGCCTTTTTCTCTAATGCGAGAGGCGGCCAACCGGTTGCGTCAATTGCTGCGCAATGCCTCCATCGGGTTGACCCCGGAAGCGCGCCGCGCGGGCAAGTAGCCGGAGATGGCTGCCACCAGCAGCAGCGCAACCGCCATTCCGAGATAAGTCGGCACATCCCAGGACGAGACGTCAAACAGCAGCGAAGTGATGAGCCTAGCCACTGCGAGGGCAGCTAATGTGCCGACCAGCATTCCTGCGAACGCCAATCGCAGCGTGCCGGCCAATACTTGGCGCTGCACTCGGCCTGCGCTGGCGCCGAGCGCCATTTGGATGCCGATGGTATGCGCTTGCCGCGTGACTGCGTACGAGATGACGCCGTAAATGCCGAGCGCGGCCAGTAGCAGGCCGAGGCCCGCGAACGCCGCTACGAGCAGCATGAAAAAGCGGCGGGGGGAGACGGCGCGGTCGACGATGGTCTGGATGGGGCGGAATTCCGCGGCTGACTGTTGTGCATTCAGTTCGCGAAGCGCGCCGAGGACGCTCGCGGCGAGGGTCGCGGGCGGCAGGCTGGTGCGGACCACCAGCTGCGCGCTCGACGGCCCTTGCTGCGTTGCCGGGTAGTAAATCTGCGAGCCCGTTCCGCCTTCTACCGTTTCTTCGTGGACGTCGTCGACGACGCCGACCACGCGGTCTTCCTCGTTGCCACGCATGAGAATCTTGCCAACAGCGTCCTCTCCGGGCCAGTAGACGCGGGCGGCAGAGGCGTTGATGAGGACAACTTTCTCGCTGTGCGGTCCGTCGGCCCAGGTGAAGTCGCGACCGTGCAGCCGGATCCCCATGGCGTGGATGAATCCCGGCGTAATCACGTAGACCAGCGGGTCCGGCAGTTCGCCCGGACCGAAAATCTTTCCTTTGGGCACGGGCGTATCCCATTCGCGGTTTGGCCCGAGCGGAAGATAGTCGGAAATGCCCGCGGCTTCGACGCCCGGCAACGCGCTCACGCGGGCGAGCATCTGCTGGAAGATTGCGGCGCGTTTGGCGCGGCTGGCGTCTTCGGTGGGGGCGCTGTCGTCGTAATCGACCTTGATGGAGGCGGCACGGTCGGGCTGAAAGCCGAGGTCCACGTCGAGCACCTTGACGAAGCTCCGCAGCAGCAGGCCAGCGCTCACCAACAGCACACAGGCCAAGGCTACCTCAGTGACGACCAGAACGGCGCGAACGCGCTCGTGATTGCGGCCCAGTCCCGCTCCCGGGCCGGACTCCTTGAGCACCTCCTGGAGATTACCGCTGGCGATCTTAAGTCCTGGCAGCAGGCCGAAAATGGTTGCGGTGAAAACTGCGACGATCACGGTCCATGCCAGAGCCTGGCCGTCGATGCGCAGGTTACTGAGCAGAGGCAGAGCCACCGATCCCTGGTGGGCGAGCCACGCGATCAGCGTGCGCGCGAGTCCGAGGCCGAGGACCGCGCCCGCGCCGGAAAGCACAACACTCTCCATGAGCAACTGGCGTACGATGCGGCCGCGAGTCGCTCCCAGTGCGCCACGTACCGCAAACTCCCTGGCGCGGGCGGAGGCGCGGGCCAGGAGCAGGTTGGAGAGATTCACGCCGGCGATGAGCAGAATCGCGCCCACGGCGCACCACAAAGCAATCAGAGAACGGCGCAGCTTGCCGGTTACGTAGTCCTTCAGCGGCACCGGAATCAGATCGCCTTTATAGCGGCCCAGAGTCTGGGGATATTTCGTATTGAAGTACATGCTGGGGGCGACGCGGTTGGCATCGTCGAGAGCTTGGGCCACGGTCACACCCGGCTTAAGCCGGCCGAGGAGAGTGACGATGTTGCCCCAGTCGCGCTCCCGATTCAAGTCGAGTGGAGTGAAGAGATCGACTTTCGCACCGGGGGAAAACACCGCGCCAAAGTCAAAGCTGTCGGGCAAAACGCCCACAATCGTGGTCGGCGTTCCGCTCAGTTCGATGGCTTTGCCCACGATGGCTGGATCGGAGTTGAATTGACTCCGCCAGTAGGCGTTGGCGAGCAAGGCCACGGGGTGCGCTCCGGCGCGAGCCTCCTCCGGGGAGAACAAACGGCCCCTGGCGGGGCGGACACCGAGAACTTGGAAAAAATTGCCGATGACTTCAAAGCCCGTGGCCGGTTGGGGCTCCCCGCGTCCGGTGAGGCGAAGATTGTCGGCGGTGCTGAAGGCCATATATCCCGTCACGACCTGATAGACGCGGCTCTGGTCGCGGAATTCTTCATAGGCGTCGGCGGAGTAGGTGGCGCAGGAGAGGCCGCAGTTGGTCGGAGGTGGAGCAATCCAGGCGAGCTCATGCGAATCGGGGAAGGGCAACGGGCGCAGCAGCAGCGTGTTGACCACGCTGAAGACGGCGATGTTGGCTCCGATAGCGAGGGCCAGGATCAGGATGGAGATGGTGGCAAAACTCGGATCGCGGCCGAGTGTGCGGAAGGTGTAGCGCAGGTCCTGCAGTGAGTCGCTCCCGTAATCCTTGAGGCGTTTGCGGCGTTCCATTTTCTCTCCTAAGCGCACCCCGATTTGTTGGACGGCGAGCAGATCTCCGAACTGGCGTTCGGCTTCCTGGCGGGCGGCTTCGGGGCGCCAGCCCTGACGGACGAGGTCGTCAATCTTGGCTTGCAGGTGAAAGCTCAACTCGTCTTTCACGTCGGCGGCCGGGTCGGGACCGAACAGACGCGAGTAGCGACGCCACATCGGAGTCGGGGTCATCCAATTTCCTCCGGCAGAGGAGGCTGTGTCGCACCGAGCACCTTGGCCACCGCCGTTGCATACGCCTCCCATGTTCTTACTTCATGACGCAGTTGACGCCGGCCCTCAGAATTGAGCCGATAGAATTTGGCCTTGCGATTGTTCTCGGAAAGCCCCCACTCGGCGTCCAGCAACCCCTTGTTTTCCAGGCGCCACAGGGCGGGATAGAGGGTGCCCTCTTCGAGCAACAGCGCATCGTCACTCTGACGGCGAATCAGGTTCGTGATGGCATAACCATGAAGCGGTCCCCAGACCAGGGCCTTGAGAATCAGAACATCCAGCGTGCCGCGAACAAATTCAAGCTTGGCTGTGTCCATGCGTACCCCTAGCAATCCAAGGGAGACTCTCACAGTTCCCCCTTTGTATACAAGGGGACGTCCGGGGCGGGAAGAAGTTAGCAAGAATTCGTAAGAGCCATGGGCAACTCGGAAATTCAGTCACCGACATAGGCCGGGTTAGCTTTGGACGCTCAGTCGACTCGCGAACGAAGGCCATGATGGGCGGGGTCTGGCGGTGGTGTGAAAGGGCCTTTTCGCCGGTGCTCTCGAACCAAAGCCTCGATGTCGGTGGGTTCGACGAATGGTGCGCCGGTCTTGCAGTTCACCCTGACCCACCCTCCGGCGTTCATCATCGCGCAACCGTCCACGTCCACAGGCAACACGGCTCCCAACCTATCGAGGTAGAAATCGCCGCCTAACCCTCCAGCAAGGTTGGACCATACGTTGAAGTGGTAAATGCTGCCTGAAGCAAGATGAGGAGGGCTCTGCACTGGCGTTGGTACAGTCTGGTGGCAGTCACTGGGAATCGTTCCGCAGGGCATGCGAAGGTCTTCCATACGAGCACCCATAAGCAGGCCATGCTCGCACTCAATCTCCCAGACTGCTGCGCATTTGTTGAACGGATCGGGCCTGGCGATTCTAGTTCCGCTGGATGGCCCGTATACCGTTAACGTCGCCAATTTTCCTTTTCCACTCAGAATGAAAACGGGGCCATCCTCAACTCGAATCGACGCGGGAGGTACCGGCCATTCTTCACCGTCAGATAACATGACGAGTAAAGAGGGCTAGGAGAAGCGCCGTTTTTGCACCTCGATCCATGATCAAGATTGTAGGAAGTCCTGACCTGGCAAGCTGGTTACCTTAGGGTGAACAGTGGCGTTCTTACAGCAGAATCTCCAAGCCTTCGGCGGCGGCACGGACTTTGGGATAATAGTTGCGGGCGTCGGTGACGACTTGATCGACCATGGCGTCAGTGTGGTCGGGGTCGTGATGATAGAGAATCAATTCTTTTGCGCCGCTTTCCATGACGACGTTGACGGCTTCGCGCCAGTGGCTGTGTCCCCAGCCGCGGCGGCGGGCTTCGTACTCCTCGGGAAGATACTGCGCGTCGTAGATCAGGACGTCGGCGCCTTCGGCCAGTTTGCGCACGGCCTTGTCGAAGATGGGCTCGCCGGGCTCATTGTCAGTGGCGTAGACCAGCACACCCTCTTTGGTCTCGAGGCGGAATCCCATGCAACCCTGCGGATGATTGAGCCACGCGGTCTTGATGCGCGTGCCGTCGGCCATAGGCAAGCATCCATTGTCGATGTTGTAGAAGTCACGCTTCCCGGTCATCTGATCGAGATTGACGGGAAAGTAGGGCGAAGCCATCTGCTCGGCCATCACCTGCTCGAGACCGCGCGTGCGGCTCGACGAATGGAAGACAAGCTGGCTGTTGGGATTTTCGTAGAGGGGGCGGAAGAACGGCATGCCCTGAATGTGGTCCCAGTGGAAGTGCGAAACGAAAACGTGCGCGGCGAAGGGACGGTCAGCGAACTCGCGCTTCAGTTCGTGCCCCAGTACGCGGAATCCGGTGCCGCAGTCGAAGATGTAGATCTCGTCTCCGACGCGCACTTCCACGCATGAGGTGTTGCCTCCGTAGCGCAGATTCTCGGCCTGTGGAGTGGGCGTGGAACCGCGCACGCCCCAAAACTTAACTCGCATAAACTCTGATGTTTGCTGAATCCGTAATCTTCGACCGCAAGAAATCGTCCCGTCAATTCGATTGCTGCGTCCGCTCAGCTGGTTTTCTGGGCAGGGGAGCAGCACTCACCTTTGCCGAGACCCAAGATGTTCATAATACTCGGGATACTCACGATTCTAGTGGTTGTCCAGAGGGTAACAAGTGACTAAAGTTTCGCGGCCAGGCGCGGGATAAGCGCTTTGCCGCCCTAGAGGTATTGGAGCCACCAGTCGTTACGCCTGAGTTTAAGCGCGGCAAACCACCGGCATGCGAAATACAGCAGCACGATTGCGATCGCCCATACCAGGTAAAGAACAGGAAGGCTCCAGACGTAGCCGTCGGGTGACTCCGGATTGCCCATAGGGTGGTTGGTGAACAGCCACGGACTGACGAAGCCCAGCCGCACCTTCGACACGACCAGTGCGAGCGCGTGGATCAAGGGGATGTGAAGCAGGTAGAAGAAGAACGGCACGCGCCCGAACAGCGTAATCGCGCGGGAGATGGGTCCGCGCATGTTTTCGAGCACAGGGATCAGGGCGATGATGGGGCCGAGCGTCATCAAAAGGAAATCGAGCGACGCCGGGTACTTGGCGGTGTTCAGGAAGGCAAAGAGACCTGGCATGGGCGGTTGACCGTTCCGTCCGGCCACGGCGGCATGCCAGGGGCGCGGATCTCCGTACAAATTGAGTCCGCGAAGGACAAGAAAAATTCCGATGGCTGAGAGTCCGATCGTCAGGCAGAGCCGCCTTCTGGGCGCGGGCTCCAAGGTCAGGATTTTTCCGAACGCGTAACCAGCCGCCATGACGCCAATCCAGGGGATGATCGAATAGAGCACGATGAGGTTGGGTCCATCGGCACCAAACTGGATTGGGCCGGCGAAGAATCCCACGTACATGATTTTCCAGAGACCGGAGAGCGGGTTTTGGTCGAGCGTTTCCAGCAGCGCGCGCATATGAGGATCCATCAGGTTGTGGGCGCCGATGATGACTAGGCCTATCGTTCCGACCGCAGCCAGCGGCAGTTTGACCAGTCCAGCCATCAGAATCATGCAGCACCCGATCACCCAGATGACACCGGCCATCTCGTAGTGGCGGAAATCGAAGTTGAAGGTCCAGGCCAGGCGCAGAAATGTGAATTCGAGCAGGATGAGCCACGCGCCCCGGATCAGCAGATACCGCGACACGTGGTCGTGCTTGCGTGCGTAGAGGAAGCTGCTGGTGCCGGCCAGGAAGATGAACGCAGGCGCGCAGAAGTGGGTGATCCAGCGGGTGAAGAAGACACCCGCCGTTGGGCCTCCGGGAGGAACGGCGGAATAGACGCGTACGTGATCGATGGCCATCAGGATCATGACCGCACCGCGGATGAGGTCGATGGAAGCGATGCGGGATTTCGAGGCGGTCTCAGCGGTGAGGGGTCTGGCAGCGACGGTTGTGCTCATGATTCTGCTCCAAGTGCGGAGTACCCATCGACGGGAACCCGCTCATTCCAGTTGATTGACGATAGACCCCTGCAATCGTTGGCCATAGGATGCGTCTTTTTTACCGGAACCCGCTGAACAGGACGACAGTGGCATTATTGGCTTTCGAACGTGACTAAGGCCGCGCTCGCAGCCGGAAGGTCGAGGGCCACGACTCCGTTTTCAAGGGGCAGTGTTTCGTCCCGCGAGGCCGACCATGCGCCGCCTGCCCCGACCGGCGCTCCGCCGAAGGTCGTGTCCGTGGTGTCGTCCACTCGCGGGGCATGCAGACGCAGCGCTGTTACGCGCTGTGCTCGTTGCCCCGGATCGATGGTGAGGCGCACGCCACGGTCCAGGTTCTTGTTGAACGCCGCTACCTTGATTGCTCCCGTGTTGCTGCGCAGGCCGTAAACCGTCAGCAGAGGCGCCAGTTCCGGATGGTCGAGTTGACTCGCGACCAACTCCCCCGCGCCGGCCTGGGAAAACAGCAACATGCCGTAATAGATCGGCCGGGCGAGGAATCCAGTTTCTTGCGTGCCCGCAATCGGCGTGTACCAGCCATAACCGCCGCCGTGGAAATTGATGCCTGTACCACCCGCTGATGCGAGCTCATACATGAGGTCGGCACTCCAGAGCGCGGAGGCGAAAGTATCGCTCACACCCTGCTTGCCTCCCTGGTGGCAGGAGTTCGTTTCTGCCAGCCGGAAGGATAGGCCGGACTCCTGCATGGTTGCCTTCATGCCTTCGAACTCGTCCTGCAGCTTCCGATCTGGCCGGAGCAGTCGCTCGATTGTCATGGACGGGTCGGTCGGCGGACCCTCAGCGTAATAATGCTGCGAAAGGAACTCGGCCTCGCGCTTGAACTGCTTCGCGAAAGGGACGAGCCACGCGTTGTTGTAGGCAGTGTCCGGTCCGGCAAAGGGTGCATTCGGAACACCCGCGCGGATCGTTTGATAAAAATGCTGCCATTCGACGGCGAATTGTTTGAAATCGTAATCAGCTTTGCGAATTCGGTTGCGAAAGAAAAGATCGGGTTCGTTGCAGAGTTGGAATGCAATCAGCTTCGAGCCGGCCGCATCCATCACGTGGGCAGCCTCGTCGGCTGCATCCTCCGCGGTGCCGGTGCCCAGGTTCAGGCCGTAGATGAGCTTCCATCCACAGGCGTCGAGGAACTCGCGCAAATTACGAATTGCTTCGGGCGTGATATTCACGGGCGCCGGAGCTTTTTTGCCGGTATCGGGACCGACCCCGAGTCCAAAGGCGACGGGATTCGCCTTGCCTCCCGTGCGCATGCTCTCCAGATTTCGGGCGTCGCTCGGCACGTTGGCCCGCCTCGCGGGATCCGGAGTCCAGTAGCAATACTCGCTGGTGTTGCCGCCGATCCGTAGAACGCCGGAGCCCCCCAGCCGCCGTAGAAAGCCCGCAAGTTCGGTATTTGCGCCCGAGAAGAAATGGGGATTGCCGAGCTGCGCGGATTCATAGCTCAGTCCGGTGAAGTCTTCGGCGATCTTGTTGCCGAGCCGGTCGGCGCGAAGCGTCAGCCGGACTGCAGGGCTCGGGTTGGTCTCGGCAAAGGCGAAGGGGCGAGACAAAGCCAGGGCAGAAACGGCGGAGAGGCGAATAAAATTTCGGCGATTCATGGCAGTGATTGCATCACAGGTTGCGCTCGTTGGGCAACGATTCTGCCGTCTCGCGCGCGTCGCCTATAATTAAAAACCCGCCGAAGCGGCGGTTTGGATCGCAAAACGATGTTGCAACCGGACTACAAGGAATTCTCGCGTTTGGCCCGAGAGGCCACGCTCGTGCCAGTGGTGAAATCTGTGAGCGCAGATTTGCTGACGCCCGTCTCCGCGTTTCTGGCCATTGCGGACACAGAACCGCACGCGTTCTTGCTCGAATCGGTCGAGCGCGGTGAGCAGATTGGACGCTACACATTTCTTGGCGCGCGGCCTTATATGCGCGTGACGGCCCGGCAGGGAGCTGTCGAGATTGAGCGCGGACGCCGGCGCGAAACGGTGGAAGATAATGTTTTTCAGGTGGTGAAGCGCTTGCTGCGCGAGCATCGGCCTGCCACCGTTGCCGGACTGCCTCCTTTTACGGCGGGCGCGGTCGGATATTTTGCCTACGACGTGGTTCGCCAGCTGGAAAAGATTGGCCATCACGCAAAGGATGATTTGGCCTTGCCCGACGCTGAGCTAATGTTCTTTGACCGCCTGCTGGCGTTTGACCACTTGCGGCACCAGATTCACATTGTGGGGGCCGCCGACGTTAAACGCGAGAGTCCGAGGCGTGCATACGAGCGCGCGCTGCGCGACATAGCCGCTGTCGAGCGGAAACTCGCGGCGGGACTGAGTCCGGCGCTGTGGCGCAAATCAGCCAAAGCTAAAGCGGGAAAACTCAAGGTCCATGCGGGGACGCGGCGTGAGACGTTCCTGCGCGGCGTGGAGCGCTGCAAGGAATACATTGCCGCGGGCGACATCTTTCAGGTGGTGCTCTCGCAGCGGCTCGACTTCACGCCCGAGGTTGCTCCGTTTGATTTGTATCGCTCGCTCCGGCAGGTGAATCCGTCGCCCTACCTTTATTTTCTGCGTTCCGGCGATACGCACATTCTGGGGTCGTCTCCCGAGATGCTGGTGCGGGTCACCGGGCGCAAACTCGAATACCGGCCGATCGCGGGCACCCATCCCCGCGGCCGCGACGAAGCTGAGGACTTACGCCTCGAACAGAAGATGCGCACCGACGAAAAAGAGCGTGCCGAACACGTGATGCTGGTCGACCTGGGCCGCAATGACCTTGGACGAGTGAGTGACTACGGGTCGGTCAAGGTGAAAGATCTGATGTACGTGGAGCGTTATTCGCACGTGATGCATCTGGTGTCGGCGCTGGAAGGAACGTTGCGCAAGGATCTCGATGCGCTCGACGCGTTCGCCGCATGTTTCCCGGCGGGAACACTCAGCGGCGCGCCCAAGGTGCGGGCCATGCAGATCATCGAGCACCTGGAGCCGACGCGGCGCGGAATCTACGGTGGGTCGGTGCTCTATGCGGACTTCGCGGGGAATCTCGATTCCTGCATCGGTATCCGCACGTTGCTGATGCGGGGCAAGAAAGCGTATTTGCAGGCGGGAGCGGGTATTGTCGCGGACTCCGACCCCGCCAGTGAATTTCAGGAGTCGATAAACAAAGCACAGGCTCTGCTGCGAGCCGTGGATAAGGCCCGCGGCCGGTGATGGGCTGGCGCTCCTAATGATGATCAGATCTCTCGGGGCCGCGCTTACAACTGCAGAAAGTTGGCCACGAGCCTCTTGCCCGCGTCGGTGAGGACGCTTTCGGGATGGAACTGCACTCCCTCCACCGGGAGGCGGCGGTGGCGCAGGCCCATGATGGTGCGGGTGCCGTCCTTTTCGGTGGTCCATGCGCTGATTTCCAAGTCGGGGGGCAAATCTTTTTCCTCGACAATGAGCGAGTGGTAACGCGTTGCCGTCATGGGCATGGGGAGACCCTGGAAGACGGTTCGATTGTCGTGCATCACGGCGCTGGTCTTGCCATGCATGAGATGAGCGGCGCGAACCACGCGTCCGCCGAAGGCCTCGCCGATCGCCTGGTGTCCGAGGCAGACCCCGAGCACCGGAACTCTTCCTGCGAAATGGCGGATGAGATCGATGCTGATACCCGCTTCATGCGGCGTGCAGGGCCCGGGAGAGACAACGATCCGCTGCGGACGCATCTTCTCCACTTCGCTCACCGTGACTTGGTCGTTGCGGCGGACCTCAACTTCAGCGCCCAGTTCGCCGATGTACTGCACCAGGTTGTAGGTGAACGAATCGTAGTTGTCGAGTACGAAAATCAAGCGTGCCGCTCCTATTACCAGCTTACACCGGAGGACGATTGCAGATTGCGGATTGCGAGGTTTAGGACTGCAGATTGGCGATGCTGGACCGCGGTTCTACAGTCTGCAATCTACAGTCTGAAATCTGTATGGCATGCCTCGCCTGAATGGGCCACCCGCTGACCCAACGGTGGTATTGACCTCGGCGCTGGCGCGGAGCATCCTCGCTGCATCAGTTAAAACGCTGTTTCACCGCCACTTGGAGGACGCAAATGGCTGAGCCCCAGCAGGAGAAGAGGGGTGCACGACGTTTTCCACTCCGCGTACCGGTCACGGTCGTTCACGACAGCTCCCCACAGCCTGCGCAACTTCGCGACGTCAGCGCGCGAGGCATTTGTTTTTATCTGGAGTCTTCCGTAGCTCAGGGATCGCCCATTGGCTTCACACTGACTCTGCCGCCCGAGATCACACTCACGGAAAGCATTCGCGTGCAATGCAAGGGTCGCGTCGTACGGGTGGAAGACGGACGGGCTGACGGCAAACTCGCCGTGGCCGCCGTGATTGAAGAGTACGAGTTTCTGCCCGAAGCATGAATGGGCAAGTTTCAAAGTTTCAGAGGTTTCAAAGTTATCCGCGTTCACGGTTTGAAAGGTTGGGGTCTTTTGTGGTGCAGGGAGCGACTGACTTTTTAACCTTCGAAACCTTGACACCTGACCCCACAGACCGCTAGCACCCCACCCCTGCCGCCTGATATGTTTCCTTCAAGCTTCCACTGAGGGATTCTTTGCGGCGACCTGGGCTCAAGTCGGTGTGCTTGATGATGACGGCGCTTTGGGCTGCCGGGGTTGCGGCCCAGACCTTTGGCCCGCCACCGCTGGTGACGAGTGTTCGCATCGTGCATGAGCGAGGAGCGCCCGCGGTCGAAATTCTTTCCAGCAGCCCGGTGATTCCTGAGATCCAATTGCTCGATTCACCGCCGCGGCTGGTCATCGATCTGCCCA